>JAFZNE010000023.1 GCA_017553035.1 Lachnospiraceae bacterium
GCAATAAGGGGGAATATTGTAAATGATCCCTTCGATCAGCGCATTTGCGGAAGCAAGCGGATTCTTCAGTTCATGGGATACATTCCGCAAAAATGCGATCTTTCTGTTCTCCGAATCCGAAGTGATCCTTATCTGCTTTTCCAGATCAAGGATCGTGCTTCGCAGTTCGGAATACATCAGATTGATATCACTGCTCATTTCTTCAAACGCGCCGCCGTCCGAATCGGAAATACGGGCGTCCGGCTTCAATTCCGCCATTTCACGTATGGTATGCTGTATCTTTCTGATAGGTTTTACGACGATATGTGAGAACAGGATCGAAAGCAGGAATGAAAATGCAATACAGATAATACAGGCAACAGGATAGATCTCTATCAGGATCTCCTTGGCCTCGTCAAGCGGCTGGAGGGGTATGTCAAATTCAAGGAACCTTTGCTCGCCCGCACCGTTAGTGTAAGGATATTCGGCAGTGATACGCGAAGCTTTTTCATTTTCATCGATAACCAGGGAATACTCTGCATTTTCGCTCGCGCCGACATCCTGGGTCATCGAAAGACCGACATTTTCCCGCAGGTTGAAGATCAGTTTGTGCCCAGCCTCATACAGAGATATCCCGGCGCCCTCCCTGCCGGCAAATGTGCTCAGAAGCCCTATTTCCCCGGACTCTTCGGTGACGGATGCGAGCTGCTGTGTAAGGACACCCGCTTTCTGATCGTACTCCCGTATCTTGTAGCGCCTGTAGAATGCCGGCAGAAGCAGGTAGCAAAGAAGATACGCCGCCAAAGTGATGCAAAGCAGCATGATCAGCGATACAGTAAATGTTTTTACAAAAAAGCGGTTCTTGAATATCTTCTTCATAAGGCAGCCTCTTAGTTATTTTACCGGTCATAACCGGTCATAAAGCTCATGCTTTATTCCGGCATGACTGTAAAAATCAATTATGCGTTGAGTCTGTAGCCGATCCCTTTCACGGTCAGTATCAGGTCCGGGTCCAGCTTTTTTCTAAGATTCTTTATATGCGTATCTATCGCCCGGTCTTCCGACTCATAATCACAACCCCACAGATTGGTTATGATCGCGTCACGGGTAACGGTATTGCCTTTTGCCTCATACAGAAATCTGATAATATCCGTTTCCTTCCTGGTAAGCTTAATTTCCGATCCATCGGGCAGAGTCACGGTATATCGCGAAAAATCAAAAGTGAATCCCCTGATAGGTACCCTGTTGTTCGCCCCGTAGAAACGTTCCACGAAGGCATTGACCCTTTTGGTCATGACAAGAGGCGACACCGGTTTATCGACGTATTCATCGGCTTTCAGGCCGAAGGTCTTGAGTTTGGTAAAATCATCATCAAGTGCGGTAAGCACGATAACAGGCACGGTACTGATATTTCGGAGTGATCTCAGGTAATCCAGGCCGTTTCCGTCCGGCAACATGACATCAAGGATTATCAGCTTTACCGAAGGATCGAAGAGTTCCTCCGCCTCGGAAAGACTGTATGCTGAAACGACCGCATAACCTTCTTTCTTCAGAAAATTCGAAAGAACATCATTCTGTATATGATCATCTTCGATGATAAGTATTTTGACGGGATCCATAAATATCCTCCGTTACTTCAGCAATTCTTACCGATCAACTGACGCAGGGTATCTTCGTAATCCTTTTCGATCAGGACTATCTTTTCACCATTTGCCCGAAATCCTTCGATCATGCGCCGGTTATCGGCTTTCAGCATTTCGACCGTACAGTCTGAATCATCCAGCCTTTCTTCTATATCCGATCCATGCTGCCTGATCTCGTCGAAATGCGTGTCTATGTACAGATCCGACAGTGCCAGGCATATAAATTCAACCGAATTTATATAGTCCTCACCGAAATCTTTTCTCCAGTCAAAAGGAACATAGCAGCCTTCGACGATCAGGTTCTGACGATTTTCGATCGCAGTCTTGATCATTTCGCGGACGATCGGCCAGAGATAATCTGTAAGCCTGTCGTCATCTTCCGGTGTGAGATCAGTGTTCCCGCTGCGGATCAATCCCATTTTCAGATGATCGATCGAAAGATACGGATAATTGTATTTTTCCAATAATTTCTACGCCAATACGGTCTTGCCTGTATGTGACGCTCCGGTTATCAATATTACCTTACTTTTCATAGTTTTCCCCACGTTCTTTGTGATAAACTCCTGTATTTATTTTATCAGATTTGTGGAAATATTAATATCCCATTTTTTCAGGGAATGTTGATCTCCCTGCTTATTACGTTTGATTCCGATCCTTCGGGATTTTCACCATCCGTATCGATCTCCCTGACTATGGTTTCCTCAATTATCTCTTCGACAGTTTCTTCCTCGGTATCGTTTACCATACCGGCGTCCTTGTCCGGACCGCAAGCGGTAAGGCTGAAAATGCAGATCATGGTTACGATTGCGATAATTATCCTTTTTTTCATGTTTTTCATATTGAGTCTCCTTTTTTATTATGAAGAGGTTTATTCCGTCCCGCACACCTTCCCGTCCTTTATGCATATCGTGCGGCTGCATTGTGCCGCTACCGACGGATCGTGTGTTACGATTATCAGTGTGTTGCCCTTTTTATGAAGTTCGTGAAATACATTCATGATCTTCTTTCCGTTCTCTTCATCCAATGCGCCTGTCGGTTCGTCTGCCAGGATCACTTTGGGCTCAGTGATGATCGCGCGTGCGATCGCGGCACGCTGTGCTTCGCCGCCCGAGAGTTCCCTGGGATTCTTTGATAGCAGCGATGTTATTCCCAGCTTTCCGGCGGCCTCCCGGATCATGCTGTCTGCCTTTGCATCCGGGCATTTCGACAGCTTCAGTGGGAGCGCGATATTGTTGTAGACCGTATATTCGTCGATCAGCGCAAAATGCTGGAATACAACTCCGATCTTATCCCGTCTGAACCTGGTCATCCGGTCGCCTGTCATTGTCGACATATCGGTATTTTCAAAATAGTATTTACCTCCTTCCAGCCTGTCGATCCCGGCGATTATGTTAAGAACGGTCGATTTGCCCGATCCCGAACGTCCCATGATCGCAAGCATTTCATTCTTGTTCACAGTCAGATCGAAGCCGTTCAGCGCCCTCACTTTTTTCTTTGTTCCGTATGTTTTGGTGATTTTCTGTAATCTGAGCAGTTCCATGTTATGCATATCCTTTCCTGTTTTATATCTTCATTCGTGCTCTCTCAGCACTGTGCTCATATCGACCCTGTATACCCTGCGCACTCCAAATATCCCGATGAACATCAGCAGTATCAGCATGACTCCGGCAATGACCGGAAAGGAATGATCGTTAAGTCCCAGGTCGAACGGGGAAGTGTCGGGAATGAAAGTTTTCAGGATGAAGAAGAGTATCCCCGAACACACAAAAATCAGCAGTGTTTCAGCAGTCAGTATGAGCATCATTTTCATCTTTGTTATACCGTTCAGCATCATAATGCTGTACTTCTTCCTGTTTTTGATGATGCGGCATACGGTCCTGATGCAGATCATCAACGAGATCATAATAATGATAAATACCGTTATCACAAGACTTAAGGCCGCACTCTCCCTTGAAGAATCAAGATACTGCGCAAAACCCTCGCTTTCTGCATCGAGCCTGAGTTCCGAGAAACCGTTCCGTTTAAATATTTCTTCGATCTCATTTTTCACATTGCCCGCCCGGGCGTTTTCACAAATGATCCTTCCTCCGATCAGCTTCATCGTATCGTAGGCTGCATGCGAAAGATCATCATAACTTCCGTCAGGCTTCATCCCATCGTACGAAGTTTCGACAGCCGGAACTATCATATACCGGTCCAGTATGGTCTTTATCGCATTGTTATCATAATAATAGCTGCCCGCATCCAGAAATCCCGTCACTACCAAAGTTACAGGATCCGTAGTTCCCAAATGTGCATAAGGTATACGGTCTCCTGTTTTATACAGATCCCTGTATGCGGAACCGAGCAGAACAGACACTGTTAAATTATCTGCTGATCCGATCATGAAGTCATCCGCCTCAAAAGCCTGTCCGTCTGCTATTTTCACACCTGTTTCGGTACAGAAATCCCTATCCGCATAGATTGCCTTGAGCACCAGGTAGTCTTCATCGTAAACAGCGGTACCATTTTCATATCCGGCACGGAATTCTTCTTTAAATGCAGGAAAAACGCTTTCCGCGGAAACATTCCCTCCAGGATCGAAGAAATCCATTACATTCTCACTTGTATACCTGTATTTAAAATGCGGATCAGCGGTCAGATCATTGAACAGAGCTTTGATCTTTCCTGTATTTTTATTACCGAACACGCGCATATATGTGTCACTGTCCCCGTCCATGGCAATACGGTATGTGGTCTTGCCGCTGAAGCTGGCTTCCACTGCCTCCTTTTCCCGTGCATTGATCATAAGACCGGTCAGGCTGGCGTTTATTCCGATACAGGCACATGTAAAAGCAAGTACGGAAAGGATGAAGATCATCTTGTTCCCGATCATCGTGTTTTTCAGCTCCTGCAATATTATTCCGATCATATTTACTCAACTCCTTTCTAAATTCCTTTTAAGACACAGCTGATGTCTACGTCATCGCACATTTTTGATGTAAATAATGTATTGCATACGCCTATTGCAAACAACAATATTCCCGTAAGGATATAATGCTCCGGTTCAAGTCTGATATTCGCAACTATCGATACTTTCAGAACATGTGAAAGCAGATATGCGGCTGCGAAAATAAGGTTATAAGCCGCAGCGCCTACCACCAGATTGAGTTTTCCGTACAACAGCAGGAAATCCTTCTTTGTCATCCCGCAAAGCTTTCTGACCGCTATCTTATAGCGCTGCCCCGTTACAAGGAAAATACCTGTTATGACCAGGCAGAGTAAGACCGAGATACTGCTGAAAAACAGAAGGGTGTACTGCATTTTCCCCAGAACGATCGATACATGAGGTTCAAATTCGACATCATTGATCGTAAATGCTCCGTTCACATCGGCTCTGATCCTGTCGATCACTTTACCGGCCGTTGCGCTGTCGGCCGCGTCAACATAGTAAATACCCGCCGTCTGATCGATCTCCGCGTCAAGAGCGTTCAGGTTCAGAAAAACCGCCCTGTCTGCAGTATTATTCTGCTTCGCAAATGTTCCGATCACCTCGTATTCGGTATTGTTATACACATAATACTTTTTTCCGCCATGTTCGACAGTGTTGGCCGCCGAAGTATCTCCCAGTACCGCGGTCCTTGTCCTGCCGGTGTAATCCTGTGTGGTAAAAAAACGTCCCTGTCCGATCAGCGAAGAAAACCCGAATATATCATCCGTTCCGAAAATACCCCGGACGATCTCACTCTCCCCATAGGAAAGATATCTCCAGATCATATACCTTTCACCAACGATCTGCGGAGGAGTGAAATTCACCTCTTCATTAAGCCTTGGATCCGACATCTGCAGCCCCCTGACATTCTTACTGAACATCTCGTTTTCAAAATAATCCCTCTCCCCTGTTTTAATGCTGTATCCGAGAAGCACCAGCGCAAAGATCCCGATCATGACCAGCTGCACTAGATACAGAAAATAAAACTTTCCTGTTTTCATTTAAATGA
>JAFZNE010000024.1 GCA_017553035.1 Lachnospiraceae bacterium
ATGTGGGAGACTTAACGATCGAGATCGGACAGTGGAGCCGTGAGGGAAACGTTGTGGGATATAAATGGGACGGAACCGAAGAAGGACTCACTGTCAACATTCCGGACGTTACCGACCATGATGAAAAGATCACATCATTGGGAAGCTATTACCCGAGCATGTTCGAGTTTTACCAGAAGCCACTTGATGATGGTTTTGAAGAGTGGACGGGGCCGTACGGCAAGCCGCTTGAAGAGGGAACCCAAGCCTGGAAAGATGCAGAAGCCGCACGTCAGGAATATATGAAGAAGAGTCCTCTTTACGGCTGTTTAGTCGAATATGAGGGCGAAGATGAGTCTCTCTACGATGCTCCGATATCTTTTGAAAAGCTTACATTCACGATCAATCTCAACCGTTATATCAGCAGCATAAAGATGAACGACCAATGGGCTTATCGCAAGGAATATATCGGTATCAGACAGGATGATAACAGCATAGTTTTCTATAAACCTGTGGTATATTTTAACTGCGATCCTCAAAATGAGAACTTCTATGCCGAGAACGGTTACCTTTATTCGATAAAGACCAAGGAACTGGTCGAGACGGGAATAGAATATTACGAGTGATGAATTGAATTGAGCCGCCACTATGAAAGTGGCGGCTCTCTTTTGCGATATTGAGTGAAATTGTCTCACAGCTTCTCCAGCGCCTGCTTGAGGTCCGCGATGATGTCGTCGGGGTCTTCAAGGCCTACCGAGAATCTGATCAGATCGGGCTCTACGCCTGCTTCACGGAGCTGCTCGTCGCTCATCTGGCGGTGAGTATGGCTTGCGGGGTGGAGCAGTGCGGTCTTTGCATCTGCAACGTGAGTCTCGATAAATGCGAAGTGAAGGCTGTCCATAAAGCGGATCGCTGCTTCACGGCCGCCCTTGACTGCGAAGGCGATAACGCCGCAGGTGCCTTTCGGGCAGTACTTCTGTTGCAGGGCATGCTCGGGGCTGCTCTCGAGATCGGCATATCTGATCCATGCAACTTTCTCCTGAGATTCAAGGAATTTCGCTACTTTCAGCGCGCTTGAGCAATGACGTGCCATACGTACGGCGAGCGATTCGAGGCTTACGTTGAGATAGAATGCGTTCATGGGAGACTGGATCGAACCGAAATCACGCATGAGCTGCGATGTAGCCTTGGTGATATAGGCTGCCTTGCCGAACTTCTCGGCGTAGATGATGCCGTGATAGCTCTCATCGGGAGTGGTAAGGCCCGGGAACTTGTACTTATGCGCCATCCAGTCGAAATTGCCGCTGTCCACGATACATCCGCCAACGCCTACCGAGTGGCCGTCCATGTATTTTGTGGTGGAATGGGTCACGATGTCGCAGCCGAATTCAATAGGGCAGCAGTTGATCGGGGTTGCGAAGGTATTGTCCATGATGAGCGGAACACCGTGGTCATGGGCTGCTTTCGCAAATTTCTCGATATCGAAAATCGATACGGTAGGGTTGGTGATAGTCTCACCGAATACTGCTTTGGTATTGGGGCGGAAGAGCTTGTCAAGTTCTTCGGGAGTGATATCATTGTCAACAAAGGTACACTCAATGCCCATTTTCTTCATGGTTACGCCGAACAGATTGTAGGTGCCGCCGTATATTGAAGAGGAGGCGATAAAATGATCACCGCATTCGCAGATGTTGAATATTGCGTAAAAGTTTGCTGCCTGCCCCGAGGAAGTGAGCATTGCGGCGAATCCGCCCTCAAGCTCGCAGATCTTCTGTGCTACGTGGTCGTTGGTCGGATTCTGGAGCCTGGTGTAGAAGTATCCCGAAGCCTCGAGATCGAAGAGCTTGCCCATGCCGTCAGATGTATCATACTTGAATGTGGTACTCTGAATGATGGGAACCTGTCTGGGCTCTCCCTGAGTGGGCTTGTAGCCTCCGGTGAGGCACAATGTTTCTTTTGATGCTT
This sequence comes from Lachnospiraceae bacterium, assembly GCA_017553035.1. Lineage (GTDB taxonomy): Bacteria > Bacillota > Clostridia > Lachnospirales > Lachnospiraceae > RUG11977. The sequence continues at coordinate 1,945 of JAFZNE010000024.1, forward strand.
TCATTTTAGATATCCTCCTGATGCATAATCGTTCTGTAATTTCTCTTTTATTGGTCTGTTATTTGGTAAAACCTGTTTGGCATTTTACTATGTTTATATCTCTAAACACATATAATGTCAAATCATCAGTCTTTCAGACCTTCTCCAGCTTCGCAAATGAAGCGAGCATCTTCTTGGTGCCGACGGGGAAATTGACTGTTACTTCGTAATCTTTTCCGCCTTTTACAATATCGGTAACAACACCTTCTCCGAACTTGTAATGTCTTACGGTATCGCCGATTCCGAATCCGAGGTCCGCAACAGCAGATAAGCCTGCGGGCGGAAGCTTATGCTTCTCGGCGTAAGGATTGGAACGCAGAAAATCGGAGAGTTTCGAGGCATCGGCCGAGGAACCTCCCGAACGTATTCCGGGCAGCTCGGTGTTTGAAGCGGGATACGAGCCGCCGGAACCGGATCTCGATGCATATGAGTCCGGACGGGATCTATCAGAGCGTGGATTCTCAAACGAATAGCTCTTGCTGCTGAACGATGTGTCCGAAAGTCTTCCGCTGTGCTGATTACCCGACATCTTGATAAGGTTGCGAGGCAGTTCCTTGATAAATCTTGAAACCTTGTTGAACTGGATGTCGCCGCGCATCATACGCTGCTTGCAGTATGACATTTTCAGATGCTGCATTGCACGGGTGATCCCGACATAACACAGCCGGCGTTCTTCCTCGATCTCGTCCGCGGGATTGTCCGCATTGATCGACATATAACTCGGGAACAGGCCTTCTTCCATGCCTACAAGGTACACGTTGGGGAATTCAAGTCCCTTGGCGCTGTGAATTGTCATAAGAACGACCACATCCGAATCCTCGCTATATCCGTCGATATCGGCAACGAGCGCGATCTCATCAAGGAAATTCTTAAGGTCGTGTGCGGCATCCTCATCTTCCTGTTCGTCCGCCCAGGCGGTCATTTTCGAAATAAGTTCGTTAATATTTTCGATACGTTCCTCAACCTTCGAAGGCTCGTCGTCTTCGGAAAGATAATCGATATATCCGGTGGCTTCGAGGATCTCGTCGATAAGATCGGCTATGGAATACTCGCCGCCGGCCAGTTTGCCGCGCAGTACTTCTATCATGCTGACGAATGAATTGACCGCAGCCTTGGCACGTGCTACCTGAGGGATGAATTCGATATTCTTCATGGCCTCGTAAAATGAGATGTCATGCTCAGTTGCGTAAGCGTCGATCCTGTCGATCGAGGCGAGGCCGATCCCGCGGCGGGGCACATTGATGATCCTTTTTACCGCCAGCGAATCGAGACTGCCGTCTATTACCTTGAGGTAGGCGATCATATCCTTGATCTCTTTGCGCTGGTAGAAATTCTGGCCGCCGATGATCCTGTAGGGAACATTGCGGTATATCAGGCGTTCCTCAAATGCGCGGGATTGTGCGTTGGTACGGTACAGGATCGCAAAATCCTTGTAAGAGTAGCCTTCATTATCACATCGGGAAATGATGTCACTGACAACGCCCGCAGCTTCGTCATTGTCATTCTCGTAACATGTAACTTCCGTTACTTCGCCGGTAGGATTGGCGGTCCATAAGGTCTTGTCCTTGCGGCCGATGTTGTTATGGATCACATTGTTCGCGGCATCGAGGATATTGCCGGTCGAACGGTAATTCTGTTCAAGACGGATCACGACCGCATTTGGATAAACATCTTCAAAATCGAGGATATTGCGGATGTCGGCGCCTCTGAAACGGTAAATGCTCTGATCATCATCGCCTACTACGCAGAGGTTCTTTTCGATCTCCCCTTCATCGTTCACATGGTGCGCAAGAAGCTTAATGAGCACGAACTGGGCATGATTGGTGTCCTGGTACTCATCGACCATGATATAGCGGAAACGCCTGCGGTAATATTCGAGGGCATCGGGGTTATTCTGGAACAGTTCAACGGTCTTGAAGATCAGATCGTCAAAATCGAGAGCATTATTGGCCTTGAGACGGCGCTGATATTCGGTATAACATGCCGCGATCTTCCTGTTTATCGCATCGGAAGGCGCGTCTTTGGCATATACTTCGGGGCCTACGAGCTCGTCCTTGGCGTGCGAGATGACGGCCAGTACCGCTTTTTCCTTGAGCTGTTTTGAGTCGATGTTCAGATATTTGAAGACTTCTTTCATCAGACTCTTGCTGTCGTCGGAATCGTATATGGTAAATGCTCTGTCATAGCCTATGGTATCTATAAAACGCCGCAGGATCCGGACGCAGGATGAATGGAATGTGCTCACCCAGACGCTTTCGGCTCCTTCGCCGACGATGGAGGCAACACGTTCTTTCATCTCGCCCGCCGCTTTGTTGGTAAAGGTAAGGGCGATGATCTGATAGGGGCTGACTCCGAGTTCGCGTATCAGATAAGCGATGCGGTGTGTCAGCACACGTGTCTTGCCCGAACCGGCTCCGGCGAGGATGAGAAGCGGACCGGTATCATGCAGGACAGCCTGTTGCTGCATATCATTGAGTTTATCAAGCAGATCGTTCATTAAATGAGATAAAACCTCCGTAAAATACTGCATTTCAAGCAAATAAAAATGCTGCTTTGAATCTGAAATCGTAACATTTTCAAGTATACCCGAAAGTTTGTTCATTGTAAAGTTCATAAAAAATATAGTTCATAAAAAAATATTTTTGTATCGATAATCGTCTTGACATTACACCTCAAATCTGATTAAATTTGAAAGATGGTTTTAGGAAAATTTAATATTTTTGCGGGAGGATAACAATCATGAAACTTGTTTACAATGTTGACGCTAAACCCCGTTTCAGCCAGGCGCTCGTATTTGCTTTCCAGCAACTGCTTGCGATCATGGCGGCAACGATCGCAGTTCCGATGATCATTTCCGGTACATATGAGGGTGTCGGTGAAGTGAGCATGAGTATCGGAGCAGCATTGTTCGGTGCAGGCGTCGGAACGATCATTTACACTCTTTTCACAATGAGGAAGAGCCCGGTATTCCTTGGTTCATCCTTCGCATTCTTAGGCTCGATGGGTGCTGCTTTTGCGGGAGCGGTCACTGTTGCGGCCGGATTTGTCGGATTATTGATCGGTGCGGCGTTCGCCGGCCTGGTTTATGTAGTGATCGCCATAATAGTTAAGACCGCCGGTGTAAATTGGCTCAACAAACTGATGCCTGCGGTTGTTATCGGACCTACGGTAGCGATCATCGGTCTTTCACTTGCGGGCAATGCCGTTGGCGATCTGAAAACCGCCAATGCGGGCGGCCATGAGCTTGTCGCAATCTTCTGCGGTCTTGTAACTCTTATTGTTGTAACGCTCTGTTCGGTATACGGTTCCAAGAAGATCCGTCTGATCCCCTTCATTATAGGTATCCTGGTTGGTTTCGCAACTGCTGCGATCCTTACTGCGATCGGTTATGCTACCGACACTACAGCCCTTAAGATCTGTGATTTCAGCAAGATCACGGCACTTTGGGAAGGCGGCGTTTCTGTTTCGACTTTCATTTCACTTCCCGAGTTTACATTTGTAAAGGCTTTCGACGGATTCGGCGATATCACCGGAGCTTATGTCGGAACCATAGCAGCTGCTTATATTCCCGTTGCATTCGTAGTATTTGCCGAGCATGTAGCAGACCACAAGAATATTTCTTCGATAATAGAGAAAGATCTGCTCACCGATCCCGGACTTCACAGAACTCTTCTGGGTGATGGCGTTGGCTCGATCGCAGGTGCTTTCTTCGGCGGATGTCCCAATACAACATACGGTGAGTCGATAGCGTGTGTAGCGATCACCGGAAATGCTTCGGTTTTCACCATTTTTATTACCGCAATCCTTGCGATAGTGATCTCGTTCATCACACCGGTAGTTGCGTTCTTGAGCTCGATCCCTTCATGTGTAATGGGCGGTGTATGTATGGCTCTGTACGGATTCATCGCTGTTTCGGGACTTAAGATGCTCCAGCCTGTTGATCTTAACGACAACAGAAACCTGTTCACTGCATCGACCATCCTGATCGCAGGAATCGGCGGACTTTCGCTTAACTTCGGAAAAGTTACGATCACTACGGTAGCTACCGCTCTTATCCTCGGCATTTTCGTAAATATCATCCTTTCTGGCAAGAAAAACAGTAAGGAAAACGAAAAACAGGAATGAGAATGAATTAAAACTATTCACAAAAAAGAAACAAAAGAATTTACATTTTTTTATAAATATGTTATTATCAATGGTGAAGATGCGATGTCTTCACCATTATTTTTTAACGAAAGGATGACAATTATGCTGTGTTTTGACAAATGTAAGGATAAGCTTGAGAGTATCAATGCCGGAGATATTAAGGGAAAGATCGCCGATATCGTAGCCGGAGCGAAGATCGGACATATGTTCAAAAAGACCGAGCAGCCTGTAATAATCGAAGAAACAACCGAAGAGAAAGGTAAAAATCCCATCGTTGTCATTCTTTGCATTATCGGCTGTATAGCTGCTGTAGCTGCTATCGCTTATGCAGTATATCATTTCTGCATCAAGAAGCCCGATTATCTTGAGGACTTTGACGATGACGATTTTGATGATTTCGACGATTTTGATGATGAAGAGGAAGAGAGTGCGGAAGAGGGTACCGTTACGGAATAACCGGATAACCTTCCGCAGTTTGGGTTTGTATGTCTGAACGCAACGAATATATTGAATCGATAATCGCCAAGATGCGCACGATCAATTACGTGCAGCCGGGCGAGGTTCCGAATATCGAACTGTACATGGATCAGGTCACGAAGTTTATGGATGAGTATCTTGAATCATCCAAGCGTTTCAGTGACGACAAGCTTCTGACCAAGACCATGATCAACAATTATACCAAGAACAATCTGCTCCCGTCGCCCGAGAAGAAGAAGTATACCAAGGATCATATGTATATGCTCCTGTTTATTTACTATCTGAAAAATATCCTCTCGATCAGCGATACGAAAGCAATCCTGAAGCCACTTACCGACAATTTCTTCAACAAACCGGCAGAGATCGATTTTGAAGGGATCTACAAGGTAATCTTCGGGATAGAGAAGGATCAGACCGGCATCATTACACGTGATGTTATCAGAAAACTTGAGAAATCACATGTTTCGTTTGAGGAGATTGAGGATCCGGAGCAGAGAGAATTATTGCAGCGTTTTAGTTTTATTGCGATGCTTTGTTTTGATGTCTATATGAAGAAGCAGATGATCGGACTTATCGTTGACGAGTATTTCACCGATACACCCGCATCTTCGGAAGAATGGAACAAGACAAAGGATCAGGAAAGCTGATATTTGCATGATAAAGGAACGAATATTTCGTTCCTTTTTCTTTATTAAGCACAGGGTTACTTTTTGTGTCCAAAATATGTTTGATCTGATCGAAAAGTAACCACGAATTGACATATAACTGTTAATATTGTGTCATTATTTGCCGATATAATACTATATAGTATTTTACACTATCGTTTGGCGGAGGATGCCTATGAAAAGGAGAATAACAAAAATCTTTGCCATGCTTGCGATCACGGCAATGCTGCTTGCGGATCTTGCACCCCTTGAAAATGACGGGTCATGGTTTTCAAGCCTTGTTTCGTCTGTCTCGACGTTCGTTTCAGAGAAGATAAACGATGTAAGAAAAGCAAGTGCCGAAGAAACGGTATATTATTCATTCCTGATGGGTACCGCTTCGATCTCGGACGGCGGAGTAATTGACTATTCACTCTACAGTACATCTGACAGATCGCTTTCGATCGTCTTAAGGTCGAGTGCCGGTATAGCATCCGGAACTGCCATTACGTGGATGGTAAGTAATGATAATATCGTGCAGATCGACACACAGGATGACGATACCTGCAGCGTTAAGCTGAAAATACTGTCTCCGGGTTATTCGGGACTCAGTGTATCCCTGCGCGATACCAACGGTACGATCTACAGTGCCGTAGCTTATTGTTCTATCTATGTTCCGCTTGAATGGTCGGACAATGAGGAAAACGGCAATAACAATATCATGGTCAACAACGCCTCGGGGCAGTATTATGGTCTGTTGATCGCCCAGAACGGCGAAGGTGAGGAAAACCGAACGCTTCAGATGTATACGAAGGAGTCATCGGATTTCCCCGAAGGGTACCATTATCTGAGAAAGCTGCGGTATGTTGATTATCAGTATACGGCAGAAGCGAAAGCCGCCGGTAAATCCGGATTTGTACCGAGTGATGTCGATCCGGCCGATCTTGAGAATCCCGGAACCGCGCTTGTTTGGGAATCCTCGGATCCGTCGGTTGTCGAAGTAGATTCGCTGACCGGTATGATCACCGCGATCTCGGCGGGATTTGCCCGAGTTACGGTTACGACTAAAACTGTCAATGAGAAGAGAAATGACAATGATTCGCTGGAATTCAACGTTGTTGTCGTTCCCCAGTCATATATGGTGGATTATACGACCGATTATCAGACAAAATATACGGTCGTTACCGATCCTACCAAGGAACAGATAATCATCCAGTCCAATGCGGCTTACGCAGACACTTTGAGGTGGGAACTCTACCAGGGAGATACTGCGGATGTCAAGAAGGACATTACCAAGAAGTATGCCGACAAAATGGAAGTAAGCTCATCGAGCGGAAGAGTTATCCTGAATAACCTTCCGGCCGGCGTATATCACCTGACCGCGATACCGGTAAAGGACGCTACGGCGAGCCGTCTCCTGGAGACATACGGAAAAGGTACCGGCGGACTCAAGGCCTGCAATATCCAGTATATGGGTATTACGATCGTTGTTCCTCTCAATTTCCCGACCAAATCGATCATTATGAACTATTATAATGATAATGTATTTGATACATTTGATCTGCTGAGCAACTCTAACCTGCCCGACGGCGCTTTCAGATTCTATTCTGAGGACATAGAGATCGCCAAGGTAGGTCTTAACGACGGTGTCGTTGAAGCTGCGGGAATCGGAGAAACGACCGTCAGAGTCAGCAAGGTAAGTGATAAGATAATCAATGATACTTTCGGAGTATATGCTTCTTCATCGGCAGCTATCAGATTTGACGGCAATGATATCCTTGTCAATGTTAAGGTAGTTAACGGTATCACTTTGAGCAATACTTCGGAGACTATGCCTCTCGGATCCACATTGCAGCTGACACTGACCGCACCGAACCCTTATCAGGGCGACATCAAGTGGTCAACGAGTGACGGAAGTGTAGTAACCGTTGATGACACCGGTCTTGTGACCGCAGTGGGTGTCGGCGATGCAAATGTTACCGTAAGGATCAAGGTCGGAGGAGTTACGAAACAGGCACGATGCCGTATCAAGGTTATCGATTCGGTCAACAAGATAGAACTTACGGCCAAGCAGGACTATTGTCTTGTGGGAGATAACCTGACCATTTCGGCTACAATATCACCGAAACTGAACGGAATACAGCTCGTATGGGCATGTTCGGACGAGACGATCGCATCGGTAGCCGATACTTCGGCGCTTTCGATGACCATTACCGGTGTTAAGGAAGGTACGGTTGTTGTTTCCGCTCTCAATAAAGAGAATTCGATCGTTGCGACCAAGATCATCAAGGTTATCCAGGAGATCCAGTCGGTAACATTATCGGATAAGGAAGTTACATTACCGATCACGACGGGATTCTATCAATTGTATGCGACCTGCAAGCCTTCGCTTCCGAGCAGCCAGAAATTGAAATGGTCTTCATCCAATCCGAAGATCGTTACCGTGGATGATAATGGTAAAGTTAAGCTTGTTAAACCCGGATCGGCGGTTATTACGGTAACTACCGAGAACGGCAAGATGGATCAGTGTACCTTCACTGTTCTGCAGGGAGTTACGGCGATCAATCTTGATGAAAAAGATATATTGATGTTTGTCGGCGAGAAGCACAGGATCACCTATACGATCAAACCCGACAATGCATCCAACGTTAATCTGAAATGGAATACGGTTGACTCCAAGATCGCTACGATCGACGCGTCGGGCTATATTACGGCCAAGAACGTCGGATCGACCGTAATCACCGTTCAGACTACGGACGGAACCGGTTTATTTACGATGTGTACCGTTACGGTAATGCGTAACGCGACATCGATAAAACTTGATGTTACTTCGCTGCAGATGAACGTCGGTGATGTTTATAATCTTGAAGCTACCCTGACTCCGGCGGATTCTTCGGATGAGATCGCGTTTGAGTCTAGCAATTCGAAGGTTGCAACGGTAAGCAGCAGAGGTAAGATCACCGCAAAGGCCAAAGGCAATTGTGTTATCATCGCCAAGACTGCCGCGGGTATGACGGCATATGTCAATGTTACGGTTTCCCAGCAGGTTACGGGGTTGAAGCTCAATTCCAACGAAGCTGAGATCTATGTCGGCGATGAACTTGAGCTTGTAGCCACGATCGAGCCCAAAACGGCTTCGGATGTGTCAGTCACGTGGACGTCCTCGAAGTCCGACATTGCTTCTGTCGACGACAGGGGTAAAGTAAAAGGTCTGAAGGGCGGTACCACGTTGATCAAGTGCGTTTCGGTCGACGGCGAATACATGAGCTATTGTATAGTTACCGTACTTGAGCGTGTAACGGATGTATTCATACAGGATCAGGCCGAGGTCGGAGTAGGCAAGAGGATCAAGCTCGAGGCCACTGTAGCGGGAGAAACGGCAACCAACAAGAACGTTACATGGTCGTCTTCTGACAGGAGCATAGCTACGGTCAATGAAAAGGGATATGTAACGGGTGTCAGCGTCGGAAAATGTATGATAATCGTTACGGCAATGGACGGAAGCGGAGAGTACGCAGAATGTGAACTGACCGTATTCAGCGCGACCGACAGTATCGATATCGATCCGGAGATGACATATATCGAGCTGATCGTAGGTGAATCGAAACAGATCGAATTCACTACATCGCCGAATGTTACAACATATCAGCCCACATGGACTTCCAACGATACTTCGATAGCTGTGGTTAACCAGAAGGGCAGGATCACGGGACTTAAGGCCGGAACAACAACCGTAATAGCAGCGGCACCGGACGATCCGGATGTTACGGCTACGGTCATCGTTAAGGTAAGCAATCCGGTATATGCTTCGAACGTTACATTTGATAATTCCGAGCTGATCATGACAGCGGGAGAGTCCAAGAACGTAGTTGCAACATTTACACCGGGCAATATTACCGAGAGTTACACCTGGAGTACCGACAATCCTTCGGTAGCCGTAGTAGACGCCAACGGACGTATAACCGCCCGCCAGGTCGGAACTGCTACGATAACCCTGATGACACAGTCAGGCAAGAAGGGTACCGTAACGGTATATGTTGTAGGACTGAGCGAAACTTCGGTTACTCTGTACCAGTACGAGAAGCTGCTCCTGAACCTCGAGATCGACGGCGGGTCGCAGACCAAGCTGACAGTCAGATGGGGTACTTCGAACCAGGAGATAGCTGAAATGAGAAACGGTCAGGTAACGGCCAAGGCACTCGGAACAACAACGGTATACGCTATGGTCAACGGACGTAAACTGGAGTGTCGTGTTAAGGTAATATCGAACCTTAACTGAGGGACTGCTACAGAAAAATATACAATTTTTCCCGGCAGCTTTCCCTGAATAATAATTAAGCAAAACATTGTCAACGAAATTAATAAATATCCCCTAAAAAGATAAGCCGGCGGTCACGCATTATAGTGACCGTCGGCTTATTTTAAACTTCTTCGTCTTCTTCGTTATCTTCGGAACTTACGTCGCCCTCCGATGCAAAGCGGACATCATAGAAATCATCGATCAACGCATCAACAAAATCATCATTCATTCCGGGAAATACTTCATTAAGCCGATTACGTATTATCTCGGCCCGCTTCAGATAGAGGATCTCTTCGGATAATTCTTCGGCATCGAGCTCTTTAAATGTGTCATCGGTGATGTTTTCATCCATCCATGCCTTGACCTTTTCGGTAAGTTCTTCTTCATCATGCGATGCGATCTCGGCTTTCTTGGAACGCTTGACCGCATTGATGCCTACAAGACAGCATCCTACGGCAAGAACGCCTATCGTTACGAGAGAAGCGGTATTGCTGAACGCTTCGATCACTTTGGTCAGGCTGAGAACAAGAAGGATGAGCAGTGCTACCGCAAATCCTAAGAAAGTCAATGCTGTGGAGAACATGTCCTTGCTTTCATCGGATTTGGTCACATAAACTTCGGCGGGCTTATAAACCTGTTCGGAAACGATTGCCTGGGCGAGAAGACGTTTCTCGTCCTCGTTGAGATCCTCTTCTTCTATTCCGTCAAGCGCTTCGGAAATGTTTTCGTCCGCTTCGGACCCGTCATTGGCACCGGTCAGGATATCCATTGCTGCTTCACGGCTCTTTTCGACACGATAAAATGCCTGAAAAGCAACTCTGGCTTCCTGGTAATCATCGGGTGAAACTTTAACCGCATAGCTTTCTTCTTTTTCATCATAATCAACGATCGCATTGATGGAACTGAATTCGAGATATTCCTTCAGCTTGCCGGCGAGTTCCTCTTCTTCGATGAACGCGACCGCTTTATAGTCTTCATCATTGGGTAATTCGTCAACAAGCGGGATGTTGCAATCGGCACACATTGTTATGCCATCCTGATACTCATTCTTACATTTAGGACACCAGGGCATTTTAAGGTTCCTCCTTTTCCTGCATTACACTATAATATGCCGGACGTATGATCTTGTCCATGCAGATCAGCTCTTCGATACGATGTGCACTCCAGCCTACGATCCTGGCGATCGCAAACATTGCGGTAAACAGTTCCTTCGGAATACCGAGCATTTCGTAAACGAATCCGCTGAAGAAATCCACGTTGGGGCTGACGCCCTTGAAGATCTTGCGCTTCTGCGCAATAAGCTTCGGGGCCAGCTCTTCGATGGCAAGATACAGATCAAAGTCCTTTTCGCGGCCTTTTTCGGCTACAAGCTCTTCAACAAATCCTCTGAAGATGCGTTCTCTCGGGTCGGAGAGAGAGTAGACCGCATGACCCATACCATATATCAGACCTTTCTGGTCAAAAGCCTCTTTGTCGAGGATCTTCGAAAGGTAAGCACTGACTTCATCACGATCGGAGTGATCCGAAACATGAGCACGTATATCATCCATCATTTCCATGACTTTGATATTGGCTCCGCCGTGCTTGGGGCCTTTAAGCGAAGACATAGCCGCGGCGATCGTCGAATATGTGTCGGATCCCGAAGAGGTTACAACTCTTGTAGTAAATGTTGAGTTGTTTCCTCCGCCGTGTTCCATATGAAGGATCAGGGCGGTATCGAGAACCTTGGCTTCGGTGGCCGTATACTGTTTGTCGGGCCGCAGCATCATAAGTATATTTTCCGCGGTGGAAAGCGCGGGATCGGGCCTGTGGATTATCATGCTGTCGGCGTTGCCGGAGTAATTGAAAGCATGATAAGCATAAACCGCGAGTAACGGGAATTCACTGATAAGCCGTATGCACTGACGAAGGGAATTTTTAACTGTCGTGACCGTGGCTTTTTTGTCGTAAGATGCAAGAGTCAGGATGCTGCGTGTCATCGAGTTCATGATATCGCTGCTCGGAGCTTTCATGATGACATCTCTGGTGAAGTTGGAGGGCAGCGTTCTGTAATTGCCGACAAGCTCGAAGAAATCAGCTTCTTCTTCGGGAGACGGAAGCTCGCCGAATATAAGCAGATAAGCGATCTTTTCGAATCCAAGCTTGTGATCTCCGAGGGAATCGATCAAGTGCCTGATGGTATATCCTCTGTACCAGAGTTCACCGTCACAGGGGATCTTTTCTCCATTTTCGAATTTAAATGCCGTTACTTTCGAAATATTGGTAAGTCCGGCAAGAACACCATTACCGTTTTGATCTCTCAAACCCTTGAACACACCGTATTCGCCGTATAATTCCGGCGCGATGGCATCATTTCTGCGACAGATATGTTCATGTTCACGATAGTATAATTTCCTTTGTTCAAGCTGCATAGGCAAATTACCTCCCTTTTTATATGATGATCACATTGCCCATCTCCCCACAGATGATAGTGGCAATGATCGGTGACGCATGTAAGTGAAGCGGTATTTTACTGTTAACGGTCTTCCCTGAAATAAGGCAATCCAAGATGTGCCGGCGGCTGATCTTCTTTCTTGCGTCGCAGTGAAACGAAGATGAGCACGATGAGCGTAACCACATAAGGCAGCATTTTGAACAGCTCAAGAGTGTGACGGTTAAGGCCTGCGATATACAGATATGCCCAGTAGGCAATACCGAACAGGTAAGCGCCCCAAACCGCATTTATCGGACGCCAGGTCGCAAAGATTACCAGTGCTACGGCAAGCCAGCCGAGAGCTTCGATCGTACCGTCATTGGCCCAGGTTCCGCCGATGTAGTTCATCGTGTAATAAAGGCCGCCGAATCCTGAAATACCGGCTCCGATACAGGTGCCGAGATATTTATATACGGTAACGTTGATTCCTGCAGCATCGGCGGTCGCAGGATTTTCACCTACGGCGCGGAGATTAAGGCCCGTACGGGTCTTGCCCAGGAAGAAGAATATGGCTATCGCGATGGCTATGGCTATATAGGTCAGCCAGCCGTATCCGAAAATAGCATAGAGCGGGTGGCTCGTGTCCGTTCCTGCGATACTTTTGATATAGATCCCGAAAGTATCCGCTGCTTTACCGACCTTGACCTGTCCTACACCGCCGGAGAATTTCTGGAGCATTCCTCCGAGGAAGTTGGCAAGTCCGCCGCCGAATATCGTAAGCGTAAGACCGGTAACATTCTGATTGGTCCTGAGCGTGATCGTCAGGAAACTGTATAGCAATCCGCCGAGAGCGGAGAAGACGAAAGCGGAGATAAGGGCCAGAAGAGCCGAAACAAGACCGCTTGCGTTCGGATTACCGTTCTCATAAATAAATGATGCTGTAAGTCCGGAAATACCGCCCAAATACATAATACCGGGAACACCGAGGTTCAGGTTGCCGGATTTCTCGGTGAGGATCTCGCCGAGAGCACCGAACAGGATAACCGTACCGAAGACTACGGCGCTGTGAAACAGGGTCAAAAATGATGTAAGATCCATTATTCATTCGCCTCCTTATCTTCGTTGTCGGTATTGGCGGCCGGAGCCTGTACCGGCTTTGCAGCAGGGGGCTCAGCACCTTTATTATGACGGAATTTCAGCTGATAGTTGATAAAGAATTCACTTCCCAGCAGGAAGAAGAGGATGATACCTGTTATGATCTGCGAAACATATTCATTGATCCCGTAAGATGAGGCGATTTCCGAAGCACCTTTATCCAGGACGACCAGAAGAGCGGAGATCAGTATCATCGTGAAAGTATTGAATTTGGCGAGCCATGCTACAATGATCGCGGTAAATCCCCTGCCGCCGGCAGTTGAAGTGGAGATCGTGTGGCTGGCGCCCGAAACCGCTACGAAACCTGCCAGTCCGCAGATGGCACCGGAAATGGCCATTGTGCGGATGTAGACTTTTTTAACACGGATACCCGCATAACGGGCGGTATTGACCGAATCGCCGACAACCGAGATCTCGTATCCCTGTTTGGAATAGCGCAGGTAGATGAAAACAGCTACGGTTACGATCAGTACGATAATGACATTCCATCCGAAATCCTTGTTGGGTACATCACTGAAGAGGCTTGGAAGCCAGCCGTACTGGTCATTACGGTTGATGACGCCGACCGAGTTCGATCCCGGAGGGTTTTCCCAGACGGCTACCATGAAGGAAGTGATCTGTATTGCGATGTAATTCATCATCAACGTAAACAGTGTTTCGTTGGTATTCCAGTGAGCTTTGAAAAATCCGGGGAAAAAGCCCCAGATCGCACCGGCGAGCATACTTACGACGATCATTACCAGTACAAGCACGATGGTAGGAAGGCCCGTGAAATATTTCATGCAGGCAACCGTTGCAATTCCGCCTACAAGGACCTGTCCTTCGGCACCTACGTTCCAGAACTTCATCGCAAATGCGGGAGCGAGGCCGACCGAGATACAAAGCAGAGTCATGATATCACGTATCGTGACCCAGATACGTTTGGTGGAAATGGTCAGTACTTCGACGGTTTCGCCTGCGGCATTGGTATTTTTGATCCAGCTGCCGAAGGAACCGGAAGCCATTTTGGCGAAGACCATGAAAGGATTGATATGCGTGATACAGACAATAACGATACCGGAAACCACGAGGGCGAGCAGAAGTCCGATGATCCTGACAAGCCACGATTTCCACATCGGAATATCTTCACGCTTGGATATCCGGATCAACGGATCATGTGCAAGATTGGCCTTAGTCATGACTTGCGCCCTCCTTTCTGTATTTTGTCATCAGAAGACCGACTTCTTCTTTGGTGATATTACGGCAGTCCACAACTCCGGAAACCTGGCCGCCGCAAAGGACAATCAGCCTGTCGCACAGTGCGAGCAGAACATCGAGGTCCTCGCCTACATAGATTACCGCAACACCTTTGGTCTTCTGCTCGGTGAGCAGATTGTAAATGGTATATGAAGTATTGATATCCAGACCACGCACCGCATATGCAGTCATCAGGACTGCCGGAGCCGATGCTATTTCACGGCCGACAAGAACCTTCTGGACATTACCTCCCGAAAGACGCCTTACGGGAAATTCTGTGCTCGGAGTGACTACTTCAAGATTTTTCAATATCTGGTTGGCAAGCTGGTTAGGATCTTTACGGTTTACAAAGAAGCCTCTGTTCTTGCGCCATGAGCGCAGCATCATGTTACCGGTCATACCCATTGAACCGACCAGACCCATTCCGAGTCTGTCTTCCGGAACAAAGCTCATTGCGATTCCTGATTTCTTGATCAGCAGAGGATCCATGCCTACCAGGCTCATTTCGGATTTGTCTTTGGGCTTGTAAGTGATCGTCCCCTTACTTACGGGATAAAGACCCGCGATGGCTTCAAGAAGCTCTTTCTGACCGGATCCTGCGATGCCCGCAATACCCAGGATCTCACCCGAGTTGGCGGTAAAGGAAACATTATCGAGACGTTTTACACCTTCATGATCGATACAGGTAAGACCTTCGATCACCAGGCGGGGCTCGGGATCAACGGGATCGGGACGATCGATATCCAGAGTCGTCGCACGGCCGACCATCATGTCCGTAAGGGCCTGCGGCGAAGTTTCCGAGGTATCTACACAGCCGATGTATTCGCCCTTGCGCAGAACTGCGACACGGTCCGAGATCTCCATAACCTCGTTCAGTTTGTGTGTAATGATTATTATGGACTTGCCGTCTTTCTTCATGTTGCGCATAACGGCGAAAAGTTTGTCTGTTTCTTGGGGAGTAAGAACGGCGGTGGGCTCATCCAGGATAAGGATATCGGCACCGCGGTAGAGCGCCTTGATGATCTCGAGGGTCTGTTTCTGCGAAACTGACATTTCGTAGATCTTTTTCTCCGGATCTATCTCAAAACCATAACGCGATGCTATTTCGCTGACTTTACGCGATACTTCCTTACGGTCGAATTTTGAGCCGTCGTTCAGTCCGAGGATAACATTCTCCGCAGCGGTAAACACGTCAACAAGCGTGAAATGCTGATGGATCATTCCGATACCATATTTATAGGCATCTCTGGGCGACTGTATGGAAACTTCCTTACCATTTATGAAAATATACCCTTCATCGGGATGATAGATACCCGAGAGCATGTTCATCAGAGTGGTTTTGCCGCTTCCGTTTTCACCGAGAAGGGAGAGGATCTCACCCTTTTTCAGATCAAGCATTACCTTTTTATTGGCAACGACCGAACCGAAGGTTTTGGTGATCTCCCTCATCTGAATTGCGTAGATCTGGTTTTGTCCCGGATTTTTTATTTGAACTGCAGAGTCTGTTGTTTTCAAGAGCCAGCCACCTTTCTGTACGAGAATTCAACTGTTATCTGTTGATCTTTGATCGATCTTTTGACGCGCTGAAGTTTTAAAGAAACATACAAAATAATGATAACATACAGGAAGACAAAAGTAAAGAAAAAGAGACGGGGCCGCCGCACCGAAAACGGTGCAGTGACCCCGAGATTAGTTCGGTATTGATGTGATCAAAAACCGGATCAGTTCATCTCTGTGATGCCGTCGATCCTTAATGAGAACGAAGGAGCGGAGATGTACTTGGACTCATCATAGTAGCCGTCCTTGATAGCCTCAACCTGATCGTAAACGAAATCGCCGTCTGAGTCGAAGCAGAAGGTAGATGTGATCTTCTGGCCGCCTACGGTGAAGGTGTTGATATCAAATACATGAAGAGTTCCTGCCTTGATGTCGGCTTCTGCCTTGTCTACGGCTTCCTTGGTGCCTGCTGCACATGAAGAACCGAGAGTGGTGATGCCTACAGCGCCTGTCTCATAACCTTCTGACCAGTCGGTAGCGATGTCTCCGCCTGCAAGAGCGGTCTTGATTGCGTAATTGTAATATACTGACCAGTCATTGGTTGAAGAGGTAAGAGCAGCGGTAGGAGCTACAGACAACATATCTACGTTGTAGCCTACAGAGTAAACAACGGTGCCGGCCTTGTTGGCATTTTCACAAGCAGTGGGAGCACCTGTTGAGTCAGCATGCTGTCCGATGATAACACAGCCGTCAGCAATGAGCATTTCTGCGGTAGTCTGCTCAGCGGTGATGTCAAACCAGCTGTTGGTGTAGCTTACTTCCATTGCAACGTTGGGAACTATAGACTTGATTCCGAGATAGAAACCGGTGTAACCGGAAACAACCTCTGCGTAAGGATAAGCGCCTACATAACCGATCTTGATGTTGCCGTTGGCATCATAGTTCTTATCGGAAAGCTTGCCGTTATCAAGGAGTTCCTTAACTTTCAAACCTGCAACGATACCGGAAACGTAACGTGACTGATATGTCTGGTTGAAAGCGTTTGAGAAGTTCGAAAGACCTGACTTGAGAGCGGTATCACCGGTCATGGCAACAAACTGAACGTTGGGGTTCTCTTTTGCTGCCTGCTCGCAGTATGTCTGATGTCCGTAAGAGTTGGTAATAACAAGCTTGCATCCCTGCTCAACACAGTCGATACACTTGTCATAACAGGTCTCATCCTCGCCGATCGAGTAGAACCATACGATCTGGTCGTCCTTAAGACCGTTGGCTGCTGCGGCTTTCTTGATGCCGTCGATGTGAGCGTAGGTGTAACCTTCGTTCTCATCACCTACAAGAACAACGCCGACTTTGAAGTTGCTGTCAGCTGCGGGAGCTGTATTGTTGTCGGTAGAAGTTGATGATGAGCCTTGTGAATTGTCCGGAGTAGTGGTTGAAGGCTTGCTCGAAGAACATGCTGCGAGCGAAAGAACCATTACTGCCGAAAGAAGCAGTGCGATTAACTTTTTCATAAATCTCCTCCTCAATATAATGTTGAAAAACAACAAAACAAATTACTCCAAAATCATAACCAAAAGATTTCAAAAACGCAATAGGAATCTTGATAAAAAAATACGGGACAAACTCAAAAAAATTGTGAAATTTGCTATGAAGCAGACTTGCAGTCGGATACTTGAAATGGTAGAATTAATGCGGATAGTAACAAATAAAATGAATGGGGAATCCAATGGGTAAGTTTTTATATATAGCTGAAAAACCAAGCGTGGCACAGGAATTTGCCAAGGCTTTGAATGAAGATTTCCGTAAGGGAGACGGATACAATGAGTCCGCAAACAGCATTGTTACGTGGTGTGTGGGACATCTTGTGACGATGAGTTATCCGGAGAGCTACGATCCGGCGCTCAAGAGCTGGAGATACGATACTCTTCCCTTTATTCCGGAAGAGTTCAAATACGAGATCATACCTGCGGTCGCAAAGCAGTTCAATATTGTCAGCGGTCTGCTCAACAGACCTGATGTGGAAAGAATATACGTATGTACCGACTCGGGACGGGAAGGTGAGTATATTTACAGACTGGTCGACAGAATGGCAAATGTTCCCGCGACAAAGGATAAACGCAGGGTATGGATAGATTCGCAGACCGAAGAAGAGGTAAAGCGCGGGATCAGGGAAGCCAAGCCGCTCTCAGCCTATGACAATCTCTCGGATGCCGCTTACTTAAGGGCGAAGGAAGATTATCTGATGGGGATCAATTTTTCCCGCATTTTGACGCTCAAATTCGGACAGGAAGTCAGGAGTTTCCTGAAGGTCGATAAACCCGGAGCGATAGCGGTAGGCAGGGTCATGACCTGTGTACTCGGAATGGTGGTACGCAGGGAACACGAGATCAGGAGCTTTGTTAAAACGCCGTTTTACAGAGTGGTAGCTGCCCTGGCATCCGGAGCCGTGAATTTTGAAGGTGAATTCAGGGCGGTCGAAGGTTCGGCCTATGCAGGCGATCCGCGCATGTACAAGGAGAACGGATTTAAAAACCGGGAAGATGCGGAATCCCTTATTGCTTCACTGATGTCAAAGGCAAGGGAAGACCTTGTTTTTGAGGCTATAACCCCTGCCAATTCACCGGACGGACAGGCCAACTGTTTCAGAACGTCAACCGACGGCAATCTGACCGGTGAGATCGTAAGCATAGAGAAGAAAAAAGAGAACAAGAATGCTCCTCTGTTGTTCAACCTTGCGGAACTTCAGAATGAATGCTCAAAGTTGTTCAAGATCAGTCCTGACGAGACACTTGCGATAACGCAGGAACTGTATGAGAAGAAACTTGTGACTTACCCGAGGACCGACGCGAGAGTTCTTTCTACGGCCGTTTCAAAGGAGATAGACAGGAATATCGGGGGATTGAAGAACTTTGCGCCCGTGGAGGCATTTGCCCGGGAAGTTCTGGAAAAAGGCACATATAAGGGAATTGCCAAGACCAGGTATGTTAACGACAAGCAGATAACGGACCATTATGCGATAATACCTACGGGGCAGGGACTGGGTAATTACAATGCACTCAAACCCGTCGCCAAGAAGGTTTACGAGGTTATCGCCAGACGTTTCCTGAGTATTTTTTATCCTCCCGCGGTATACAGGAGGATATCGGTGGTCACAAAGATCGGTGACGAGAAATTTTTCGCCGGATTCAAGGTGCTGATGGATGAAGGCTGGCTGAAGGTTGCGGGGAAGAAGACCGGCAATCAGGGTGCCGGCAGGCAGAATACCCAGGAGAACACCGACGAAGATAACGCCAAAAAGAACGAGAACGACGATGAGCAGGAGATAGCGGCCGATTCTCTTGCAGCGGTTGAGAAGCTGAAAAAAGGCGATAAGCTGAAAGTTGAGAATTTCGGCATAAAAACAGGCGAGACTTCGCCTCCGAAGCGCTACAATTCCGGGTCGCTGATACTTGCGATGGAGAATGCCGGCCAGCTGATCGAAGACGAAGAACTGCGTGCGCAGATAAAGGGCAGCGGAATAGGAACAAGTGCCACCAGGGCCGAGATCCTGAGCAAGCTTGTCAGGATTTCCTATCTTGCGCTGAATAAAAAAACGCAGATCATCACTCCGACGCTTCAGGGCGAAATGATATTTGAGATCGTAAATGCCAGCATCAGGCAGCTGCTCAATCCCGAACTGACGGCAAGCTGGGAAAAAGGCCTCACTTATGTGTCGGATGGGGAGATCTCGGAGGCGGAATATATGGTCAAATTACGTAAATTCGTTACCGACAGGACCGATTCCGTGAAGCAGATCCGTGATACCTCGGCGATCCGTCCGAGATTTGACGAAGCAAAGAAATACTATAAATGAGTAAAACCTTGTTATTTTGTTTTATTTGTGTTATCATATACTATGTGTAGTTTTATGTTTGTGGCAGGAGGTGGTCAGCGATGGGGGAGCTTTCAGATAACAGGCCCATAGAGAGGATTTTGATCAGCAGGGCAATGCCCGGAATGGAGCTGGCAAGGGACATTTATTCCCGCAATAATCAGGTGATCCTTAATGCGGGGTCTGTTCTTGATGCTCAGAAAATTTCAAAGATAATGTTCTATGCCGTGGATTCGATCACGGTTTACAAACAGGCTGCGCCTGAAAGTAATGTTACTTTGTCACAGCAGCTTAAGAATTCCGTGGAGTTCCGTGAGTTCTCCAAGAATTATGACCAGACCGTGAGTGCTCTCAAGGACCAGATGAATAAGGTCATAGTGGAGAATGCCGAGATCGACGGTGATTTTCTTGTCGGCGAAGTGGACAGGATGATAATCGAAAGCGGCGGTAAAAGCCGTATTTTCAATATGCTCCATTGCATCCGCGATTACGACGAGATGACATATATGCACAGCGTGAACGTTTCGCTCATCTGCAACTGCTTTGCGAAGTGGCTCGGAATGAACGAAGACGAGCAGAGAGTCCTGACGCTTTCGGGACTGCTCCATGACGTCGGCAAGACAACGATACCGCGAGAGATCCTTCACAAGCCCGATGCCCTTACCGAAGAGGAATATGCGGTCGTTAAGACTCATACGACCAAGGGCTATAACATCATCAAGGACAAGAAGATCGATGACAGGATCAAGATGGCTGTCCTGCAGCACCATGAAAGGGCGGACGGAAGCGGATATCCTTACGGCAAGAGCGGTGATCAGATCGACAATTTCGCAATGATCACGTCTATCGCCGATGTATACGACGCCATGACATCCGACAGGATCTACAGGCCGAGAATATGTCCTTTTGAGGTGGTAAGAAGCTTCGAAAATGACGGCTACAGCAAGTTCGATCCTCAGTTCCTGATCCCGCTGCTCGAACAGATAACGGAAGTTTACATGAATCATACGGTACGTCTTTCGGATGACAAGATCGGTAAGATCGTACTTCTCAATAAATCAGAACTTTCGAAACCTATCGTACAGGTCGACGATATATTTGTCGATCTGTCCAAACAGCGCGAAGTCAAGATCACAGAGATTCTTTAAGCATTTATAATAATCATGGGGGATTGTTTTATGAATGATCATTATGTGGCTTACGACGACGAAAGCCAGAACACTTCCGGGAACAA
>JAFZNE010000025.1 GCA_017553035.1 Lachnospiraceae bacterium
CCGGGATCCTGCTCCTTAACTCTGCGTGCGTACTCCATAACCTCATCAATGGTGTAGTAATCCTTGATCTCAATGCCTACTGCCTCAGCCCAGTCCTTACGGATGTATACCATCATGTTCGTAGGATTGATACCGGGTGTACAAGGCAGGTTGTTCGCATAGTTGGCGCGTGCAAGGAAATAGGTGTCGCCCGTGATGTCTTCAAATGCAAGCTGTAATCCTGCGTATTCCTGAACTCTTGCTATATTGGGCCATCTCTCCTGCCAGCCCTTCGGGAACTTGAATACAAGGCCCTGGTCAACCCAGTCCATCATCTGGGGATGCTTGTAATCGAAGATCGTAACATCGGGAAGATCCTCAGCGTAAGCCCAGGTATTTACTGTCTGGTCCCATTTGTCGCTGGAGATCGAAATGATATCCCAGTCAAAATTGTACTTCTGCTCCCAATACTGTGTCATCGCGTCATCGGGGGAATTGTAATCCGTAGACTCGGTGATCTGAATGCTTGCGTAGCTGTAAGTATAATGCTCGTCATAGCTCTTCGTTTCATTGTTCCCCACATCTGTTTTCTTGTCATCGGTCTTGTTATCCGACTTGCCGGTATTTCCGGAATTTCCGGAGTTGCCCGAATTGCCGGTGTTCTGCGTTCCGCCCGACTGATTCGTGTCGCCCGTATCCTTGCCCTTACATGCGGCAAGTGAAAGAACGGTCAGGAGAACCAGTAAGATCGCGATTGACCTTTTCAACAGCTTTTTCATAAAAACCCTCCTTCATTATGTTTATCCTTGTATAACAATATCATCACCCCGATGATACCATTACCGTTACTTTACGGCACCGAGCATGATGCCTTTTGTGAAATACTTCTGCAGGAAAGGGTAAATGCACATTACCGGGATGACCGTTACTACAACGGCACCCATCTTTATTCCCGCACTGAAAGTAAAGAGCTCGATCGATTCCGAAAAGATATTGTCAATGTTCTGCGAATCGAGAACGATATTTCTGAGCACGAGCTGCAGGGGCGTATTCTGCGTGTCCCTGACCATGATCATCGCGTTATACCACTCATTCCACCTGTCCACGAGGTAGTAGAGAAAAACGGTCGCGATAACAGGTTTTGACAGCGGAAGCACGATCTTCCAGAGTATCTTGAACTCACCCGCGCCGTCAAGCTTCGCCGACTCAACCAGCGATTCCGAAAGCGACTGGAAGAAGTTCAGCATGATGATCATGTAAAATGTATTGATGCCCTGACTGAGTGCAACTCCCCACATGGAGCCGATGAGTCCGTATGACTTGACCGTCAGATACAGCGGAACGATACCGCCCGAAAAGAGCATCGTGAACACAACGAACTTAAGCAGGAATTTTCTGCCCGGATAACCCGTTCTCGACAGTCCGTACGCAACCGTGGTCGTCAGGAACATGTTAAGGGGCATTGCCATCAGCAGCAGCTTGCCCGAGGTCCTGTAGCCGATCATGATCCTGCCGTCCTGGAAAAGAGTCTGGTAGTTCTCAAGCGTAAATACCTTGGGGAACAGGAGCAGCGGCGTATCGGCATATGCCTTCGGCGTCGTGAACGATATTGCGACCACATTGATAAAAGGCAGTACAATGATCAGGGCGAATATCACCAGCACGGTAAGGATTATCGCGTCTGAAAGTTCGAAGCGCAGCCTGTAATTCTTTGCCTTTTTGGTCTTTTTTGCCTTCTCTTTCATCAGTCGCCACCTCCCATCAGTCCGTTTCCGCCAAGCTTCTTGGTAATGGTGTTGGCTATAACGAGCATGATCAGATTAACGACCGACCTGAACATGCTTATCGCGGTTGAATAACCGAAATCAGTCTTCTTTGCGTTGAAGGTCACGTTATAGATATACATGTCCAGAGTCTGGGAAACCTTCTGTACCGCGGCGTTGTTCATGTTGAACACCTGGTCAAAACCCTTTGTCATGACATTGCCGGCCGCCAGTATGAACATTATGGTAATGGTCGGCAGGATCGAAGGAAGCGTAATCCTCCACATCTTGTCCCATCTCGAAGCTCCGTCTATATCAGCGGCCTCAAACTGTTCCTGGTCGATACCCGCTATCGCGGCCATGTATATGATCGAGCTCCAGCCGGCACCCTTCCATACCTCCGTGATATAAACGAGCGGTACAAAAAGCTTTGAATTGCCTATGAAATTAACATATTCACCGCCGCAGAGTTCTATTGCGGAGTTTACGAGTCCGTCAAAGCTCAATACGTTTGAAATGATACTTGCTATGATCACCCATGAAAGGAAATGAGGGAATGTAAACGTGACCTGAAGGACTTTCTTAAATCTTCCCATGCGTAACTCATTCAGAAGAAGCGCGAGTATGATCGCGAACGGGAAGGTTATTATCAGACGGCCGCCGTTGATCTTGAGCGTACGAAGCACCGAATCAAGAAATCTCGGATCCTTGAAAAGCTTCTCAAAATGAACCAGTCCCGCAAACGGACTGCCCCAGATCCCGAGCTTTGCCTTATAAGTCTTAAATGCAAGCGAGAGTCCCGCCATGGGGACATAAGAAAACAATATATACCAGACAACCGCAGGGAGCATAACAAGGTACAGGCCCTTGTGACGTACAACGGATCTCCAAAGTGCCTTTCCGGATCTCCTGCCGGCTTTTTTCTCTTTAGCCATAACTGTCTCTCCTTTATGTATATAACCTTAGCACACATCAAAATTGGGCAAAAGGAATAAAACTATGCCCGAATTGGAAAAAAATATGGTAATTTTGTACAACGATATTTTCCGCTCTTTGCCATTTTTTCGTAAAAGTGCTATAATATGCACGAATATGGGGGATGAGGGCAATACTATGGGAGAAAAGAGACTGTTCAAGGCTGTTTTCGTAGATGACGAGATATGGGCTTTAAGAGGTATCCAGGGAATCCTGGACTGGAAAGAATACGGTTATGAGAATGTCGGCGCGTATACCGATCCGCGGGAGGCTCTCGCGGACATTGAGAGGCTGCGTCCCGACGTTATTTTTACGGATATACGTATGCCCGGGATAGACGGGATGAGTCTCATCGAGCGGGTTAAAGAACTCGTTCCTTCCGCGTCTTTTGTTATCGTCAGCGCTTACAGGGATTTCGAGATCGCAAGGCAGGCGTTTAAGAGTGAGGTCTCGGACTATCTGATCAAGCCCCTCGATAAAAACGAGGTCAAAAACACCGTGAGCTCTCTTTATGAAAAGCTTCTGAAAAAGAACGGCACCGGTTTACGGCCCGATCTTACCGCGCACGCGCCGCTTCGCATTCTTACCGCTTCAAAGGACCCTTCCGCGCTTTTTGAATGTCTTAGTCCGATCGATATCCCGGGTTTTTTGTACTCGTATGTTATCGGGTCGCCGTCACGCTTCCCTTCCGCGGACGAGCTTCCCGAAGGCATGCGGATAGGTCTCAGTACGCCTTTTTCTTCTTCCGGCGAATATGAGAAAAAGATTGAAGA
>JAFZNE010000026.1 GCA_017553035.1 Lachnospiraceae bacterium
GAAAAGCAGATAAGGATCACTTCGGATTCGGAGAACAGAAAGATCGCATTTTTGCGGAATGTATCCCATGAACTGAAGAATCCGCTTGCTTCCGCAAATGCGCTGATCGAAGGGATCATTTACAATATTCCCCCTTATTGCGAAGATAAGGAAAAATATCTTACCGAATGCCGTGAGCTGCTTGAAAAGGCGATAATCCTCACAAAAGAATCCCTGAATCTTTCACCTTTATATCACGAAGAAGAGCGGGATCTTGATCTTAAGGAACTGATCCTTTCCGAATTCGGTCCCTACAAGGTTATATTAAAGGCGAAACAGATCGGGTATTCGATCGATATCCCGGAGGATACGAAGATCAGGACCCTGCAGAATCTGTTTTCAAAATCAATCTCGAATATCCTTTCAAATGCCGCGAATTATACGGATGCCGGAGGATCGGTTGATATAGCATACAGCGACGGAAAACTGATGATCGATAATACCTGTACGCCGCTTACAGAAGAGGAAATTGCAGATGTCATGAAACCGATGCATTCCGGTAAGGGACATGATAACAGATATTCGAACGGACTCGGGCTGTTTATTGTTGAACAGTCGCTGAATCTTATGAAACTGCCGTTTACGTTTGCTCCGATCCCCGATGGTTCGGGAATGCGTGTCTGCATAGAATTATAGGGACTGACCAATGGGAAAAATGGAGCATGAACAAGAAGAAAGTTCTGAATGCATTGAAAAAAACGTATCGCGGGATCATAGAGCATAGATCTGTGTGATCAGGTGTTTAAACAGTTTCACGTTTCTGGTATAATACAGGATAAAGCTGTCATGGCTTTTGGCACTATTATAACGGACGACTAATTTAAGTACGGAGTGTGGAATTTACGATGAAAAAAGTACTGAGCTATCTGAAAAAGTACACGAAAGAGTCGATCCTGGCACCCGCATTCAAACTGCTCGAGGCTGGGATGGACCTGCTGGTGCCCCTTGTGGTCGCGGCGATCATCAACAATGGTATCGGAAATGAAGATAAAGGTTATGTTGTCAGATGCTTCATTATACTGATCGCGCTGGCGATACTGGGGATCGCATTTTCATTTACGGCACAGTGGTTTGCGGCTAAGGCCAGTGTCGGAGTTGCGACCGATTTAAGACAGGCCCTGTTTGATCACATCCAGGGATTCTCATATACAGAACTTGACAGGCTCGGGACCGATACACTGATAACAAGGATGACCAGTGACATCAATCAGGTACAGAACGGTGTGAATCTCGCACTGCGTCTGGTGCTCAGAAGTCCGTTCATAGTGTTTGGCGCGATGATCATGGCATTTATGATAGACGTTAAATGCGCACTGATCTTTGCGGCGGCGATACCGGTGCTGGCTGTTGTCGTTTTCGGGATCATGCTGATATGCATACCGTTGTATTCAAGATCGCAGAGATCGCTTGATAAATTACTCGGGATCACAAGGGAAAACCTTGAGGGTGTCAGAGTCATCAGGGCGTTCTGCCGCGAGGAGCGTGAGATCGAAGAGTTCGATGAGAAAAACAGGGCGCTTACGAAAATGAACGAATTCGTCGGCAGGATCTCCACGATCATGAATCCCGGAACATATCTGCTCATAAATATCGCAACCATTATCCTTATCCGTTCCGGAGCCCTGCGTGTCGAAATGGGCGACTTAAAGCAGGGAGATGTAGTGGCTCTATATAATTACATGGCTCAGATCATAGTAGAGCTTGTCAAGCTGGCATCGCTTATCATAACTCTCAACAAATCGATGGCCTGTGCCGGAAGGATCGGTGAGGTATTTGCGGTTGAGCCGGGCATGGTCTATAAAGAGATCGCGAATGGCAGACCGGGTTCGGAAGGAGATACATCGGTAGCCTTCGAAAAAGTTTCATTTTCCTATACGACATCGGATGCGGATGCTGTTACGGATATATCCTTCAAAGCCCGAAAGGGACAGACGATCGGGATCATCGGCGGTACAGGCTGCGGAAAATCGACTCTGGTCAATCTGATCCCCAGATTTTATGATGTGACGGAAGGTGTTGTAACGGTTGACGGACAGGATGTAAGGGATTATCCGAAGGACGCGCTGACCGGAAAGATTGGTATTGTACCTCAGAAGGCCGTCCTGTTTGAAGGTACGATCCGTGAAAATATGAAATGGGGTAATGAAAATGCGGACGACACGCAGATAAGAAAGGCACTTGAAGCGGCTCAGGCCGCTGAAGTCGTGGACGGCAAAGAAGGCGGACTTGACGCACATGTCGAACAGAACGGAAGGAATTTCTCGGGTGGCCAGAAACAGCGTCTGTGTATCGCACGAGCCCTGGTTAAAGAACCTGAGATACTGATCCTCGATGATTCGTCGAGCGCTCTGGATTTTGCGACCGATCTGAAGCTCCGCAGGGCAATACATAACCTTGAAGGCAATATGACTGTTTTCATCGTATCCCAGCGGACCGCAAGTGTGAGGAATGCCGACACGATCCTGGTGCTCGATGACGGAAGGCTGGTCGGAAGCGGAACACATGATGCACTGATGAAGGATTGCGAAGTATACCGGGAGATATATTACTCTCAGTTTCCCGATGAGAAAGAGGCATGAAAGGAACACATTTTATGGGTGATTCGGATAAAAACAGGAAAAAGAAACTCCCTGCCGGCAGCAGCGCTGTTTTGAAGAAGGTCCTGCGCGTGATCGGAAGAAACAAACTGCTGATCATTTTCAGTCTTTTGTTTGCGGCAAGTTCGGTCATCATGCAGCTGTATGTCCCTATGCTGTTCGGTGACGCGATCGACGAGATAAAAGATGAGGGTGTGATCGATTTTGCAACGATCGGAAAATATCTGATATTGATCATGATCCTTGTTGCGGCATCTTCAGTGATCGTCTGGATGATGAACCTGATCAACAACAGACTGGCCTTCAAGACTGTTCAGGATATAAGGTCGAAAGCGATCCGGCAGCTTCAGGATCTGCCGTTGTCATATCTTGACCGTTGCAGTACGGGAGATGTCGTGCAGCGCGTTATCGCAGACACCGATCAGCTTGCGGACGGGTTGCTGCTGGGATTCAATCAGCTGTTTTCAGGAGTGGTAACGATCATTGTTACACTGGTATTCATGTTGTCGAAAAATGTTCTCATAACACTGATGGTACTCGTAATGACGCCTGTCAGTTTCCTCGTCGCGAAATTCATTGCTTCCCGTTCTTATAAAATGTTCGGAAAACAGACAAAAACACGGGGAAGACAGACGGCGCTGATCAATGAGGTTATAAGCAATCAGAAGGTAGTGAAGGCTTTCGGATGTGAAGACAGGGTTTCAGAGAAATTCAGGGAAGTAAACGAGGAATTGAAAGGTTATTCACGCAGCGCAGTATTCTTCAGCTCTCTGACAAATCCGTCGACCAGAGCGGTCAATAATGTGATCTATGCATTGGTGGCGCTCATCGGTGCATTTACGATAATATCGGGTCATCTTACCGTCGGAGGACTGACGGTCCTTCTGGCATATGCAAACCAGTATATGAAGCCGTTCAATGATATCAGCTCGGTAATTACGGAACTGCAGAACGCTCTTGCCTGCGCTAACCGCGTATTTGAACTGATCGAAGCCGAACCGCAGGTGAAGGAAAAAGACGCTCTGATGAAACCCGCAGAAGGACTTGTGGATATAGATCATGTGGATTTCTCTTATGTAAAAGAAAAGCCTCTGATCGAGAACTTTACATTCACTGCCCGTCCCGGAGCGACCACGGCGATAGTCGGCCCTACAGGTTGCGGAAAGACTACATTTATCAATCTGCTGATGCGTTTCTATGATGTGGATAAAGGCTCCATAACCGTTGACGGACAGGAGATCCGTGAGGTTACAAGGCACTCGCTCAGGTCGAATTACGGAATGGTATTGCAGGAAACCTGGCTGAAAGCCGGCACCATAAGGGATAATATTGCATTCGGTAAGCCTGATGCAACGGATGAAGAGATAATACAGGCGGCGAAAGATTCGCATTGCTGGGAATTTATCCGCAGAATGCCCGGCAGGCTCGACTGTGTCGTACGTGACGATTCGCTCAGCCAGGGCCAGAAACAGCTCCTGTGTATCGCAAGAGTCATGTTATGCAGGCCTCCGATGCTGATCCTCGACGAAGCGACTTCAAGTATCGATACCCGTACCGAATTGCAGATACAGGAAGCATTTGCGAAGCTGATGAAAGGAAGGACCAGTTTCATTGTAGCTCACAGGCTTTCGACCATCCACAATGCCGACAATATCATAGTCATGCAGGCCGGTAAGATCCTTGAACAGGGCGATCACGATTCGCTCATGAAGAAGGGCGGATTCTATATGAACCTCTACAATTCACAGTTTGCGGGGGTGGAGTAGAGAATGGTACTATATCACTATTATGAACAGGCATCCGGTCCGTTCAGGAGTATTTCCGACCTTTCTGATGAAGAAGCGGAGAAAGTCCTGAAACGCATACATGCCGAAAAGCCTGATATTTTCCTGGCCAAGCGGCCGGATGATTATCTTCAGAAAAGACGTCGGTTTGAAAATATCCTGAAAAATGAATTTATAAAGGCCGGAGGACTCATAGAAAGAGAAACTCCGCATTATATGGTGGTCGGGGAATGCCCGTTTTTTGAAAAATGGTACGAACATACCGCCTGGGTAACCGTTGATACGAGCGAGCTGGATCTGCGGACGGTTTCTTTCACTTACGGGGATTCACATCCTACCTTCAGCGGAAATGTCAAAGATGGCAAAGAATACCGCAACCGGCTGTATAATTACGATGAGATCCTGAAGATCATTGAAAAATATGGTCTGCCCCAGATTTGGAATCCGGATTTCAAATACGGTCCCGAATGTTATGTCGAAGTACAGATATGGTCCGACCGGGGACTGGAGAAATGGGTGAAATAAAAGCGTTGCAAATTCAGCAAGTGTAAGTGGGCTGAAAAATCAGCCCACATCTTTTAAAACTCCCACTCTCAGTAGGGTCCACTGCTTTTAAAATACCGATAATAAAACCTATCGTGCCTGTATTGTAAATCGGATATTTAACCTTGTCAAGTCCTTTTGTGAACAATCCAATCCGGTTTTTTCTTGCCTTCAATCTCCTTTTTACCAATCTGAGTATTGCTCTTGCTATGTTATCACATGTGATACTCAAGTACACTGTCTTTGCCAAAAAATCTGTCAAACGAGGTGATCGCGGGAACTAATCTGCTCTCTGCCCTGCGGATACCAAAGTATCCGATAAGTGCGCCGAGCATGTTCAGCATAAGGTCATCAACATCGAAAAGTCTGTATGAGCCTTTGAACATAAAGAACAGTCCGGTAAGCTGCCCGATCTCGATAAATGCGGTAAATGCAAAGCTGATCAGCAGTGCTTTTCTGATATCAAGTCCGAGGCAATATTCAAGAAACATTCCGAGAGGAACCATCATAACTACATTGAAGATTACCTGACAGGATACTCTGATGAACGAATCATCCATGAAGTCCGCGATAAAGTGCAGCGGGATCAGCTGGTACTGTATGCTGAGCTGTGAAGCCTCCTCCATAGTGGGAAGCGGGAAGAATACAAGCTCGACAACGCAGCAAAGATACATTACAAACAGCTGCTTGATCACCAGTTCCACAAGATTGATCTTCTTTGAAGCGATCATTATGATCACCATGATCGAAAAACTGATCGGTGCAGCATAAAGAAAATATATTTTAAGTCCGTCCATAATACTGTTGAACCATGTACTCATAGTAAAACCTCCCTTACTTCTCATAACCGCATTTGTTTCATTTGATGATCTAACTATAAGGGAGGACGGATCATTTTAAAATCGATTCGTGTGACAAATTATCATCTCTATCTTACATTTTTGTAAGATGAGCGATTTATCTCTTTTTAACATCATAAATAGCCCAATCATCATATTCTGAAGGTAAATAATCAGATTTATAATTTTGGCAATATATGATATTATAAATAGTGTGCAAGTACCCATAAAACCGGAAAAGGTATTCCGAAAATAAAAGAAAAAGATCACAATGATGTCGGGAGGTAACAGGCAGTATGCTGTTTAATCTGTTTGGGGGCAAATCGAATAATAGCGGGAAGCCGGATAAAGGCTCCGCCACCGGGGGAACCTGCGGTGAGAATATCACGTGGACTTACAACAGGAAAAGTAAAACACTCACATTCACGGGTACGGGCGAGATGATCGTGCCCGCGAAATTCATGTGGTCCGATTACAAGATCGACAGGCTGGAGTTCGCGGAGGGTATTACGTCTGTAGCTGCGCATGCGTTTTATGCCAACCAGAATCTCAAAGGAGAGCTGGTGCTGCCCGAAAGTTTGGTAAAGATCGGCGAATTTGCGTTTTACGGATGTGAGAACCTGACCGGAGTGCTGGATCTTCCGGATTCGGTCGAGACGGTCGAGGGGTATGCTTTTACACGCTGCAAGGGCTTTACCGGGATCAAACTGTCAAAATCCCTGAAAACCATAGGCCCCGAGTGCTTTTCGGATTTTGAAAATGCCGAAGGCGGGCTTGTTCTTCCGGATGGTCTTGAAACGATCGGAAGATGTGCGTTCATCAGAGCAGGAAAGCTGCGCGGAGATCTGATCATTCCCGATTCTGTCACTTCGATCGGAGATTTTGCTTTCAGCCAATGCGGATTTGACGGGGTTTTGAAGCTTTCTTCGAGTCTTGAAAAGATCGAATACTCCTGTTTTAGTTCCTGTGAACAGCTGAAAGGCGACCTGATGATCCCGGACAGCGTGAAGGAAGTCGGTTACCAGGCATTTATCAGCTGCGGGTTTGATGGATGTTTAAGCCTTCCCGAAGGACTTGAAACTATTGCCTTAGGCGGTTTTTCGTACTGCAAAAACCTGAAAGGCGGTCTGGTGCTTCCCGACAGCATCAGGCTGCTGAGCACCGGGGCCTTTCGTGGTGACGAGAGCTTTACTTCGCTCAGGCTCCCCGCCGGGATCGAGTATATTTGCTCGGATACTTTCCGCGGCTGTTCGGGATTGACGGGAGAACTTAAGCTTCCCGATACGGTACGTATTATCGGCGACTTCGCTTTTGAAAATACATCATTTGGCGGAACATTGCAGCTGCCGGAGGGCCTGATCTCAATAGGCGAAGGAAGTTTCGGGCAATGCAGCGGTTTTACATCTCTCGGAGAATTACCCGGTCCGCTCACCCATATCAAAAAATATGCTTTCAGCTCATGTTCCGGTCTTTCAGGTGAGCTGACGATCCCGGACAGTGTTGTGTATATAGGAGACTACGCTTTTTATGAATGCCCGGGTGTTACCGGGATTACCTTCGGACGCGGACTCTGCAGTATAGGTAAAAATGCCTTCGCAAAATGCGGGGCACTTACAACCGCGCAATTTACAGGCCCGATAGCAGATTATTACGGTCAGGATGAGCGGTATCCCAGTTTCCCCGCCGGGTGTTCCGTAAATGCACCGGCCGCTGCGGTCAACCTTCCGGAAATATGGAAAGAAAAAGCCGAACAGCCCCTACCCGGCAGGAAAGCAACGTCCGCTAACGGCATTGCCGAGAGCAGGGAGCCTTATTACTGGACACAGGCACTTACGGGTTCCGATTACCGCGGTGCCGGAAAACTGGCCGATGTTGTTCTTTATTTTGATAATGTCCTTCATGTAAGGGTCAACGGCCGGGAGATCCTTACCGTAAATTATAGTGCTGACAGGAGTGCGGATCCTGATGAGAGAGTGGCTTCTACCGACGGATTTTTCTGCCGTGCCGGCTGGATCACAAGCGTGAAATATGATGAAGGTTTCAACAGAGATCGCCGGCTTCATGCGACGCTGCTCAGGGAAGATGGCACGTCAGAAGAGGCCGTATTCCATACGGGGTCGGAGGAAAGCCTGTTTATAGAGGATAAATAACGGAATTGATTTTTCGGTTGAATATTTGACAGATAAATGTTAAAATAATAAATTGCATCAGAATGAGCATTTATTATTTTAGGAGTATTTAAATGAAACTTTTTAAGACACACAGTGAGCGCGAGATCAAGCGTATAGAAAAGATCGCCCAGCAGGTTGAGGACCTTGAGCCGACCATGCAGGCGAAAACAGATGAAGAACTTAAAGACATGACGAGGCAGTTCAGGGAGAGACTGGCAAAAGGCGAGACTCTCGATGACCTGCTCCCGGAAGCATTTGCGACGGCAAGAGAAGCGGGCGTGAGGACTCTGGGACTGAGAGCTTTCCACGTACAGATCCTGGGCGCGATAATCCTGCATCAGGGCCGTATCGCCGAGATGTTTACCGGTGAAGGAAAGACTCTTACGTCATCGCTCGCGATATATCTTAACGCTCTTGACGGGCTCGGAGTTCACGTTGTTACGGTCAATGATTATCTGGCCAAGCGTGATGCCGAAAACATGGGGCATATTTACAAATTCCTGGGTGTAACCTGCGGATATATCCTGAACAGCATGGAGAATGACGAACGCCGCGAAGCTTACGCCTGCGATATAACTTACGGAACGAATAATGAGTTCGGTTTCGATTATCTGCGTGATAACCGTGTCATCTACAAGGAAGATATGGTCCAGAGAGACCTGCATTTTGCCGTTGTGGATGAGGTGGACTCGGTACTGATCGATGAGGCGAGGACCCCGCTTATCATTTCCGGACCTTCCGGCAAATCGACCAAGTTGTATGAAATGTGCGATATCCTTGCACGCCAGCTCGAGAAAGGTACCGAGAAGGAACTCACCAAGATGGAAACGCTGATGCAGGCCAAGCTCGGCGGAGAAGAACCTCAGGAAACCGGTGACTTCGTTGTAAATGAAAAGGAAAAATCCGTTAACCTTACCGCGCGCGGCGTAGAAAAGGTTGAGCAGTTCTTCCATATCGACAACTTTGCGGATGTTGAGAACCTTGAGATCCAGCACAATATCATACTTGCACTGCGTGCACATTACCTGATGTTCAGGGATAAGGACTACGTAGTAAAGGACAATGAAGTACTGATCGTAGATGACTTTACCGGACGTATCATGCCCGGCAGAAGATATTCTGACGGTCTGCATCAGGCAATAGAGGCGAAGGAGCACGTTAAGGTCAACCGCGAATCCAAGACGCTCGCGACTATCACGCTTCAGAACTATTTCAACAAATATGAAAAAAAGTGCGGCATGACCGGTACCGCGATCACCGAGGACAAGGAATTCCGCGAGATCTACAGCATGGACGTTGTTACGATCCCGCCCAACAAGCCGGTTGTCAGAGTTGACTATGAAGATGCCGTATTTACGACACATAAAGAGAAGATAGAGGCAATTCTGGATGCGATCGAGGAATCTCATGCCAAGGGTCAGCCTGTTCTGGTAGGTACCATTACTATCGAGGCTTCGGAGGAGATCAGTTATGCCCTGAAGAAGCGCGGCATCAAGCATAACGTACTGAATGCCAAGTTCCATGAGATGGAGGCGGAGATCGTCGCACAGGCCGGACGTTTCGGCGCAGTTACGATCGCTACCAACATGGCAGGACGTGGTACCGATATCAAGCTCGGCGGAAGTAATGATATCGCGTTGAGCGAAGAGGATGAAAATGTCAAGCCGAAACGTACCAACGAAGAGATCGCGGCAGAGGCCGAGAAGGTCAAGGCAGTCGGAGGTCTGAGGATCATCGGTACGGAGCGCCATGAAGCAAGACGTATTGATAATCAGCTGCGCGGACGTTCCGGACGACAGGGAGATCCCGGTGAGTCGAGATTCTATATTTCACTCGAAGATGATCTGATGAGACTGTTCGGTTCCGAGAGGATGATGTCTGTATTTAAGACAATGGGAATCCAGTACGGCCAGGAGATCCATCATAAACTGCTCTCAAGGGCGATCGAACGTGCACAGAAGAAGATAGAGAACAACAACTTCGGTATCCGTAAGAATCTGATGGAATATGATCAGATCAACAACGAGCAACGCGAGATCATTTACACCGAAAGACGCAGGGTTCTCGATGGTGAGAACATGCGCGATACCATCGTGAGAATGGTACAGGATACCGTAGAAAAGGCTGTCAATGCCTGCGTATCCGACGATCAGAATCCCGAAGAGTGGGATATCAATGAGATGAACGAGCTTATCCTGCCGATCATCCCGATGAATCCGATCGAACTCTCGCCCGAGGAAAAGCAGCACGGTAAGAAGAACAATCTCACCCAGAGACTTAAAGAGGAAGCGGTCCGCCTTTATGAAGAGAAGGAAGCCGAGTTCCCCGTTAAGGATGAGTTCCGTGAAGTTGAGCGTATCATCCTGCTCAGAGCGATCGATACAAAGTGGATGAACCATATCGATGATATGGATCAGCTTCGCCAGAGCATAGGCCTCCAGGCATTCGCGCAGCGTAATCCCGTAGATGAATACAAGCTGCAGGGCTTCGATATGTTCCAGGAGATGATCGACGGTATCGAAGAGGATACGGTACGTATGCTCATGCGCGTACATGTTGAGCGTAAGATCGAACGTGAACAGGTAGCCAAGGAAACAGGAACAAACAAGGACGATACGGTAGCCAATGCACCCGTGAAGCGTGCGGCGAAGAAGGTCATGCCCAATGATCCCTGTCCGTGCGGAAGCGGCAAGAAATTCAAGTTCTGCTGCAAGGGCAACGGAAAGTATGACTAAGGTGTCATCAAAAGAATAAAAGGATAAGAATATGGTTGCATTAGATCAGATAAAATATGAGCTGAATCAGTATCAGAAGCCTCTTGAGGAAGTCGGAGCATCTCTCGACCTGAAAAATAAAGGTTACAGAGTCGAAGAGATCGAGGGCATCATGGAAGAGGAAGGCTTCTGGAATGATGCCGATAAGGCCCAGAACTACACGAAAGAACTCAAAAACCTCAAAGATACCATTTCCGGATATGAGGACCTGCAAAAGAGATTTGAGGATCTGTACGCCCTTATCGACATGGTCAATGAGGAAAATGACGAGTCCATGGTGGACGAGGTAAGGGAAGAGTTCGACGGCTTTATCAAAGAATTTGAAGACATGCGTATTTCTACGCTGCTTGACGGTGAGTTCGATAAGGATAACGCGATCGTGACCCTCCATGCGGGTGCCGGCGGAACCGAAGCCTGCGACTGGGCAAGCATGATGTACCGTATGTATTCGATGTGGGCGCAGGCCAGGGGTTTTTCACTGGAACTGCTTGATTTCCTTGAAGGCGATGAGGCCGGATATAAGGCGATCACTTTCCAGATCAACGGAACCAATGCCTACGGTTATCTTAAATCCGAGCACGGAGTTCACAGACTTGTCCGCATGTCGCCTTTTAACGCACAGGGCAAACGCCAGACTTCATTCGTTTCATGCGACGTAATGCCTGATATAGAGGAAGACCTAGATATCGATATCCCCGAGGAGGACATCAGGATCGATGTTTTCCGCTCATCGGGTGCCGGCGGCCAGAAGGTCAACAAGACTTCATCCGCGATCAGGATCACGCATTTCCCTACGGGAATCGTTGTATCGTGTCAGAATGAGCGTTCACAATATCAAAATAAAGATAAGGCAATGCAGATCCTGAAATCCAAACTCCTTATCCTGAAGCAGCAGGAGAATCTGGACAAGACTGCGGATATCCGCGGAGAAGTCAAGGATAACAACTTCGGAAGCCAGATAAGATCTTATTTCCTGCAGCCTTACAAGATGATCAAGGACCTTCGTACCGGTGTCAGCACCTCCAATGCCGATGCGGTACTGAACGGGGATATAGATCTGTTTATCAACGGATATCTTAAATGGCTCAAACAGGGCTGCCCTCCTTACAAGGGCGGAGATGTAGAGTAAAAGGAGGTACGGTATGTTCGCAACACAGGTTATCTTCGGAGTTAACGGGCAGAAATATTCATTTAACAGTCTGTATGTCAGAGCGGTTGAACATTCCTGCAATATCGTCATGCTTCCGGGCGCACCGGAGTGTGTTGTGGGAGTTACCGAACTGCGCGGTGAGTGGATCCCCATTTGCGATCTGAACATCAAGTTCAAGACCGGAGTACCGGCTAAACCGAACCGTGACATAATATATGTCAATTATTCGCAGGGCTGCATCGGCTGCCTTGTTGATATGGTTCATGAGATCGGTGCGGTTACCGAGGATATACAGATGAAACTGCCGACGATCCTCCAGTCCGATGAAACATCATATGTTGAGGGTATCGTAAGACATAAAGGCGAGCTTGTAACCGCGATCCATCATGAATGCGTGCTTACTCCGAACGAGGCCGCACAGCTTTCGGCGGCAATGAAGAGCCTGCTGAAGAAAAAGCAGGATGAGCAGGATGCGCTGCTGGCTGCGGAAGCCGCAAAGAAGGAAGCGGAGGAGAAGGCGGCCAAGGACAAAGAAGAATAGAAGGATATGACTAAATGTCACGAACATGACTTTAGTCATGTGTAAGTAGTTTCTTTTTTCACTACAAAAATTAAATACAGCAAAATATAATGAGTGTGTCAGATGAGAGATCCGGCACACTCTTTCTTTATGATAAGCGAACAGGCGGGCTCTTGCGTAATTATTTATCGGAAACGGAGAAAAATGATGGGAACTATTTTAAAGACGATCGATCTTACCAAGAAATATGACAACAAGGTTGTTGTTGATAATCTGAACATTGAAATACAG
Organism: Lachnospiraceae bacterium; assembly: GCA_017553035.1. Lineage (GTDB taxonomy): Bacteria > Bacillota > Clostridia > Lachnospirales > Lachnospiraceae > RUG11977. The sequence continues at coordinate 12,709 of JAFZNE010000026.1, forward strand.
GAAGGAGAGATATTCGGACTCCTCGGGCCCAACGGAGCCGGCAAGAGTACCACGATGAACATGATCTGCGGTATCGTAAGGCCGACTTTGGGGGATGTTGAATTCATGGGGAAGGATTTTGAGAAGAATAGAAACAAGCTCATCAACAACCTGGGCTATATTCCGCAGGAACTTGCGATCCACGGAAACCTTAAAGCCTGGGAGAATGTTGAACTGTTCACTTCTCTTTACGGGATCAAAGGCGCAGAGCTCAAAAACCGGATCGATGAGTCACTGGAATATGTCGGCCTTCTTGAAAAGAGAGGCGACTACGCCAAAACATTTTCGGGCGGAATGAAGCGCAGGCTTAACATCGCATGCGCTATAGGACATCATCCCAGGCTCCTTATTTTCGATGAGCCGACGGTTGGCATCGATCCGCAGTCAAGGAATTTCATACTGGACAAGATCAAGGAATCCAACAAAAACGGCGCGACAGTCATCTATACAAGTCATTATATGGAAGAGGTCGAGGCCATCTGTACAAGGATAGCGATCATGGATAACGGTAAGGTCATAGCGACCGGAACTGCCGACGAGCTGAAGAAAATGGTGGTTGATGATATTTCTTCGATCACACTTGAGGAGGTTTTCCTCACAATGACGGGAAAGAAACTCAGGGATTATAAGGAATAACAATGTTGAGAGGCTGAAAATGATCAGATATTTAATAAAAAACTATTTCAAACTGATGACGAGGAGCATGACAAACACACTCCTTCTGGTGGTAACACCGCTGATCCTGGTAGCGCTTCTTTCCAGCGCATTTAACGATATGATGAGCAAGTATGAAGACGGTTCGGAGATTGTTGCAGGTTATAGGATCGAGGGCGGACAGATATCAACAAATAACCTGGCAGATGCGTTTAAGGATGCGGCAGCGCAAAATGGTTATGTGCTGCGCGAATACCCGACAGGAGATCCCGGGGATATAATCCGGGAGGAGAAGATCGGAGGATTTGTCACATTCGGCGACGGCACTTATACCGTTTATCAGAATAATGATTATATAGAAGAAGCCAAAGTTCTTGAGTATTTCGTAAATGCTTTTTATGAAAATGCAGCTGCCGCCGCAATGGGAATGGATACGGATTCGGCGATCCTTAAGATCGAACATCCGGAATATATGAAGGAGATCGGATCGACCGACTATTACGGCATCATAGAGATCATTTATTTCGGATGGTGTGCGATCGTGTGCGGCGCCGGGATATTTATGAACGAGAAGAAATATAAGATCACCAAAAAACTGCATGTATCGGCATTATCGGAATCAAAACTGTATCTGGCCAAGTTTGTTCCGATCGTATCGGTTGTTCTGCTGGGGAATGTCATTTCGATCCTTCTTTCGATCGTTTTGTTTGGGGTACATTGGGGTAATCCCCTGCTTTCGGCTGTAATAGTGTTTTTCTCGGTTTCAGCCGCGACGGCGCTGGGTCTGATGGCCTATTACATTTTTGACAACATAGTGGTAACGATCATAGCGGTATTTACGGTGGTATGGATCGCGGGATTCTTCGGGGGGAGCTTCGAGACATATATGTTTTCGGTACACTCCTTGGCCGTTAAGAGGCTGTCGCCCATATACCATATCAACAGGGCGCTGGTCGAATTGTCCTGTATGGGACACAGTGATTATGTGGTAAGTGCCATTCTGTATTGTGTGGCGGTTTTCGTGGGCTGTTCACTGGTGGCGGTCGCAGCGGGAAATCTGAGAAAGAGAGGCGGAGCAGCATGAAAATACTGGTAAAAACAAGCATGAAACTTCTGTTCAGAACGAGGGCATTCTGGTTTTTCCTTCTTCTGACACCTTTTCTTTCAACACTGATCCTGAAAACCAAGTTTGACAGTTCTGCCGCATATATCAGCGGTTTCACCGAGGAAGTTAACGAACTCGCCGGCGCCGATGAAAAGGTCGCTTATTTCGGAGGCAAAGGAGAATATGTCGTAAAGGTATATGATGCTTCGATGAATGTGCTTTCGGATCATATACTGGATAAACTCGCAAAAAGCGGACTGTTCTTTGTCTGCAGGGCTGACATTTCCGGTGAGGATACGGATATCGCGGAATATATCAATTCACGCCTTGAGAAGGACGGTTTTGAGGACAGAATGGGTGCGGCGATCCTGATCGACCGGGATTTTGAGGAAAAGGCACTCGGTGGAAATGCCGGGGAAGCGCTTACATTCTATATTCTGTCCGAGGATAAACGAAGCGAGGCTCTTGAAAGGGAGATAACGTTCCAGCTTTCTAAACTGACCGGTTTCGTTTCCGACGCGAAAATGCGGAACCGGAATGTATCGGCACAGGACATAGTTGATCAGATGAATATAGCCGATGAGATACTTCCCAAAAAAGAGGTGGTCACGGTCGCAGGAAGTAACGGACGGAACCTGTCCAAAGAACAGATAAACGTGAAAACACAGATCGGATATGCATTCGCGTTTATGACCCTCGGATTCGTTTTCTGCGGAATATTCGTGGCTCATACTTCGATCAGGGAACAGAAGAACGGAGTATATACAAGGATCAGCCTTACGGGAACATCGACGTTAAAGTATTTTATTTCAAAATTCATCATCGTATTCTTTATTTCACTTATCATGACAGGGGTCGTAGCGCTATACAGCATCATACTCAGTGAAAAAGACCTTGGAATGAGCAGGCTGAGCTATCTTGCGATGATCTTCATGATGGGACTGATCTTCGGTTCGATCAGTATGCTGATAGGCATTCTCATGGGTGATGTCATGAGCGCCAATGTAGCCGCATTCACGATCTGGTGCATGTCTGCCCTGCTCAGCGGGCTGTATTTCCCGCTGGATTATTCCTCCGTAATGCTGAAAGCGCTCTCTTTCATGATGCCTCAGAAATGGTTCCTGGAAGGGACGGAAATGCTGTTTTCGGTAGACAACAGGGTATTTCCTATGCTAATATGTATTACGGCGGCTTACCTCGCTGTAATACTCAGTCTGGGTAGTCTTGGACTTAAGATAAGAAGGACGGATTCATGGGGGAATTCCTAAAAGAGAGATATTTTATACTGGTCCGCGTCATCCTTTTGATAGCTTTCGGGCTGTATGGCATCACGACGGCTGTTACAGATCTGACCGGGCGGGAAGAAACAGGAGTATCCGTAAAGATACTCCTGCTCGTTTCATTTTTCATTTCGTTTATGGCACTTAAGGAATTTGGCGGGAAACGCATCCGGATAGCTTTTCTTGCAGGCTCGGCAATAGTCCTTTTCCTGCTCGTAAAGACAGGAGGACCCGGCTTTATGCTTCTGGGATATTATCTGGGATATGAGTTTCTTCTGACATTAAATGCGGGTATACTCTGGTATGTTGTTCCGGTGATCGCAGCGGTATTCGCGGGGATCAGGACGGATCTTCTGATACAGCTGCTGGCAGCCGTAATGACAGCACTCTTTTACATTCAATATGTATTTATAGTATCGGAATACAGAAAACAGATCATGGAGGAGACCAGAACACAGCAGGGACTGAAGAAAGATATCGAAAGGCGTGAAAATGCCACGAGAGCAGAGCTCAAGAAGAACATACTTGAAGCGGAGAACAGGGTGCTCGAGGAAAGAGCCCAGCTCTCACAGACTTTGCATGATAAGCTCGGACACAATATCAACGGATCGATTTATCAGCTCGAAGCCGGTAAAGTGATAATGGATAAAGATCCCGAAAAAGCACGCGGAATGATACAGGGAGTAATAGACCAGCTCAGGAGCGGGATGGACGAGATCAGGGCAATACTTCGCAAGGAAAGGCCCGATAAGAAACAGATGGCGCTCCTTCAATTGTATGAACTGTGCGAGGACTGTAATAAGAAAGGGGTCGAAGCAGAGATCACGACGGAAGGCGACCTGACAAAGATCACTGCCGATGTCTGGGAGGTAATACTGGATAATGCATTTGAATCCGTTACCAATTCAATGAAATACTCCAGGTGCAAACACATCACGATTGAAATGATCGTAATGAACATGATGGTAAGATGCATCATTTCCGACGACGGAACGGGCTGCGAAAAAATAGTCGAGGGAATGGGAATATCGGGCATGAGACAGAGAAGCCGCGCCGTGGGAGGAACAGTTGATTTTGAAACTGAAGCGGGATTCAGGGTCAACATGCTTCTGCCGCTTGGCAGGCAGTGAAGAGGTTTTACGCGGGAGATGGATCAATGGACAGGATAAAAGTAATAATAGCGGATGACAGTGATTTCGTCCGCGACGGAATGAAGATAATACTGGATGTCGATGATGAATTTGAGGTCCTCGGCACCGCATCGAACGGCCGTGAAGCTGTGGAAACGGCAGAACGCACGAAGCCGGACGTCTTCTTAATGGATATACAGATGCCGGAAATGGACGGAATAGAGGCAACAAAATATATTGTCGAGCATGATCTCGGAAAAGTCCTGATACTGACTACATTTGACGATGATGAACTTGTGAAACAGGCGCTGAAAGCCGGAGCTAAGGGGTATCTCATCAAGAACCATACACCCGAGCACCTGAAACAGATGATCAAGTCGGTCTATAACGGTACCGGAGTCATGGAAGGAAGCATCCTTGAAACACTGGCCGGAAGCACGGGATCGCAGAGGACACAGTCTTCTTCGACAGCGGGAGGCTTTGATCCCGCAGGATATTCCGAACGCGAGCTCGATATAGTAAAGGCGGTGGCGGAAGGGCTCTCCAACAAGGAGATCGCGTCCAAGCTCTATATTTCCGAAGGAACCGTGAAGAATTATATAACAAATATCCTTTCGAAGGAAAATCTGTCCCACAGGACAGCCCTGGCAGTGTATTATCTGACGGGGAAGAAATGAATTTTCGAATAATTTTTCTACCTGACAGCATAACATAATCCCTCCTGAATGTGGCATAATAGTGATAGTGTGGTAAAAGTCTTTTGCCACGGAAGTGCACATATTTTATCAGTGACAGGAGGGATTTTTGTTATGAAGAGGTTTACAAGCATCTTGTGCGCTTTATGCCTTGTAATAGGCTTGCTTGCAGGGCTGACCTTTGCTCCCGCGGCCAAAGCGCAGGCAGACGGGCCTGAATCTCCGGGAGAGGTGACGGTAGTCATTTTCAGCGATAAAAATGCCGCATCCGATTGGAACAGCCTTGCTGAGATCAAGACGGTTTCCGGTCCCGCGATCACAGCCGGAGGAACTGCTTTTGAAGTTGGCGGCAAGACCCAATGGAATCACGGAATGATAATCATCGATGCTCAGAACGGATGGACATTTAAAAAAGCAACATATGCCTCCGACAAAGAGCTGACAAGCGAGACTCTTGCCTCGGCAATTTCAGATGTTACGACGAACTCGGGCAATGAGATCCCGGATGACGTACGCACATTGCTCAATTCTTACAGCTCTGAGGACAAAAACCGGATAGATGCAATATACATCAACAGGGCATTGTATAAGCAGATAAATTACGATAGTGTGATCATCGAGTTTGAAAAGAACGGAACCACTTTAACTACCGAGGTTGATGTGAAGTCCGACGAATACTGCGACAGTGACGGACTCAGTGTCAAGGTCGGGGATGAATTCGATATATTTGAAGTTGATAAGGTTAAGGATAAAGTATTTGCCGGCGGTTATACAAGATCAGATTATTCGATCGATACCTACGGCATAGATGCTACACCTTCAAATGCGTTGGAGAAACTGTACGGATCGGAAAATGACGAAGATTTTGGCCTGTTTAAGGCAACTATCAGCGGAATCAATTCTATTGAGCTGATCAATAAAAAGAACGGTCTGTCATATGAATTTTGGGTATTGATGACAGATGACAGTATGCCGCTGAAAATGAATGATTTTGTTCTGCCCGATACGGTTCGTATTGAAAACAATACCGATCCTGCCGATACCGGTAAATATACGATCTATTCCAAGGAAAAAGATTTTCTTACGGAACTGACAATGAGTTTCTCTGTTCCCGACGGCTGTGAGATCGAAGAGATCAGGTTTGCGGGTGAGAAAGTAGAAGGATCCGAGCCCATATTTGTTGAAACAGGCAGAGAGGACTATGTTTTTTATGCATCTGCAGTCTGCAAAAAAGAGGGTTCCAATGTAACGATCACTGTGAAGTCGGAAAATGACACTGTTGCTTTGTGCGATTTCCTACGTGTCATACTGTCAAAGAACGGGAATAATTACGTTTATAATTTTGATATAGACTATACCAGATGGATGGGCGGTCAGGGTAAGCAGCTTCTTCCCGTTGCGGTCGGAAGCACCCTGAAACTGATGGATTTCATACATCTTTTCGACGACAAGGATCAGCAGAAACTGTTTGACGGCATTACCAACGGAACCTATATCGTTAATATGCAGGGAGTTAAGCCTGCTTTTGAAAACGGAGTATTTAAGGGCAATCTGATCGTTTATTATCCCTGCGAACGTATGTATCTGTGGGATACTTCTTCGTCAACGGTATTATACAGCGGATCGGCGGATATCCAGGTGAAAGCTTCTACACTGATAGAATGTGGAAGCAGTGTTGATCTCAGCCAGCTGCTTAACGGGTACTGGGATGATGGTTGTGAAGTATTTGATAAGGATGACCTGGGCTATACATTGAAGGATAAAGTATTCACCGCTCCCAACACTATTTCGGGAATTTATGAATACGTCGTTTATGTAAATATGGCCGAGATCAAGGTCATTGTCTGCCCTGCCGGAACTCTGATGAGCAGTCTGACTGACGTTGCCAAAACAGTTGAAAAAGATGAAAGTCTTGTAGTAGACATTAATGCGGATAATGTTTCATTATCGAAAGATACAATAAACAACTTTAAGAACAATGGCGGAGATAACAGCAGTATTGTTATCAAGAACAAGAAAAACTCACATACGCCCGAATGGCACATCAATAAGAACGATCTGACGGATGAGGCTCAGAATGATATCAAACTAGATGTGGCTGTTGGAAGTGAGCTGGTTAACAGTACGCTTGATAATGCCATGACAAGGAATAATATAAAAGGTCTTAAACTGGGATTTGCCGCTAACGGCAAACTCCCCGGTAAGACGGGCGTTCGTTTCTATCCTTCCGACGAGGAACTTAAGCAGATAGAAAATATAAATAATATCCAGCTGTATTATCTCAATAATACAACAGGCAAGCTTGAGAGAGAAGACAGAAGTCTGTATGCGGGTAAAGACAGCAGCGGAAAGTATTATATTGATGTTACGGTAACACATAACTCCGATTTTGTTCTTTCAAGCCTGGATGCAGAATCTGTAACTGTGATCAGCAACAATCCGTCGGGCAGCGGAAGCACAACCGGCGGTGGAGGTTCTTCAGGCGGTGCGATCTATACAGGCGGTGGATCCTCTACAAGCGGAACTGCTTCGACATCGGATACGACAGCAAAAGATACCACAGCAAAAGATACCACAGCTGTCGATATAGAAACAGCATCAGAGTCTTCAGGAACCGGATCCAAAACCGACAACGAAAAGAAGGATGAAGATACTACAATTGTCGAGAATGAGGACGGATCTGTGACCACATCGACCGTTACCGAGAAAGGCGGAAATAAGATCGAGGAATCCACTACCGAATTCCCTGACGGAACGCAACGGCAAAGTGAGATCACTACAAGCAAATCGGGGCAGGTTGAGGTTCTTGATTCCAAGATAGATGCGGACGGCTTAGTGAAAAGTGTTTCCCAGGAGATAACGAAGCCCGACGGAACCAAGGTGACAAAGAAATTTGTCGCATCCTATAACGGTGCGGTCAAGCTTACCAATTATGATACACCACAGGGGGAAGCAAAAGTTCCTTCAACGCTTACCGTCAACGGTAAAAAGGTAAAAGTTGATACGATCGGTAAGGGGGCTTTTGCCGGGAATAAAGAGCTGACAAAAGTAACGCTCGGTAAATATATTAAAACGATCGGAAAGAATGCATTCAAAGGCTGCTCGAACCTGAAGACGATCACGATCAATTCCGACAAGATCACGAAGATCAAAAAAGGAGCATTTATGGGAATAGCCTCAAATGCGGTCATCAGGATCAAGGCTACAAAGAAGAAATTTGATAAGATAGTTTCACTGATCAGGGCTTCAGGGGTCGACAAAGGCGTTACTTTCGTAAGGATCGAATGATACACAGATATTTGTAATAACAGCAGTCATTGGTTTCGGAGGTTTCTATGTTTGAAAAGAATACAGGCGAGCTGAGAAATGAATTGAAGAGCGAGAAAAACATCAATCATTTCATAGAGCAGAATGAAGGCGAGATGGATACGGCAACGGTGCCGGAACTGCTCACGGATCTGCTTGCAAAGCATGAGGAAAAACAGAAAAGTGTCATCAAGCGGTCACAGATCCCGGCCGGTTATGCCTATCAGATCTTTGAAGGCCGTAAGAATGCAAGTCGTGACAAACTGATAAAGCTTGCATTGGCATTTCCGCTGACTGTCGCCGAAACCAACAGGCTTATACGCCAGGGCGGTTACAATGAGCTCTATGTAAGGAATAAGCGCGATGTCCTGGTCATCTACAGTCTCGAAAAGAAACTGAGTGTCGGAGATGTCAATGAACTGTTGTATTCGAACGGCGAAGAACTGTTGTAACAGGCTGGAAATATTGAAACTATAAAAACTCTATCGAAAAGGGGCATATCGCATCAGATGAAAGATCATTTGATGCGATAGCCCCTTATTTTATCGTATATTTACAGGATTGGCAGCGGTTTGTTCACTCGTACCTGTAACCGCTCTCTTCTCCGAACCGGGGTATTCCGGCAGGGATCTCGGCAGCAGGTATGCTTACGATCTCGTAATCAAAATCGGGATTGGAGTAAAGTTCGGTCGAGCGGCTGAATACTGCGTCTTCAAGACCGATCGTGACATGTTCGTGATAGATGGCCGATGAGTCATGCAGATAGCTCATTTTCATCGGAGGGCGGAAATCATATCCCGAAGTGGAGATCAAGATCACGGACATCGTATTGTCGCCTCCGGCGTTCTCTAAGGCATATTGCGCCAGATCTTCAAGGCTGTCGGTCCTTAAGATGTCATAAGATCCGTCTCTGATGTCGTTTGTAAAGTCATTGAGCATTTTATTGAAACAGAACGCGTAATAATACCCGTCCTCATAGAACCAGTTAATTGTCGCATAGAAATCACCGAAAGCGTATAAATATCCGCAGTCTTCGAAGTCATCGGCAAGCAGGTAGGCGGCAGCGGTAGAAACATCCTCAAGAATGCCGCAATTCTCCATGAGGACAAGATCGCCCGGAACAAACCATATCCAGTCGGATTCGCCGGTACACATCATCGGGAGGTCGGGTTTTCTTTCAAATCCGCGCAATTGAAAATATGTTATGGCATCCTGCAGCGTATTGATGTTTTGTTTGAGATAGTAAGGAGAAGAAATACAGTTCTTCTTTGAAAGCATTTCTCGGATACGGTCTTCTCCGAGCGTATATGACAGTTCGGCCTGACGTCCGTCATTGAATGTAGTCACGGCGTATTCCCATTTTTGATCGGCTTCTCCGTTGCCGCTGCGCGTAATGGTGACGACACCTTCTTTAAGTCCCAGTACAGCCCCGTTTCGAACGATCGCCACACTCTCGTCTGATGAAGACCAGCTGTAATTTTCCGGAGCTGCCGTTCCGAGGTTTTTTGGTTTACCCAGATAGATAACATCGACATCATGGTCCAGAGTACGTAAAAATGAAGTATTATAGGCGGATCCGGTATAAATAAGGTGCGAAAAAAATGAATCCGAAATACCGGCTGAAAAAGCAAGATCTCCGGTCAGAGCAGCATTTTCACCGGAAGCCGGGGAACCGGAAGAAGCTTTGCCGCTTGTCCCTTTATTTTCACCTGAACTGCACCCTGCCAGTGCCATTGCTAAAGTTAAGATAAACAGCATCAGTGAAATAATACGTTTTTTGAATGACATTTATATTTTGATCCTTTCATCTTGGCATGAGATCATATGATAAGACCGTTACGGAATGAAATATACCGTTGTCGAAACTTTTATACCGTTTTGAGTCTCTAGTTCCAGATTGACAGACTGCTCACCGGGGTCCTTATTTTCAAATAATGAGCTCAGGAGCAGAACTCCGTGACCGTCTTTTGCCGCAATCCAGTCCTTTTTATTTACGGCTTTGCCGTCAAGATAAACCCGGGTGACGGGAGAATCGGTATTATAAAGGCTGAAAAATACTTCATTTTGAATACTTGCGCTATAGTACTGGATCGGAACCGGAACAGTGGGCACGGCATCCGTATCGCCGTAACCGGAATCATTTCCGAGGAGCACCAGACGATATACCCAGCTGACATCATGCCAGGCGTCTTCTATCGTGAACCTGTAGGCCCCCTCCTGCAGGCGTGACAGGAGTTCCACCGAAAGGCACAGGAAGCCGTTCTTTAGTATGATATCTTTTTCAGATTGAATAATGAGCCGGTCTTCGATTGCCTCACCGGAAGCGGAATACCGTTCAAGCCTGACTTTGGCCCTGCTGCCCTCGAGATGGTAATCGTAAAAAACTATCGCCCGGGGGTTTTTCTTTGTGATCACCAAAGCAGGTGCACGGGAAATGTCTTCGTCGTAGATTGAGGTGTCTGCTCCGGCAATAAAACCGGGATAGCGCTCATGATCCGGAGTTTGGTCATTATATGAAGCCAGTACCCTCGAACAGATTCCTTTGTAGCTGAATTCATCGGGAATGACATCGAGGTTGAAATATCCGGTATCGCTGCCTCTGTCGGTGAAGAAGATCAAAAGACCCGCAAAGACGCAGATTATCAAAGCGAGAGCGATAAAAACACTTTTGCGTGATTTGTGTTTCGCGGGAGACTGATCGTCCGGAGCGCATTCTGCGGCAGGCATTCCGGAGTTTTCGGGAGTATGGGCGGCAGGTTCTGAAATATGGCCGGCCGGTTCGAAAGTGCGCGCGGCAGGTTCGGCTGTAAGTGCTGTGTTGAGAGCATTTAACATCTCTTCTGCCGACTGATATCTCTCCTTTGGATCGAACATGGTCGCTTTATCGGTGAAGATTTTCAGTTTAAACTTCGTTTCTTCTGACAGAAGGGCTTTTTCACAGATCTGCGCACATACTACTCCGGTAGAATATAGATCACTGCGAATGTCGGTCTGACAGTAGCCGAACTGCTCGGGAGCCGCGTAGCCGCGTGTACCGAGAAGCATTGTGTCGGAAGATTTTGAGTCGCCCCGCCATTCTCTTGCGGCGTCAAAATCGATAAGTTTCAGCCGGTCATCCTTCGCAATGAGGATATTTCCGGGCTTGATATCACGGTGTATCAAAGGGGGATCCATTGAATGCAGAACGCCGACAGCTTCAAGCAGCTGATTCATGATGCGTACGGCAGCAGACTCTGAAAGGGTTTCTCTATTCAGGAGTGTATCGAGATCTTCTCCTTCTATAAATTCTTCGATAACGCAGGTGAAGTTTTCTTCGCGGCAGAAATCAAGTATTTTGGGGAAATAGGGGGAATCTATTGTCTTGATACGCTCGATCAGGGGAAAGGCGGCATCACCGATAAGCTTCTTGAGTATTACCGGATGTCCGGAGCCGTCAAGAGCAACGTAAACCTTCGAACGGTCATGCTCCGCAAGCGTGGTGACGATCGTTAACTGCTGATCCATGAAAGCCTGTATTTCCCCTTTCCCCGAACGGCTGCAAGCTGTATTGCGTATCGAAGCCGTCTGGTTTTATTGTTTCATATCACGGAATGTTCATTGCAAACGGATCACTCTGACATTGTAATTGTCAGTTTCCGTATAACCGGGATCCGGTGTGAAAGCATCATATATCCCTTCCGAGATCAGAATTTCATTGCTTCCGGTAATTATCACAAAATCAAATCCGGGGTCATTACGCCAGTATTCGAGCGCTTTTTCCTCTCCCATTACAAAGAGTGCAGTCGAGAGCGCGTCGCATAAAAGAGAGTCTCCGGCAACGATCGTGACACTGAGAAGGCCGTTGTCGACAGGGTATCCGGTCGAGGGGTCGATTATGTGGCAGTAATGTTTTCCGTTTTCTTCAAAATAACGTTCATAGCCGCCCGAAGTAACAACGGATTTATCGGAGACCCTGAGGATGCCCGCATAGCCGGATCCATCGGAAGTGCTGCCGGATCCGGAATTGCTGTCTTGACCTGAACTGCCGGTTACGTCATCTGCCCGGGGAGCCAGTATCGCGACATTCCAATCGGAACCGTCCGGCTTGTGCCCTATGGTCTTTATATTGCCTCCGAGGCTTATAAGTGCACTGTTTATGCCGTTTCTGGTCAGAATGTCGGCAATCGCCTCAGCAGTGTACCCTTTTGCGACGGCACCGAGATCGAGCATCATATTTTTATCTACATTTATAGAATTAAAATTTTGACCGGACTCTGCCGGTGAAATCCGGACCCGTTTGTAACCTACGAGACTGAGCAGTTCCGTGATCTCTTCCGGCCCGGGCACCCTGTACACACCTGTCGTAAATCCCCATGTCCTGGTAAAAGGGTAAACGGTGATATCAAGGGCTCCGTCTGTTCTGTCACACAGCTCCAAAGCACTCCGTATCAATGAAGCCGTATCTTCGGCGACAGAGATCTCATTTCCGTCTGAATGGTTTATTGCGTAGATGTCACTGCTTTTAACATTTACAGAGAGCATATTCTCGAGTCCTGCAGCATAGTCACGGGCAGATATAAGAATGTCATCCGTATTGAGAATGTCTGCGGAAGAGGCATTTTTATCCGATCCGGATACAGGATCATAGGCTGTTATCGTCATTGCCGTGTCCATGGCAAAGAAAGTGATCTTGTGCGGAACGGGACCTGAAGTATCGGAATTCGGAGATCCGCAGCCGCCCGTACACAACAGAAGAAGCATGAAACATATGGTCAAGGCGCATGAACGCCGGGAAAACATTCTCATATAAAACCTCATGGTAATGCATATAAACGTTTTAGCTAAGAAAATCACACAGAAACAGCATTTCGTGTTCGTAATTAATTATATCTGTTATAAATTTGATTGTAAATAGGGGTGAAGAGGGGCCGGAAAACGAAGAAAGAATTTAGAACAAATGTTCGAAAATATGTGGACAAATCGGTTTGAGTATGCTATACTGTGGTAAGTCTGCTGTAAGTATGTGTTTACGGATATATATTGGAAGAGCATGTTGGACAGACACATTTATCAAAAATGTGAATAGTTGTTATATAGTTAATGACAAGATCGGAAAGCAAGGTATTTATGGATCATTTTGAACTGCATTCGGAATTTCAGCCGACGGGCGATCAGCCGCAGGCTATAGCGGAGCTGGTGAAGGGATTTAAAGAAGGCAACCAGTTTGAAACACTGCTTGGTGTTACGGGGTCGGGTAAAACATTTACGATGGCGAATGTTATTGCTGCACTCAACAAGCCAACGCTGGTCATTGCCCACAACAAGACGCTCGCGGCGCAGCTGTACGGCGAGTTCAAGGAGTTCTTCCCGAACAATGCCGTGGAATATTTCGTGTCATATTATGATTATTATCAGCCGGAGGCATATGTCCCTTCGACCGATACCTATATTGAGAAAGATTCGGCGATCAATGACGAGATCGACAGGCTCCGGCACTCTGCGACCGCGGCTCTGGCGGAACGCAGGGATGTCATCATTGTTGCGAGCGTGTCCTGTATATACGGAATTGCGGCGCAGGAAGACTATACCGAGATGACGCTGTCGCTAAGACCCGGGATGACTGTTGACCGCGACGCGGCGATGCACAGGCTTATAGATATGCAGTATCTGCGTAATGATATGGATTTCCACCGCGGCACGTTCAGGGTAAGAGGTGATGTTCTGGAGGTCTTCCCGATCGCATCTGAGGATTATGCCTACAGGATCGAATTTTTCGGGGATGAGATCGACAGGATCTCGCAGACGGATGTGCTTACAGGCGAAGTTAAGGCCTACATGGAGCATATCATGATCTTTCCCGCATCGCATTATGTAGTGCCTGAAGACCGCATGAAAAAGGCGATCCGAAATATCGAGGCTGAGCTGGAGGAGCGTGTTAAGTATTTTAAGAGCATGGACAAGCTGCTCGAGGCACAGAGGATCAGCGAGAGAACGAATTTTGATATAGAGATGCTGAGGGAAACAGGGATCTGCTCCGGTATTGAGAACTATTCAATGCATCTGGCGGGGCTGCAGCCGGGATGTACGCCGCACACCCTGATAGAGCATTTCGGTGATGATTTCCTTATGATCGTGGATGAGTCACATATGTCGATGCCGCAGTTCCGCGGAATGTTCAACGGCGATCGCGCGCGTAAGCAGGTGCTCGTGGATTACGGGTTCAGACTGCCGTCAGCGCTTGATAACAGGCCGCTGCGTTTCGAAGAATTTGAGCGGATGTTCGACCAGGTCATGTTTGTTTCCGCAACACCAGGACCTTACGAGGCCGAACATGAACTGCTGAGGACCGAACAGGTTATCAGGCCTACGGGACTGCTGGATCCGGAAGTGAAGGTGCGTCCTGTCGAGGGACAGATCGATGATCTGATAGGTGAGATACGTAAGTGTACCGACAAGAAGGAGAAGGTTCTGGTCACGACGCTTACCAAGCGCATGGCCGAAGATCTGACCGATTATCTGCGTGAAGTGGGGATCCGGGTCAAGTACCTGCATTCGGACGTCGATACGCTTGAAAGATCAGAGATCATCAGGGATATGAGACTGGACAAGTTTGATGTGCTTGTCGGGATCAACCTTCTTAGGGAAGGTCTCGATATTCCCGAGGTAAGCCTTGTGGCGATACTTGATGCTGACAAGGAAGGTTTCCTGCGTTCCGAGACTTCACTTGTTCAGACCATCGGACGTGCCGCACGTAATGTCCACGGACATGTTATAATGTATGCCGATACCATGACTGATTCAATGAAGAAGGCGATCGATGAGACCAACCGCCGCCGGTCGATACAGTCTGCATACAACAAGGAACACGGCATTACACCGAAGTCGATCGAGAAGAAGGTC
>JAFZNE010000027.1 GCA_017553035.1 Lachnospiraceae bacterium
ATATGGCTAGAGATAGAGGACCCGTATTAAAGAAGTGCAGATCATTAGGCATTGAGCCTATGTTTCTCGGAATTGACAAGAAATCCAACAGAAGCGTAGCGCGTCAGGGAAAGAAAGTCAGTGAATACGGTTTACAGTTAAAAGAAAAGCAGAAGGCAAAGTTTATTTACGGCGTATTGGAGAAGCCCTTCAGAAACCTTTTCGCCAAGGCTGAGAGAATGAAGAACGGAACAGCCGGTGAGAACCTGATGACGCTTCTTGAGCTTCGTCTTGACAACGTTCTTTTCCGTCTCGGTTACGGAAGGACCAGAACAGAAGCCAGACAGATCGTTGATCACAGACATGTGCTCGTTAACGGCAAGATCGTTAACATTCCTTCTTATGAGGTTAAGGTCGGCGATACGATCGAGATCAAGGAAAAGGCTAAGTCAGCACAGAGATATAAGGACATCCTTGAGGTTACCGGCGGAAGAAGCGTTCCCGCATGGCTTGAGGCTGATCACGATAACTTAAGCGGCAAGATCGTAGCATTACCTACCAGGGAGCAGATCGACGTTCCCGTTAATGAGATGCTTATTGTCGAGTTGTACTCCAAATAATAATTGGAGCATCATAATAAAGGAGGGTTCTTATAAGTGTTTGATTTTGAAAAACCATCCATCGAAATTACAGAGATTTCAGATGACAAAAAGTATGGCCGTTTTGTTGTTGAACCCCTCGAAAGAGGTTATGGAACCACGCTTGGCAATGCTCTCAGGAGGATCATGCTTTCCTCACTTCCCGGATCTGCTGTCAGCAGCATAAAGATCGCAGGTGTCGTACACGAATTCTGCGGTATTCCCGGAGTGAAGGAAGATGTTACCGAGATCATCATGAACATCAAGAGTCTGGCGATCAAGAATAACAGCAATGAGCCCAAGACCGCTTATATCGAGTTTGAAGGCGAAGGCGTTGTTACCGCAGCGGATATCCGCGTTGACTCGGATGTTGAGATACTCAATCCCGAACTGGTTATCGCTACCTTGAGCGGCGGAGCCAATTCCAGACTTGAGATCGAAATGACGATAACAAACGGCAGAGGATATATCAGTTCCGACAAGAATAAGACCGATGATCTCCCGATCGGAGTGATCGCCGTTGATTCGATCTATACGCCCGTTGAGCGTGTTAATATGACTGTTGAGAACACCCGTGTAGGACATGTTACAGATTTTGACAAGCTTACGCTTGATGTCTGGACCAACGGAACACTTGCTCCCGATGAGGCTGTCAGCCTTGCGGCCAAGGTATTGAGTGAGCATCTCAATATTTTCATTGATCTGTCCGAGAATGCGGCAGCAGCAACAGTTATGGTATCCAAACCCGAGAATCCGGCTTCGAAGGTGCTTGAGATGAGCATTGACGAGCTTGAGCTTTCGGTACGTTCGTTCAACTGCCTGAAGCGCGCCGGTATCAATACGGTTCAGGAGCTTACAAACAGGTCATTTGAATCAATGAATAATATCCGTAATCTTGGTAAGAAGTCGCTCGATGAGATCCAGAGCAGACTTAAGGATTTCGGTTTAAGCTTTAACAATAACGAAGATTAATTTGTAGTATTCGAGTATAGGAGGAAATTAAAATGGCTGGCTATAGAAAGCTCGGAAGAACCGCGAGTCAGAGAAAGGCCCTTTTAAGAAATCAGGTTACCAATCTGCTGTATCACGGCAAGATCACAACCACTGAGACCAGGGCCAAAGAGATCCGCAAGATAGCTGAAAGCTATATCGCAATGGCTGTTAAGGAAAAGGATAATTTTGAGACAGTTACCGTTAAGTCGAAGGTAGCTCGCAAGGATAAAGACGGCAAGAGGATCAAGGAAGAAGTTGACGGCAAGAAAGTAACCGTATTTGACGAAGTTGAGAAGCAGATCAAGAAGGATGCTCCTTCAAGGCTTCACGCACGTCGCAAGATCAATGCGTTCCTTTATGATGTTACAGAGGTTCCCACTGATGCTGCAGGCAAGAAGAAGGCAACCAAGAGCATCAACCTTGCTGACAAGCTTTTTGATGAGATCGCTCCCAAGTATGCTAACCGCAACGGCGGATACACCCGTATCATCAAGATCGGTCCCCGTAAGGGCGATGCAGCTATGGAAGTTATCATCGAGCTCGTTTGATAACGAAACAATCACATATGCGAACAAGACGCCGCAGTTATTATACTGCGGCGTTTTAATATATCCGAAACATACGTAAAATATTTATTTTGTTTATGAGCGTTTTGTGTTATGATGTATAAGGCAAAAATTATATAAATGTCGAGGAGGATGAAAAGCTTATGAACAGTATGCCGGAAGTAACCCGCCTGGATGACGGAAGCGCCATATGGACTCACAGGTTCAATACGTTTGAAGCAACTGTGTATGTTCCCGCAAATGATAAAGAGGACGAGATATTAAACTACGGATATCTGGCCCCGTATCTGCTCGTTTTTGCACCGAAGCATTTTTCGTTTGACGAAGCCGCAGCTTTTGCAAAAGAAAATGGATTTGAGAAACTTGCCGCAGATTTTGCTACAAGTGTAGTATACATCTGGCCGGCTTCGGGTGACGGATGGAAGAACGCTGATAAGGGTATTTTTGCGGAGATACTTTCGGTTTCGGCTATCCACCAGTATTACAAAGATGGATATGTCCGCAGGTTCAACAGGTTTACCAAGCAGATCGATGATTACCGCATACGCGGCGCGATCTTCCGCACCAATCTTTTCGGATTCGGCGAATCTGCAGATTATATCGCACTTAACTGCCTCAATCATTTTGAAGGAGACGGTCTGTGGGGACGTGCTGACAGCGCACCGGTAACATGCATCCTTTCGGGACTTTCGGTCGATCCGGTGATCGAAGCCGACGATATTCCGATCATCTCCATCGGTAACTGCGAAAAGATCAATTCCGCATTATCCGCCAAGGCTAAGTATCTGCTTATAAAGGACAAAGCAGACATTTACGGAGATTTCTACGCATTCTCAAGGAAATTCCGCCGTATGCTGGGAATACTGGAGCTTGATCCCGACCTTGAGGCCGAAGGCCTTATCACCGAGCCGGGGATCGAGACCGTTAAAACTTCACCTGATGACCGTGGGGACGATCGCGATACCGAAACTCACAAGGTCGGATATTTTGCATTTTATAATAAAGGACTGTTTGAAAATGGACCGGTTCCGCTGCTGATCACATTCCACGGCGGAGGAGACAGCGCTTTCTATATCGCTCATATTTCTGGATGGGCTTCGATCGCGCATGAACACGGTTTCCTGCTTGTTTCAATAGAAAACCATCTGAACAGTACCGCTACAGAGATGGTTGAACTGATCGGAAAGCTGAAAGAGAAATATCCGATAGATACCGGCCGTATTTACTGCAGCGGCTTCTCGATGGGGGGATGCAAGAGCTGGGATATGGTCGGAGAATATCCTTCGATACTCGCGGCTGCAGCTCCCATGGATGCTACTTTTGAAGTAGGTCTCAACTCATATGGCGAGCCCTCGCTAATGCCGCTCAACACTACGGTACCGGTTCCGGTATTTTACTCGGGCGGCGAGATAACGCCTCTGCCTGAGCTTCCGTTCCAGGCTCAGAAATGCATTGACAGGATCAAGTATGTTCTTGAGCTCAACAAAACCGGAAAAGAATATGACGTCAAGCTTGAAGATAAGGATAACTGGAAAAATAAGATCTGGGGCATTGACGGTGACTACGCATATCGTACATTCGACAGCAGTAGACAATCCACGCTGACTATCGAAATGTTTAATTCCTCCGGAAAATGCTACACTGCCCTGAGTTCGGTAAGCGGTCAGGGTCACGAATGCAGAAAGCACACATGTGAAAACGCCTGGCGTTTTATGTCGAATTTCCGCAGACTGCCTGACGGAAAGATAGAAGGCGGAGACTTCGAGACGATAAAGAAGAGCTTTACCGAAGAAAAAGGAGAATGACCATAATGCTGGTTCACGGTACATATTTTCAAAATGATCCCCAAAAACCGCTGGTTTACGGGGAAGTAGAAATAGACAATATAAAAAGACAGAGACTGCGCGGAGAAGAACTTAAAGAAGGAGTTCTGTGCGAACCGGTAATGGTGGGATTTTGCGGAACCGACTTCTCGCTGATGAAGATGGGAAGTGAAGGAAAACTCAGTGCAAAGTTCCCGCCCGGCAGAAACAGGCTTATCAACGGACATGAGGGCATTGTATGGGTTCCTTCCGAAAACCGTTTCGCTATCGTCCTGATCCGTGGAGGCGACAGCATAGATCCCACGAGATATGCGGACGATGAGACATATTTTGAGTACGGATGCGACAGGGCGGACGGACTATTTGCCGATAAGCAGTATTTTAATCCGGATATGCTCCTTCATATTCCCGACGGATATGTAAAGGACGGCAGGCTTGACCTTGAATTCGCCAAGAAGATGGTCTTTCCGGATCCTTTCGCATGTATGCTGTTCCAGCTTGAAAGGATGGAGGATCTCGGGAGCGCGCATAATTTCCGTATCGCGATGCGCAAATACGCGTGTGACGAGCAGACCGCGCGCGACAAGGCCGGGGACGAGATATTTGACCGGACGGTTATCTTCGGACTCGGAACAACGGGAATGTTCATCGGTGATCTGATCTGCAGGAACCACAGGAATGCGAAGGTACTGTTCGTAGCGAGAAGTTCTGCGGATTCACAGAAAGTTACATTTGCCCTGAAACAGGCAAATGGCGCGAATGACGGCAATGATCCCGCTCGTCCCGATTCGCAGGGGCCGCAGGCAGAATATCTGCAGAATATTTACGACAATGAGGAAGAGCTCGCAAAAGCTATTATTGACAAGCTTGGCGGCAGAGCGACAACCTTTATCGGAGTAAGCGGAAGTATCGTGGAACACCGCATCGCTTTCGAACATAAGGTACTTGGCTGTAACGGCCTTTACAACAGCTTTTCTCTGGGACCGACGGTATCATTCGACACGATGCCGTTCGGATTCGAAAACCATCTGATCATGGGATCGATCAATTTTAGACAGGATCATATGGAGAAAGCTATAGAAATGCTGGCGGTAAGCAGGTACAACGAAATCGTCGAACTGATCGACAAGGATGAGTTTACTGCAGATCCGATAGGCGCATATAATAACAAGATCTACAGTAAGAGTGCACCGATGAAGACAGCTGTAGTATGGAATCCGAAATATGTACAAATGTAAATAATTCCGAATAAGGAGATATATCAGATGAAAACCGTATTGATCGAAGAACCGTTCAAGATCGGCCTTACCGATACCGAAAAGCCGGTACCCGCGGAAGGCGAAGCACTGCTCAGGGTACTCTACTGCGGAATATGCGGGGCAGATGTTGCGAGTTATACAGGCAACCAGCCTTTTACAACATATCCCAGAATTCCGGGACACGAATTCAGTGCCGAGATCGTATCGATCCCTGACAATGACAAAGGACTCAAGGCAGGTGACATCATCACTGCCAATCCCTATTTCAACTGCGGGCACTGTTATTCTTGCCGCAGAGGTTTTGTAAACTGCTGTACTGACAATCAGACTATGGGCGTGCAGAGGGACGGCAGCTTCCGCGAATATATCGTGATGCCTGTTGAAAGGATCTACGACGGAAAAGGACTTTCAGCCAGGGAGCTGGCACTTGTCGAACCTTTCACGATCAGTTACCATGCACTTCACCGTGCACCTGTAAAACCCCGCGACAAGGTTCTTATTGTTGGTGCAGGTCCCATCGGCTTATTTGCGCTTATCGCAGCCAAGGCACAGGGAGCGGAAGTTTATGTTGCCGATGTTCTTGACGGCAGACTTGAAAAGGCGCTTCATTTCGGAGCGGCAGGCGTGATCAATTCAAAGAGCACCGATATCAGGGAAGAGGCCATGAAGATCACCGACGGCAACGGATTTGACGTATGTGTCGAAGCCTGCGGACAATCAGTCACATTCCTTAATTGTATCGATTGTGCCGCTTTTGCCGCAAATATCATCTTGATAGGCAATGGCAAGAAGGAAACCACTTTCCTTCACTCGATCCTACTGAAAAAAGAATTGAACGTATTCGGAAGCAGGAACTCTTACGCAAGAGATTTTCAGGCAGTAATAGACCTGATCGCTTCAGGTACCGTAAACGTTCTTGATATGGTTAGTGCCGTATATCCCGTAGACAATGCAGCGGAAGCATTCAAGGCTCTTGCCGAAAATGACGGAAGCCTGGCGAAGGTACTGATCGAATTTTAAGGAAGATCGATCAGTGTTTCCATAATAAATTTTTGAGGTTTTAGCATGCAGGACCGGTCTTATATAATTATAGACGCACACGTGCATCTCTGGGAAAAACAGAACGGATGTGTGAACAGACTGCCCGTCGTTGGCCTCGGTAACGGAAAGAGTACGTTTACCGGAGAAACCCGGCAGATGATGCCTCCGTACATGGAGGATAACCGGAATACTGCCGAGCGTCTTATGGCAAATATGGATTATGCCCGGGTCAACGCCTGTGCAGTGACTCAGGAATACCTCGACGGAAATCAGGATGAATATCTCCTGAAAGTAAGGGAAAAATACCCTGACCGCTTCCGTATCACCACGCTCTATGAAGATGAGGGCTTTATCGAAGACACCGCTTCATGTCCGGAGCCGGGTGTGCAGTTTGCTCACGGCCGCATCGGGACAGGCGCCTGCGACGGTATAAAGATCTGTGCCTGCAGACTGAAAGATAAGGATCTGACACATCATCTGGATGTATTTAAATACGCCGAAAAAGCCGGAAAATATATTTCCATAGACATGGCTGACGGAGACGAACAGGTCGTATCACTTCAGAAGGTGATCGACGAGTGCCCGTCATTAAGGATCGCCATAGGACATTTCGGAATGGTGACAACACCGGGCTGGCAGCAGCAGATAGCACTTGCAAAGAATGAAAATGTCTATATAGAGAGCGGCGGGCTGACATGGCTGTTCCATAAGGAGTTTTATCCTTATCCGTCTGCTATCGATGCGATAATCGAAGCCCGCGATATCTGCGGTATGGAAAAACTCATGTGGGGAAGCGACTATCCCAGGACCATGACGGATATCACTTATAAGAGCGCAGTCAGGTTCATACTGGAGACGGGGAAGCTTACCGACGAAGAAAAGAGGCTTTTCCTGGGTGAAAATGCCATGAAGTTCTTCGGATTCCGGGAATTGAAGCCCCTGCCCGAAATTGCAAATATGTTGTAAAAAATTACTATTCACAGCCTTGCTCAAGAAGAAAATTCGCGAGAACGTTTGTTAAAAGTACCGAAAGGAGCCGGTTATGTTAAAGGGAATTTCACCCATGCTTTCGCCCGAACTGCTTAAAGTCCTGTGCGAGATGGGACACAGTGATACGATCGTTATAGCGGACGGGAATTTTCCCGCCGAGACCATGGGACGAAACAGGATCGTGATACGAATGGACGGACACGGGGTGCCGGAAATACTGGAGGCAATATTGCACGTTTTCCCGCTCGATCAGTACATCGAACAGCCCGTAAGCCTGATGGAACGTGTTCCCGGTGACAATGCCGATGTATCGATCTGGAAGACTTACGAGAAAATGATCGAAAAGGAAGAGCCCCGCGGAGTTAAAGTAATCCGCAAGCTTGAAAGGTTCGAATTCTACGAAGAAGCAAAGAAAGCTTATGCCGTGATCGCAACTTCGGAAACAAGTCAGTACGCCAATGTCATATTGCAGAAAGGATGCGTCCTGTAAAAGGGGATTATCATGATCAGATTCGAAAATGCGGTATTTGAATATATACGACGCGATGATGAGGGTAATGTCGAGGGGATAACCAGAGCTCTCGACGATGTCAGCGTGCATATCAAACGAGGGGAATTCGTAGCGGTGCTCGGCGCCAACGGTTCCGGTAAATCAACATTTGCGAAGCATATCAACGGCCTTCTTGTGCCCGAGGAGGGCAAGGTGTTTGTGGGCGGACTTGATACGAGCGATGATAATAATCTGCTCAAGATCAGGCAGATGGCCGGCATGGTATTCCAGAACCCCGACAATCAGATCATCGCACAGACCGTCGAGGAGGACGTAGCTTTCGGACCCGAGAATATGGGGGTTCCGACGGATGAAATGCAGCAAAGAGTTGATGAAGCACTCGAGAAGGTAGGGCTTATCGCTGAGAAAGACAACTCGCCCAACCGCCTCTCCGGCGGCCAGAAGCAGCGTGTCGCGATCGCCGGAGTCCTTGCGATGAAACCGGAATGCATCATTTTCGACGAATCGACCGCCATGCTCGATCCTGCGGGACGCAAAGAAGTAATAGCGACGGCTCATGAGCTCAATAAAAACAACAATATAACCGTGATCCTCATTACGCATTACATGAATGAAGCGATGGGAGCCGACAGGATACTCGTGATGGACCACGGAAAGATAGTGATGGACGGCACTCCGAGACAGATCTTTTCCAAACCCGAAGAGATCAGAAAATACAAACTGGAAGTTCCGGAAATAACGGAACTGGCATACAGACTGCATAAGGCCGGAGCTCCGATGCCCGCATTCGTTCTCGACGAGGATGAATTTATGGAAGCGATACGAAGCGCGAAGGCAGCAGGCGCGCTCAGTTAAGCCTTAAAGGATACCAGGGCAGCAGGCATGCTCAGTTAAAAGATAACAAAGCGGCAGAAAGGTAATTTTACAGGGAAAGGGTTCTTTTGGATGTCAATAATATTAGATCATGTCAGTCATATCTATAATCCCGGGACAACATTTGAAAAAAGGGCGCTCGATGACATATCTCTTGTGATACCCGACGGTGAATTCATCGGGCTGATCGGACACACCGGCAGCGGTAAATCAACGCTTATACAGCACTTGAACGGGCTGCTGAAACCAAGCTCGGGAAATATATTTTTTAACGGACAGAGCATTTTCGACAATGATTTCAAAATGAAAGACTTAAGACGCGAAGTCGGACTGGTCTTTCAATATCCGGAATACCAGCTGTTTGAAGTGAGCGTTATCAAGGATGTTCTGTTTGGTCCGAACAATCTCGGAATGAAGACGCTTGACGCGGAAGTGGCGGCATATGCGGCTTTAAAGAGTGTCGGGATAGACGAGAGCCTGCTGGACGTATCTCCGCTTGATCTGTCGGGCGGCCAGAAGCGAAGGGTGGCGATCGCCGGCGTTCTTGCGATGAAACCGAAGGTACTGGTGCTCGATGAACCCGCAGCGGGACTTGATCCTCTGGGAAGACGTGAGATCCTCGATACCATAGCGAATATCCGTAAGGAGCAGAACATTACCGTGATCCTCGTATCCCACAGCATGGAGGATGTCGCACAGTATGTTGAAAGGATCATCGTGATGAACAAGGGCAAGATCGCGATGGACGATACACCGCAGGAAGTGTATTCACATGATGAAGAATTACAGGCGATGGGACTTGATATACCGGAGATAACCAGACTGTTCCTGAGGCTGAAAAAAGAGGGCTACAGGCTTCCTACGGATGTATTTACGGTCGATCAGGCCTATGAAGCCATGATGAAATAACATTGTGATCAGGTAAATATTCAAAACCCTCATTCATATTCGGAAAAATAACAAATCTGCAATAAAAGGATAGTAAACATAAGATGCTTCGAGACATTACAATTGGGCAGTATTACCCGTCCGGCTCGATAATACACCGGCTTGATCCCCGGGTAAAATTC
The DNA here is from genome assembly GCA_017553035.1 of Lachnospiraceae bacterium. Taxonomy (GTDB): domain Bacteria; phylum Bacillota; class Clostridia; order Lachnospirales; family Lachnospiraceae; genus RUG11977. Next base: position 9,744 of record JAFZNE010000027.1, read on the forward strand.
GCGGGCACGTTCGTTTATATAGTTTCCCTTTTTGTATTTAAGACGTTCTGGGGATTCCTGCCGGCGGCCGTATGGCTAATCACACTGGTCATCATGGCCCGGATCCCGGTGAAATACCTGCTCAAGGGACTCAGGCCGATGCTTTTCCTGCTGTTGTTCATGGCGGCGATGAACCTGCTTATGACGCCCGGAGAAGTGATCGGACAATGGTGGATAATAAAAGTTACCAAAGAGGGAATCAGATCGGCGGCGTTCATGAGCCTGAGGCTTGCGCTTCTTATCATGGGCTCCTCGCTCATGACATACACGACCACGCCGACTGCGCTGACGGCAGCGATGGAACACATTTTCAGACCCTTGAAGATAATAAGGGTGCCGGTGCATGAACTGGCCATGATGATGTCGATCGCGCTGAGATTTATCCCGATACTGCTTGAGGAAACAGACAGGATCATGAAAGCCCAGCAGGCCAGAGGAGCCGATTTTGAAAGCGGCGGGCTTATCAAAAGAGCAAAAGCAATGCTGCCGATCCTTGTTCCGCTCTTTGTGTCGGCATTCAGGAGGGCAGGCGATCTTGCCCAGGCAATGGAAGCACGCTGCTATCACGGCGGTAAAGGCAGGACCAAGCTGCATCCGCTGAAATATAAACTGAGAGATATCATCGCATATATTATCATGATCGGGTACCTGGTGGGATGTATATTTATACCGTAGAAGAATGAAAAGTGCTGAGGTGCGAAATGCGCAGGATTATGCTGAGAGTAGCTTACGACGGGACCGATTATGTCGGGTGGCAGTATCAACAAAACGGAATTTCCATAGAAGAGGAACTGAATGAAGCACTTTATGTGCTGACCGGCGAAGAGATCTCTGTTATCGGTGCGAGCCGTACCGATGCGGGCGTTCATGCGATGGGAAATGTGGCGGTATTTGATACCGCTTCGAAAATACCGGCGGACAAATTCTGTCTTGCACTCAACCGGTATCTTCCTGAGGACATCGTAGTACAATCGAGCTGTGAAGTCGCTCCTGATTTCAATCCCCGATATGCCGGTTCACGAAAGACATATGAATATTCGATCTGCAACGCGAAGATCCCGGATCCTCTGTCCCGTAAATATGCTTTTTTTGTTCATTATCCGCTTGATGTCGATCTGATGAACAAAGCGGCTGCGTATCTGGAAGGTGAGCATGATTTCGCAAGTTTCTGTTCCGCAGGGGCACAGGTGAAGACAACGGTCCGTAAAGTGTTTTCGGTCGAATGCGTGGCCGGGCCGCCGATGATCACGATCCGTATTACGGGTGGCGGTTTCCTATACAATATGGTCAGGATCATTGCCGGAACGCTGATACAGATCGGGCAGGGAATGTATCCTCCGGAAAAGATGAAAGATATCCTCGAAGCCTGCGACAGAAAGCAGGCCGGACCTACGGCACCTCCGCAGGGACTGGTACTGAGAAAGATAGAATTTGAGAAAGATCCGGAGAAAGATCTTCCTACACATACGGAAGAGCTTTCTGAGGGATATACGAGTTTTAGATCGGGGACCGGAGCGAAGGAGCAATATCAGGATGCCTGAGATTAAGATAAATGACAGGATCTCTTACATACCCGCATGTGAAAAGCCGCTTTCCGCGGATGTCGGGATAGTAAGGGGCGACAGAAAAGCTTATATTTTCGATGTGGGAAGCACGGTTGAGACGCTTGATTTTCTTCATGGTCTTGAAGGACGATGCGATATAGTGGTGTCGCATTTTCACGAAGATCATACCTGGTGGCTTACCGAACATCACAAAGAAGATAAAGACGTTTCCGAGGGCGATACGATAAGCCTTATGTATGTAAGGCCCCGGTATGAGAGGCTCTACGTGGGATCACTTACAAAAAAATATATTCCGGACGGTGAAGTGATAAGCGCACCTACGATAATCAGCAGTATTTCGGGAAACAATTATTCCGCGGATGAAAGAGTGATATTTGAAAGCGGTTCAGAGTACGACGGAGTTAAGATCAGCGTATTTCCGATACCGAATTCCCACTGCAAGGGTGGCTTGGCGATGATGGTTGACGATGAATACCTGTTTATCGGGGATTCGGGATATTGTATGGAAAAAGACGGAAAAGCAACCTACAACGCACAGCTGCTCAAAGCGGAGATCGACCTGCTCGAGAAGGTTCCGGCCGATAAGCTCCTGATAAGCCATGACAGGAAATTTGTGAGAGATAAAGCCGTTCTGCTCAGACAGATGAAAACGATATACAGTCACAGGAGCAGCGGATCACCTTATATCACGGCCGAATGAGGATATTGGCAGTGAAAAAGGTTAGGATTTGCAAATATTCGAAATTTATGATAAAATGAATAGTTGCAGTTGTGCACTATTAGGCTCCTGACATTAAGAGGATATATTTTGAATAACGAATGTGAAATAAAGGCATTTGCAAAGATCAATCTCGGTCTTGACATAATCGGACGCCGGGAAGACGGTTACCACCTGCTGCGCATGGTCATGCAGAGTGTGGGTCTTGCCGACAGGCTGGTATTTTCCAGGAAAAGCACGGGCAAGATCAGGATCAGGACCAATCTTGACTATCTGCCGACCGGTCCGAAGAACCTGGTATATAAGGCAACCGAACTGGTATGTTCAAAATACGGGATCGAAGACGGGATAGACGTCAATATTGAAAAGCGGATCCCTGTGGCTGCGGGACTTGCAGGCGGAAGTTCAAACGCCGCGGCTGCGATCATCGCGCTGGACAGCCTCTTCGAACTGGGAATGAGCACGGAGGACATGTGCGTACTCGGAACCACGATAGGTGCCGATGTACCGTTCTGCATCATAGGGGGAACGGCGCTGGCCGAAGGTATAGGCGAGCGCATCACGACACTTCCCGCGATGCCGGAGTGCAGTATCCTGCTTGTCAAGCCCAGATTCGGGATCTCGACGAAGGATGCCTATAGGGAAGTCGATGCCCGGCCGATAGAGCAGCATCCCGACATAGATGCGATCAAAGATGCGCTTGGGCGGAAAGACCTTGACGGAATCTGCGCAAATATGGGAAATGTTCTTGAAACCGTTTCATGCACCAAATATCCGGTACTCGAGGAAATAAAGGCGAGAATGCGTGATGACGGGGCAAAGAATGCGATGATGAGCGGAAGCGGGCCGACCGTGTTCGGTATATTTGATGACAGGAACGCCGCACAGAAAGCATTTATTGATTTTAAAGGAAGCGAATACGGGAGGGATACGTTCCTTACCGGGCCGGTAAACATATAGGAAAGCCGCTTTCAGCGGCTCGTGATTGGCGCAAAGCGGACGGATCAAATTCGTTCGCTATACATTAGAAGCGGGGAAATAGCTGTGATTGATACTGAAGGAAAAAGGACGGATGATACCGTACTCGGGGAAGACGAAGCTGTGATCATAAACGAGTCTGTCGAAGAAATCGGCGAACCGGACACCGCAGACAAAGCCGG
>JAFZNE010000028.1 GCA_017553035.1 Lachnospiraceae bacterium
ATCGCCTGCCGCAACAGCATCGATACCGCTCTTAACGTTGTTGTTTCTTACGAAATCCGCAGCCTTGTCACTGAGCTTTGTAACAGCACCTGCCATGATAAGACGTGACAGCTGGTCCTGTGCAAAGTTAAACATATCGGCACCTGCCTCAACGTCCGTGATCATCTGTGTAGCGGCATCAGCCTCCGATACAGACTCGATCGACGCATTCAGCTTGATACCGTCGGTATTGGTCTTGTTGAATTCTTCGATCATGGACTTGGTAAGATCCTTCTCCGCATCCTTCTCGGGAACCCAAACCTTGATATCATACTCATACTTGACCTCTGTAGAACCACCGTTATTGGTGCCTGTTCCTGAATTGGTTCCGCTGTTTGTTCCGGAATTTCCACCGTCGTTGGTGGTACCGGTATTAGACTTATCTGTGTCATTGCCCTTCTTAGAGCATGCTGCCATGGAAAGAACCAAGGCAAGTGCCAGCAGGATTGCTAAAATCTTCTTGGCATTCTTCATAAAATCTCTCCTCCGTTCTGATAGAAAATCAAACTGTTGCATAAAAAATGCACAATGTGCGCAATCGTTTGCGCCACTACCCATAAAATATCACGGATTGTTTTTGTTGTCAATATATATTTTGAACTTTTTTCGGAGTTTGTTTTTTGAGCATTTTGTACAAAAAGAATATAAAAATTGCGCAACGTGACAAAATACGCTGCGCAAATGACAATTTTTGATATGGTTTGTTGCGCAAGTTGCGCAACCGAAAATATATTATTTCTTATGATACAGCTTTTTCTCCTGGTACTCCGGCTCGCAGGTCAGATTGATACCCAGTTTACGGAAAGTATTTGAATCAACCGCCGACAGGATAACGCTCGAATGCACTTCGCATCCTTTCAGTTTTTCGATCTGCTGCATTGCAATCTCCGCAAGTTCATCCGAAGCGGCGCAGATAGTAAGTGCAACAAGGATCTCATCGGTATGCAGACGGGGATTGCGGTTACCGAGGTGGTTGACCTTCAGATCCTGTATGGGTTCAATGATCGAGGGTGCGATCAGATCTATGTCGTGATCGATACCTCCAAGCTCCTTCAAAGCATTGAGCAGCAATGCCGAAGAAGCACCGAGCAGCGATGTGGTCTTGCCCGTAACGATCCTGCCGTCTGGCAGTTCCATTGCCGCCGCAGGAGCTCCTGTAGCCTCCGCAAGTTCAACGGCAACCTTCGTACAGGGTCTGTCATCGGTCGTAATTCCGGCCTGCTTCATCAGCAGTTCTATCTTGTATACCTGCTCGGCCGTTGCATCGCCCTGACGCAGCCTGCATCGTGTATCGTAATATCTTCTGATGATCTCCGCATTGGCGGCTTCCCTTACAGCTTCGTCGTCAAATATACAGTTTCCCGCCATATTTACACCCATATCGGTAGGTGACTTATACGGCGACTCACCGAGCAGTGTTTCGAACATCGCGTTAAGAACGGGGAATACTTCAACATCGCGGTTGTAATTGACCGTCGTTTCACCGTACGCTTCCAGATGGAACGGGTCGATCATGTTGACATCATTAAGATCGGCAGTTGCGGCTTCATAAGCCAGATTGACCGGATGCTTGAGCGGCAGGTTCCAGATCGGGAAAGTCTCGAATTTGGCATATCCGGCCTTGATCCCACGCTTGTTTTCATGATAGATCTGGGACAGGCAGGTCGCCATCTTTCCGCTTCCGGGTCCGGGCGCCGTAATGACGATAAGCGAACGGGAAGTTTCTATATAATCATTTTTACCAAAACCCTCATCGCTGACGATGAAAGGAATGTTCGCGGGATATCCGGGAATGATATAGTGTCTGTAAACCTTGATCCCGAGTCCTTCAAGCTTCTTCTGGTATTTCTCGGCACTTGCCTGACCGGCGAACTGTGTCAGTACAACGCTTCCGACGTACAGTCCGTAGCCTCTGAAGGCATCGATGAGACGGAGAACATCCATATCATAGGTGATTCCGAGATCGCCTCTGACCTTGTTTTTCTCGATATCTGCAGAATTGATGACAAGGACTATTTCTGCGGTATCACGCAGCTCATAGAGCATCCTGATCTTACTGTCGGGAGCAAACCCGGGCAATACGCGCGATGCGTGGTAATCATCGAACAGTTTGCCGCCGAATTCCAAATACAGCTTGCCGCCGAAACTTCCGATCCTTTCCCTGATATGCTCCGACTGCATTTTCAGATATTTGTCATTGTCAAATCCCTGCCTGTACATGATATCCTCCCCTTAAAACCTGCGAATGTAACCAGATACAATTTTAACAAGACAATATTGGCATGTCAATTTAAAGTTTCATTTTTACCGTCATCCGGTCCGATCCTCAATCAATTATTGCAAAACTGCGATTTTTATAGTACTATGTTGCTGAGGATCGGTTTGTTGATTGCAGTCATTCATCCTCACATTTGTAAAATGACGGCAAAGTGATTTATAAGCTCAACACTTCTTTCATATGTAAGAGGCAAGTTATGGACATTTTATCAGTATTTCAGCTTATCGGCGGTATAGGTCTGTTCCTGTACGGAATGAAATATTTGGGAGCTTCTCTTCAAAATGTTGCCGGAGCACGACTGGAAAAGACGCTGGCCAAGTTCACGGACAACCGTGCAAAAGGTTTCAGCCTCGGTATTCTCGTTACGGCACTGATCCAGAGCTCATCCGCAACAACGATCATGCTCGTCGGTTTCGTAAATGCCGGATTGATGAAGCTTGTACAGGCTGTTCCGGTTTTGCTCGGTGCCAATATCGGTACGACCGTTACCGGCCAGATCCTGCGTCTGGGCGATGTTTCGGGTGACGGAACTTCATTTCTGACATTTATCAAGCCCTCTTCCTTCGCTCCACTGCTTATCGGAGTTGCAGCGTTCATCATGCTGATCGTCAAGAAGAAAAAGGTTAATAATATCGCTGCCATCATCATGGGCTTCGGTATTATCTTCTTCGGAATGACCACTATGGAAAATGCTCTGTCACCGCTTTCATCATCGGAAAGCTTCCGCGAGATGTTCACAGGCTTCTCGAATCCCCTGATCGGTGTGCTTATGGGTATCCTGCTTGCGGCTATCCTGCAGAGTTCATCTGCCGCCGTCGGTATCGTACAGGCGATCGCGGCAGCTACGGGCGATGTTACATTTTCCATCGCTGCTCCCATGATCATCGGTATCAGCATAGGTAAGCTGTTCCCCGTACTGCTTTCAAGCATCGGTACCAAACGTGAAGCACAGCAGGTTACGGTATCCCAGCTGCTTATCAGCAGTTTCGGTGCTATCCTCGGATTGATAGTCATCTACCTCATCCTCCGTCCTCTGGGCGTGATTAACTGGGAATCGCAGATGAACCGCGGTAATATCGCCGATCTGAACACCGTATATAATATTGCCGCTTCATTTGTAATGCTGCCGTTCTGCGGTGTGGTTGCGAAGATCGCGAGAAAACTGCGGCCTGCCACCGAGACCAACGAGATCGACGAGGCACTGTCGGGACTTACCGATCTGCTGCTGAAGACACCTTCGGTTGCGCTTTCCCAGTGCCGCAGCGTCATCAATAACATGGGTAAAGTTGCCGTTGAAAATTACAGTCTGGCGATCATGATGCATGACAAATACGATCCGGCGATCATTGAACGCATCAACGACAACGAAAGATTCCTCGATAAATCAGAAACTGTTCTTTCCGACTATATGGTCAAAGTCACATCGCTCAACCTGCGTCCCGAAGAGATCAAACTGACCACCGAGATCATGCACAGCATCATGGATTTCGAACGTATCGGTGACCACTGTGTAAAGATCTCCGATGTAGCGACCTACAATCACGATGCCAAGATCAAGTTTACGAACATGGCCAAAGAAGAGCTGGTTCTTGTGGCGGATGCGGTTAACGAGATCCTGCTGACAACCGTTAACTCATTTACAAATGATGAGGAAGAAAAAGCTCTTCGGGTTGAACCCCTTGCCAAGATCGTCAACAACATGGGTGAAACCATCAAAGAAAATCATGTGCGCCGGCTCCAGGCGGGCGACTGCTCGGTTCAGGCCGGTATCTCGCTTGTTGAGCTTCTGACCAGTTTTGATCGTGTCGCGGCATATTGTTCAAATATCGCGCTGCACGTTGTGGAGAAGCATACCTCCGGTTCCGGCTTCGATATCCACGGCTACGCGAAGGATATGCGTGCCAATTCGCAGAAGTACAAGGATTATTATTTCGAGTATGCGAAGAAGTATGAAGTGCCGTTGACGGAGAAGATAAACGGGTAAGACGTCGAATGTAATCCGGCCCGGCACACACATCACAAGCCTGTGAAGAATAAAAATGAATAAACCGGCATAAAAAATCAGGGGCGTTTGTTTTCAAGCGCCCCTGATCATTTTAATCTATTAGATTCTTTCCTTTTTCCCTACATCAAACGATTCCCTGTGCGAGCATTGCGGTTGCAACCTTCTCGAATCCGGCGATGTTTGCGCCTGCAACGAGGTCGCCCTTAACACCGTACTTCTCAGCTGCGTCGTAAATGCTGTGGAAGATGTTCTTCATGATGCCTTCAAGCTTGGCATCTACTTCTTCGCTGGTCCATGAAAGTCTCTGTGAATTCTGGCTCATCTCAAGACCTGATGTTGCAACGCCGCCTGCATTGGCTGCCTTCGCGGGAGCAAAGAGAACCTTGGCCTTCTGGAATACTGCGATAGCTTCGGGAGTTGAAGGCATGTTGGCACCTTCTGCAACAGCGATAACGCCGTTCTTTACAAGTGCCTTTGCGCTTTCTTCATCAAGCTCGTTCTGGGTTGCGCAGGGAAGAGCGATATCGCACTTAACTGTCCAGATACCCTTGCAGCCTTCGAAATACTTCGAACCCTTTACTCTTGCTGTATATTCCTTGATCCTGCCGCGCTCAACTTCCTTGATCTGCTTAACAACATCAAGATTAATGCCCTTTGTATCAACAATGTATCCGTTGGAATCGCACATTGCAACAACCTTGCCGCCGAACTGTGTAGCCTTCTCTGCTGCATAGATCGCAACATTACCCGAACCGGAAATAACAACGGTCTTGCCCTTGAATGAATCTTTCTTCATAACCTTGAGCATTTCCTGAGTCAGATAGCACAGACCATAGCCTGTAGCTTCCTTACGGATCAGGCTGCCGCCAAATGTAAGGCCCTTGCCGGTCAGAACGCCGGTATACTCATTGCGCAGTCTCTTGTACTGTCCGAAGAGGAAACCTACTTCACGAGCGCCAACGCCGATATCACCTGCGGGAACGTCTGTATCAGCACCGATATGCTTGCTGAGCTCTGTCATGAAGCTCTGGCAGAAACGCATAACCTCTGCATCCGACTTGCCCTTGGGATCGAAGTCCGAACCGCCCTTGCCGCCGCCCATGGGAAGGCTGGTAAGGCTGTTCTTGAATATCTGCTCGAAGCCGAGGAACTTAATAACCGAAAGAGTAACTGAAGGATGGAAACGAAGTCCTCCCTTGTAAGGTCCGATCGCGGAATTGAACTGAATTCTGTAACCACGGTTAACCTGTACCTTGCCCTTATCATCAACCCACGGAACTCTGAACATGATCATGCGCTCAGGCTCAACGATGCGCTCAAGGATGCCCTGCTCCTCGAGATCGGGTCTCTTGGCGATCATGGGCTCAAGTGTTGTCAGAACTTCAAATACTGCCTGCAGGAATTCCTTCTCATCGGGATTCTTCGCTGCGGTTGCCTCGTATACTCTCTGTGCATACTTGGTCTTGAATAAACTCTTCTTTGCTGCTGCTTTAGGCATTTTCCTATCCTCCTCTAAAAATGATCGATAAAATAAAAAGGCAAAAGGGCATAATCCGACCTTCGGATTGAAAGACGCCTTTGCCTTTGCTGATTTGCATTATAAATCTATAATATGCGGATGTCAAGAAAAATTTTTTAGCGCTTTAATGCGAAAAAGTATCTCATGGTTTCCGTACTTCCTCAAGTATCGTATCCAGCAGCTGCATATTTCTGATCGAAAACTCTTCAGAAACAAGCGGTGTTGCATTTCCCGCGATACATTCATTCATCTGTTCAAGTTCAAGAGTATAATTTGATCCGGCAAATACGCTCTCGGTACGTGTGATACGCTCACCTTTTTCATTTTTGACCGTGATCTTCATTGCGATGGAGCCTTCCTGGTTATACTCGACATCCGAACGTATATAACCCTTCGTGCCGTGTATGAAGAGCCTGTCATATCTGTCACTCGTGTCGGTTCCGAGGATCATTCCGCAGTTAAATGATGCCCTCGCTCCGTCGGCAAATTTCAGAAGGACCGACGCCATGTGGTCCACGCCCGTTTCGTCAAGTTCTCCGTCCGCCTTGACATACTCTATGGGTGAATCGATCAGTGAAAGGATCATGGTGGTACAATAGCATCCGACATCGTAAATACCGCCGCCGCCAAGTTCCTTATGCAGCCTGAAATCTTCGGAATAGCCCTGTGTCAGGAATGCGGTGTCGATGTAATCGATCTTTCCGATCTCACCTCTCCTTACTATATTTTTCAATGCCTCCATAAACGGACTGTGCAGGTACGCATACGCTTCCATCAGGATCACTCCGTTGTCCTTAGCGGCTTGGAACATACACCGCAGCTCTTCGGTATTCATCGCGATCGGTTTCTCGCACAGTACATGTTTGTGGGCGTTCAGAGCCTTGATGACCCACTCGCAGTGGATATTGTTGGGAAGCGGGATATATACCGCTTCAACGTCCGGGTCTTCAAGCAGTGCGTCATACCCTTCATAAGCTTTCTCAAACCCGAATCTTTCCTTAAATGCATTTGCCTTTTGGAGGCTTCTTCCGGCTATCGCATACAATTCACAGCCCTTTGCCTTCTTCATACCGGGTATCGTACAACCCGCTGCGATACCTGCAGTTCCCATAACGCCCCATTTTATTTTCTTCATGTCTGTACTCCCCTTTTCCATTCTGAACCGATAAACACAGTCAAGCGCATACTTTATCATTCAATCAACTGACGCCGATCCTTATTGAAAATTCCTTATATTTTTGCCTTCAACTTCATCTTACTGCCTTAATACTCGCCCCTGCTCCGGCCTGTAGCATATCACGCTGTGTTCCTGTGAATAATGCTTACCCGGCTCAAGCGCGAAATGATGCTGTTTGCATACCCCGCCGAACCAGTTATACGGTTCATCGTTCTCTGTTTTGCCTTCACAGATCTCAACCGCTCCCCGGCGCAGACAGCGCATCAGTGAAATATCGTCATAATCCCGGGCGTGTCCGTGCAGGATCAGATTGGCTTCATTTTCAAGGAACATGACCTTATCAAGCGTCCTGACATATTCATCCATATTCGAGCAGTCGTCGAGCATCATCCATAAATGATGATTGATCGAATCCCCCGTGAACAGGATCCGGTCTTCTTTCAGGAGCAGCAATATTCCGCCCGGCGAATGTCCCGGGATGTCATATATTTCCAGAGTTTTACCTCCGAGATCTATGATATCGCCGCCTTTGATCGGCTTGAAAGAAGGCATTGAAACTCCGTTCTCTTCACAGAATTTGATAAAATCCGGATGTTTGACGAACATTTCGGTCATCGGGATGTCATTGGGATTGATGTAAGCTTCGTCGAAATATACATTTCCGAAAATATGATCCCCGTGTCCATGCGTATTGATCACAAATACAGGCTTGTCAGTGATCTCGCGTACCGCCTTGTACAGGTTGTTGTAACCATTCATCGTATCGATCACGCAGGCTTTTTCTTCCCCGATCAGCAGATATCCGGTTGCTTCGTGTGCCTCATCCATCAAATACAGATAAGGTCTTAACTGCTTGATATACAATTGATTTTCCATGCTGCCCCCCTCTTTCGGATAGTACCGGATTTGCCCGATACTTCTTGTTTCAATATACAGAGATTCATTATTTCAGTCAATGGAATATATTGTTTTATAAACATCAAAAAGCCATGACATTTTTGATGTCATGGCATATTTATTGCAGTTTTACTCTGCGATCAGCGGAAACATCAGTATTGCTTTGAACAGGTCACCGTCGGTTTCGATCTTCAGCACCCCGTTCTGGAGCTGTGCCATGCTCTTGGCGATCGAGAGTCCGAGTCCGTTTCCTTCCGTATTTCGCGAAGCATCGCCGCGTACGAAACGTTCCATCAGCTCATCCTCGGAAATATCGAGTACGTCCCTCGAGGTATTCTTGAAGAGAAATCGTGCAGTATCGCCAAAGCGGTCAAGTGTTAAGTATACTCGGGTTCCGGGCAGGGAATATTTGCAGATATTGTTCATCAGATTGTCGAAAATGCGCCACATGCGTCGTCCGTCGGCCATAATACGCAGATTCTCTTCGGGCTGTTTTACGACCAGACTCAGCTGCGCAGCTTCAAGTTTTTCCTGATATTCACCGGACGCCTGGCTTACAAATACCGCCGCATCGCATGGTGCAAGATTCACATCCAGATTACCCGTCGAAGCCTTCGAAGCCTCGACCAGGTCTTCCAGCAGCCTTTTCAGGCGCTCAGCCTGCCTCATCAGCACTTCACCGTATTGTGAATGTTTGTTATTATCGCAGCTTTCATTTGCGATCAGTCCCGTATAATTGATTATCGAAGTAAGAGGAGTCTTGATATCATGCGAAACATTTGTGATCAATTCCGCCTTCATCCTTTCGCTCTTCAGCCTCTGTTCAACTGCCGTATTCATGCCGCGTCCGATACTGTTTAGATTCTCGGCATGTTTTTTCATCTCGGGAAGCAGGCCTTTTGTATCGATCTGGCCGGTAATGTTGCCATTGGCCAGTTGAGCCGCTCCATCCTTCAGGATTTTCAGTTTCATACAGACAAATACTCCGAAACCGGCCAGTAACAGCGTTTTGATCACCAGGATCGCAAGCGCTCCCTCTTCTTCATGTTCAGTTGCAAGCAACAGTACCATCAGATCGATAAACGCGTTGGCACCTATAAAGATCAGTACTTTCCACGCTGTCGGGATCCCTTTGAAAAGTTCCGCAAGGAATCCAAGCCCTTTTCCGGCGAGCTTTAAGACACGCCATATCACGGTATTTTTCAAAATACTCCCGTCCTTGATCCTTGCCGCACAGCTCATGCAAAAGCCCAAAGTTGCCGTCAGGACAAACGGACCCGCTATGATCGCTGCGATCAGCGCAGCCATGCTCCTATCGCCATGCTCAACGATAAAATGAATGTATAAGACGAGCAGGCAACATTCCGATGCCGCGATCAGATCGAACGGAACTTTGTGCAGCAGGCCGGGGTGTAATCCGTCGTCTTCTTTTCTTCTTGCGGACACGCACATGAGTGCGATAAAGCACAACAACGCAATGATACCGGCGGCTATACCGATATAATACACCGCATATCTCATTTTATAACCGAAGTGTATTCCCTTATATATCAGCGCATATCTGTCATTTGCGGGAAATCCCTTCCTGAATGCGGCTTTTAACCTGTAATTGCGGAATGAATAATTATCGCTGTCATTTATAAGCCCTTTGTCATAATAGTAATACTGCGAACGAACGACCGAATATTCCCATACAGGCTCAAAGCGCGCGGAATACGAATAAAGAACGGCATCATATTCCAATATCATGTCCTCGGTCGCCGTACCCGCGGAAGTTCCGGTCACGGCACACAGATCATCCGCATCATCCGCATCATAAATATGCAGGATCAGATTGCCGTCATATCTGTATTTTCTGACGCCATCTTCATTTTCATCATACTGTCCGTAGTTATACAATTCCTGCCATTGGCTGATGATCTCGGCGCTTACTTCCCGTCCGAACAGCTCCTCCTCGCCGGCTTCATAAAATCCGCCTTCGACAAGGATAAATGCGCCCAGAATGCATCCGGCAAGCGCTGTTACCGATACGACACATCCGACGAACAATATTATTTTACCCGGTATGCTTCTAAAGAAATGTTTCATTATTTCCTTCCTTTCACTTTTCGAGCCTGTCGGGATCTTTTTTTATGCAGTATCCCCGGCCGAACAGAACCTTGATATATCTCGGATTGGCAGGATCTATCTCTATCTTCTCGCGCAGATGCCGGATATGTACGGCAACGGTGCCTTCATTACCGATCGGCGTTTCCTTCCAGACCAGGCTGTAAAGGTCTTTCAGAGAAAATACCTTCCCGGGCTCGGACATCAGGAGCTTAAGTATCTCGAATTCTTTCGGGGTCAGACTCACTTCATCGCCGTCCACCGTAACGGTCTTGGCCCTGTCATCAAGTTCGATCCCGCCTATAACATACTTTTCATTTTCACCGGTACCGTCCTCCGCAGGTTTCCCCGCTCCGAGATACAGATATCTTCTGAGCTGTGAGCGGACTCTTGCCTTTACTTCCATGGGATTGAAAGGCTTCGTGATATAGTCGTCCGCGCCCACATTCAGTCCGAGGATGATATCGTTATCCTCGCTTTTCGCCGTCAGCATTATCACGGGGATATTGGTCATCTTCCGGATCATGGCCATCGCAGTGATCCCGTCCATGACCGGCATCATGACATCCATGAGCACGATGTCAATGTGCTCGCGCCCGACGATATCAACCGCTTCCTGCCCG
>JAFZNE010000029.1 GCA_017553035.1 Lachnospiraceae bacterium
GATATAAAGACAAATAATATATTTATCCCATCTGGTGATAATGGGAATATACCAAAAATCATAGACAAAAAAGATTATTATTTAGGAATCGCTTCCAATAAATATGGGGGAGGAATTGTATATTCTGAATCATCTTGTTCAGGGGAATTGAAATATACTTTTTACCAGAATAAAAACGACAAAGAAAGGCTGATCATTGACCGAATCTCATTACTTGATGGCTGGACGGGAAAAATATCAGAGATCGATTATTATCTGAATGAGAAATACAGTATTATTTATCCTGAAAACGACGACAAAATGTCCGACGCGAGAATTGTCCTTTTCCGAGACGGGAAATTAATCCCTGTCGATGAGATAATTAATGAATATGGAGAAGAAGCCGAACGGATAATCATTGATTACGAAGGCAGTTTATTGATTATTCCGACGTGGCGGAGCCACGCATTCTGATCTAATGGAGCCACAGGCTCCGATAATCAGAGCCAGTGCTCCGAAGCGGGAGCCAGGTTGCTCCCGCCCAGAGTTTTTTGTTTTTTATATCCTGCTATGGCGTTTTCGCATTGAAACATCTCCGCCAATTGTAATCGCATAACCGTTTGCTGTCATACGATCCAGGAGTGTATCTGCGACACCACCACTCCCAAGCCGTTCATGCCACCCGGCGATGCTTACCTGTGAGCATAGAATAGTTGACGTTTTAGCCTCATCCCTAGCACGGAGAAGGATAAACAGATCCCTCTGTTCTTCCTGGTTTGTTGAAATGAGAAGGAAATCGTCAAATATCATAAGCGGAATGCTACGTAGCTGATTGATGACATCGTTATACTTTCCTTGCAACCTCGCCGCTTCCATCTCTCCAAAGAATTCCGAGAGCCGGTAGTATCTTGTGCGATACTCACTGCGACATGCATTGGTGGCTAACGCACATGCAATATAAGTTTTCCCGCTTCCGGTAGCGCCGATCAACATGATGTTCAGTCCTTTTCGGATATACTCGTTGGAACGGAACGTTGCAAAGAGATCCTTGTTTAGGTTCCTATCAGGTAAATATTCAATACCGCTGATATGAGCTGTTGTATCCGGAAGGTGAGAACTTTTTAATAGTCGTTTGATCTTGTTGTTGATCCTTGTATCAAACTCGGCATCAACAAGCAAGGTAAGCCTTTCATCAAATGTCAGAGGTTCATAAGTTTCAGGATCGTTTGACTGATCCCGATATGCTGCGGCAAAAGCTGAAAGTCGCATTTTTCTAAGTTTTTGCAGGGTATCATGATTCATGGTCGACACCTCCTGCATAGTAAGCAGCACCACGCAGGTGCGTATATCCGTTTTCCTGAACGTGATCCGTGGTATTTTTTTCAGAATGTTTAGGAAGGTCTTGACCAGCCTCCAATATCAGTCTAATATTTTTGTATCGGGGGTTGGGGATATGCGTGAGAGCTACCTTACAAGCATTCTCCAAACGTGCTGCCGAATATTTATCAGCAAGCTTAAGGAGGGACAGGCAGCCCTTATATGCCTGTTCTTCCACCCGATAAGAATCAAATATCCTGATGATGGCTTCTTTGGTCGAGGGGCCTATAGTTTCAGCCCAGTGTTTGAAACGTTCGCTGTTCCATTCGCTGTAAAGCTGATGATTTGCCGGCATATGATCAGGATTGGTATCATACTGTCCCATACGTCCATGCAACCTTTTATGGCTGCAGATGCGTGTTCCCTGGTAGAATACTTCTACTATGGACTTTGTAAGACGGATATCCACTTTCTTACGAGCATAAGCATAAGGTACAGAATAATACTGTTTGTCTATTGCTACATGGTAATTTAGCTGTACCGTAGCCACTTTCCATGTGGCGTATTCGTAAGGCCATTGAGGGAGTGGCTGCATGAACGGAAGCTCTTCTTCAATATAAACTGAAGATCGTGAACCTTCTCTTTTCTGAAAAGGACGATCATTAAATGTTTTCAGTTCGTGAGAAATAGCTTTGTTCAGTTCCGTGAGGCTGAAGAATCTTTTGTCACGTAATTTGGCTATGATCCTTGATGTAAGCTGACCTACGGAACCCTCAACCGCGGCTTTGTCCTTAGGGGCCAGTACTCTGGCCGGCAGGAGCGCTGTTCTGTAATGATCGGCAAGTTCCTGATAGCTCCGATTAATGACAGGATCATCATGCTTTTTGTTTTTGACTACCCCGGTTTTCAGGTTGTCACTAACCAACAGCCTTGTTGTTCCACCCAAAAAAGAATACATATGGACATGTGCATTGATCCAGTCTTCCTGTTTCATAGCCATACACGCCTCAGCATAACAATACATGCTGAAAGGCAGTGTTGCTACGAAAAGGTAGCATTTGGTATTCTCACCGGTAATGTTGTCATAGAGCGGGAGTGTTGTTCCGGCCCAGTCAACCATCAGTTTGTCACCAGGTTTGTGCTGGATGTGCATTGTGAGCTTATTCTTGTCAACATAATCACCATACAGCTTACAAAACTGGGAATACATGTACGGCGGCTGTTTGGATTCCCGGCATGCATCCGAATACTCTTCCCAAAGTAAGCGGAGTGTTACTCCTTGTCTGAGAAGTTCTTTGTGAATGTGTTCGAAATCCGGTACGACCTGCACAGGTTCGTTAGCTTTTTCCGGAAACAGGAGTGCTGCAAGTGAAAGCTCATCCATGCTTGCTAGCTGTAAGGCTGGAAGTTTTGCTCTCTTGGCTGCGGCAATCACGGCTGACACAGTGTTTCTTGATACGTTCAGCATGGTTGCGATCTTACGTTGACTGTAATTGTCAATGTAAAGACTGAGGATTTGTTTTTCCTTGGACATAAAAGTCCTCCTTTCAATGAATTGCGCACTATTTACGCAATTACATTGTAAAGGATGGCTCTATGCATCGGAATAGATAATTATTCCGATTGGCTCTACCGCACGGAATGGGTGGCTCTGTTTATCGGATAGAGTGGCTCCCGAACGCCGGAATATTCAATATCAGCTCTGCGGAGGTCCTTAATTTGGAAACGAAATCATATCACGAACAAAAACGCATCGAATATACGAGAAAAACGCGTGACATTTTATCTTTGCTCCCCGGATTTGTTACGACGTTTTTCCGCGGTATCGAGCCGCATACTTTGCCCCGTACTCGTCTTGGATACGCTGAGGATCTCAGAGTCTTTTTCGAATGGCTTTATGAAAACAATTCCGCGGTTAAAAGCAAACATTCCGATATAAAAGGCATTACGCTGGAAGAACTTTCAAACCTTGAGACCTTTGATATTGAGGAATATATGGAATATCTGCGCCTGCGTACCGATAAAAACGGCGAGGATATCGTTAATTCCAATTCCGCTATCAAGCGTAAAATGGCGGCTTTACGCGGCCTCTATTCCTATCTGTACAAGAATAAAATGATCGAGAACAACGCCACGGTTATGGTTGAACTGCCCCGTCTTCACGACAAGGCGATCATCAGGCTTGATACCGATGAAATTGCAAAATTCCTTGATACCGTTGATATTGGTGCCGAAAATATGACCGATCGTCAACGCCAGTTCCATGAGCTTAACAGAGTCCGTGATCTGGCAATGATGACACTTATGCTGGGCACCGGGATACGTGTGACCGAATGTGTCGGGCTCGACATCCAGGACGTGGATATTGCGAATTCACGTATAAAAGTAACCCGAAAAGGCGGATACGAAGCATTCGTATATTTCGGTAATGAAGTTGAAGACGCCCTTCTCCCCTATCTTGAGGAACGAAAAACCATTCAGGACGTGGTTCCCGGGCACGAAAACGCATTATTCCTTTCGACGCGCAAGCGCCGGATCTGCGTCCGTAACGTTGAGATCATGGTTAAGAAATACGCAAGCCACGTTACTTCTCTTAAAAAGATCACACCTCATAAGCTGCGCAGCTCTTACGGTACGGCGCTTTACCAGGAAACAGGCGATATTTACCTCGTTGCCGACGTTCTGGGCCATAAAGACGTTAATACCACAAGAAAACACTATGCGGCGATCGAGGAAGACCGCCGCAGAAGAGCCAAAGATATTGTTAAATTGCGCGATGACGACAAACGCGATGATGAAAATAAGGATTGATCATCCTGATCCTTGTTTTATCTTCGGAAAATGCTTTAATCTCCGTAAATCTCGTACATCTCAAGGACCGTTTTATAGATCGTCTTTGCGACTTTTTTCTGGAATTTCTTTGTAATAATGCGTTTGAGCTCGTCGGGATTGGACATGAATCCTACCTCGATCAACACGGCCGGAACGGAATTGTTTTTGCCTACTACAACAAAATTCCTATCGATAATGCCTCTGTTTTCTGTGCCGAGGCTTTCTACGAGCGCGTCCAGGAGCATCTGTGCCATTATTTTACCGGTAAGGACATCATCATCTTCCTCGTCTTCTATGTCGTCTACAGTATTATCCGAGCTGTTTTCTGCTGTATTTTCGTCCGACGGGTTGTTTTCTACAGTATTTCCATCTGAGGGAACTTCATCAATACCTGTATTTTCAGAAGTCTCCCCGCTCTCATTTTCTACCAGCTCCTCATATTCTTCCCCGTCATCATCATCTCTTGCGGGAAACGTTCCGACATCCTCGGTGCTGTAATATACGCTCGTTCCCTTCGCTTTTGTGTTACTGTGTGAATTGTGATGCACACTTATAAAGAAATCCGCTCCTACCCTTGCTCCGAGCCATGCACGCTGGTACAGTGTAGGAAGTGTATCATCATAACGGGAATAATAAACCTTTATATCTGTCTGGTCAAAATACTGTTTGCAATATTTATATATTATTGCAAAATTCATATCCTTTTCATTGTATCCGCCGTGACGTGTTCCGGTGTCCTTTCCGCCGTGACCCGCATCCAGGATGATGATCTTATCATAGAGATTCTTCGGAAGATCGAAGGTAAACCATATCATGTCATCGATTATCTCATCACGATGACCGATTATGATGTTGTTTTCATCGGTTCGCAGAGCAATGTTGATCCTGGTAACATCCTCTTCGGGGTAGTACAGCACATTTGCCTGAAGTACAGCCTCTCCTGTATTTTCGAGATTATCCTTGTAAAATTCGGTATGATCCCCTTCTATCTCGATTTTGACGGTATTTTCGTAAAATGCGTCTTCGTATATTATGTCATCGAAAGTAATATCATCGGGGAACGGGAAACCGAACTCCTGGTAATAATCCGGGTCTTCATCATCCGGGAGCGTAAGTCCCTGAGGAGCATCACAAATCGCGCCGATGACATAACCTGGTGAAAATACACCCGTTTTTCCCTCTACAAAGGCAATCTGCGATTCCTTTTTCGACTCATTCCAGGAATAATCATAACCCAGTGTTTCGAAAACATATCTGCCCGGAACATACAGTCCGACAGTCCCGGTCTCATAATTTCTGATACGTACCGGAGCGACCGGGCAGGAACCTATAACGCCGTTTACATATGTAATTGTCGTCCCGACCTTCATTTTCAGAGTAATATCCCCGCGGCGGATCGTAATGTCCCCTGTCTTTTTCTGATACAGAAAATCAGTATTATCGAGATCTTCAAACACCGAATCCGTACTCAGCATCGCATTGTCGGAAATAATGATCGAAGGATAGGAAGAATTCTCGCATTTTTCACCGTCGATGCTTATATTTCCGAGGGACCCCAGGTAATAAACTATCTCATCATTCATTCCCAACTTGACCGGAGTCTTTATAAATGCAGTCTTTTTGGAGGAATCCCATGTATAATCCATACCCAGCGATTCCGCAACAAACCTTGAAGGAACATAAGTAACAGTCTTACCGCTGTCCGAATATTTTACCCTGTAGGATGCGCATAAAGAATCTGACTTGACTTCTTCATCATTGAGCACTGCCCTGTCCGAATTCAGGTAAAGAACAAGCTTATTGTCATTATATTTGAATGTTATTGTCTTTTTCGAGCTCTTATAGGATACTTTAACACCTGCGGCCTTGAAAACCACAGCTGCATTGCACATTGCAATACCTCTGTCATTGATTATTCCGGGTGTTTTTGAAGTATCGACAGCCTTACCGTCAATATTGTATGAAGGTATCGTACCGTTGTATTTCACCGTGGTGCCGTTCATATATTCCTTGTATTTGAAAAGGTATGATGCCGCAGAAGTGTCATTTGCCGGAAATACAGAAACAGAAAAAGATATTACTAATAAAATCACCGTAAAAAGTTTGATCGCTCTTGATCTCATATACTTTCCTCATCCTTTAAAACCTTTATTTTTCAACAAATACCATGATAATTGTTTAAGAAAGCTTTGTCAAATCAAAATATCTTAATGTAGATAATATAATAAATTACAAAACGATCTTTAAATATGATATTAATTGCAAAAATAAGCTATACGTTATATACTTGCTAAGGTATGATCTACTGAAAATATAGTCATAAGCTGTTTTATACCTTCGCAGCATGGAGATTTTGATTATGAAAATGCAACGTTTGTACAGTCTTACCCGTAAAGCGATCGATGATTTCAAAATGATCGAACCCGGTGACAAGATCGCTGTGGGTATTTCGGGAGGCAAAGATTCGCTTACCCTGTTATATGCAATGTCGGGATTGCGCCGTTTCTATCCTGTTCCTTTTGAATTGATCGCTATTGCCGTAAATATCGGTTATGAAGAATTTGACCTGACACAGATCAGAAAGCTTTCCGAAGAGCTTAATGTAAAATTTCATGAAGTCAAAACCCAGATCAAGGATATTGTATTTGATATCAGAAATGAATCCAATCCCTGCTCTCTCTGCTCGAAAATGCGTAAAGGCGCATTCAACGACGCAGCAAAGAGTTTTGGCTGCAACAAAGCAGCATATGCTCATCACAGGGATGATGTTATCGAAACAGCGCTGATGTCGCTCATTTACGAAGGACATTTTTACTGTTTCGCTCCCGTGACCTATCTTGACCGCATGGATATCACTCTCATCAGGCCGATGATCTACATCGATGAAGCCGATGTTAAGGGATTTCAGAATTTGTACAAACTCCCGGTAATCAAGAATCCCTGCCCGGCCGACGGCAACACGCGCCGCGAATATGTAAAAATGCTTGTAAAACAGCTTGAGCACGAAAATCCCGGCTTCAGGAACAATATCTTCCATGCTGTGACAAACGGAATACTGCCGTCATGGGTTCCGGGACAGATAACCGAATAAATTTTCGCAAACATTTGTTTGACATATCTGGCGGAATATTGTATAATCCTAAGCGAACAGATGTTTAGAAAAGTAAAGATAAGGCAATGTCCCTGCCAAAGGAGGTTCCCATGTCATACGGCAAGATTTCAGCGAAACAGACCGAAATACTCGAATATATTAAAGATCAGATAATTAACCGCGGTTTTCCCCCGTCGGTTCGAGATATTTGCGAAGCAGTACATTTGAAATCAACATCATCCGTGCACTCACATCTTGAAGCCCTTGAGAAAAACGGATATATCAGGCGTGATCCGGCGAAGCCCCGTACCATCGAGATTGTCGATGAGAGTTTCAATCTCACCAGACGCGAGCTTGTCAATGTTCCTATTATCGGCTCGATCTCCGCAGGCCAGCCAATCCTCGCTGTAGAGAATATTGAAGGCTACTTCCCCATTCCTTCCGAATACATGCCCAACGAGCAGACCTTTATGCTTAAGGTCAAAGGTGAAAGCATGATCAACGCCGGAATATTCGACGGTGATAAGATACTTGTCCGCCAGCAGAACACCGCAAGGAACGGCGAGCCCGTAGTTGCCCTGATCGATGACAGCGTGACCGTCAAGACATTCTACAAAGAATCCGGCCACATCCGTCTTCAGCCCGAGAACGACACCATGGATCCCATCATCGTTCCCGACGCCAAGATCCTCGGCAAAGTGATCGGACTCTTCCGCATGCTCTGATCTGCGGGCGGTATGTCCTTATTTTTGCAATACAATTGATTATCTCTTGTAATCATAACTGTAGCAAATAAAAAAAATCCCCTCTCTACCGGTTATCCGGCAAAGAGGGTATTTTTAATTTCAAAGGTTCCTTATTCAGATATCTTCAATATCTACTGTCTTCCCGTCTCTCCAGATCCTCTCCAGATCGTAGAACAACCTGTCCTCTTTCGAGAAAACATGCACGACTACATCACCGTAATCGATCAGGATCCAGCTGCTGCTCCGGCCGCCTTCGGTACGTTTGGACTCATAGCCTTCACGAACCAGCATTTCGGAAATATTATCGATAACAGCTTCCATCTGTGAACTATTGGCGGTGCTGCAGATAACGAAATAATCGGCGATGGTCGAAACCTCTGAAATATCAAGGATCTTGATATCTTCAGCCTTTTTATCATCCATTGCCTTATATATTATCTTAACCATTTCCTGGGCATTATTATTCATCAATTGACCCCCTTTTACATATCTTTGTAGTACTCATATGCTTTTTTGGTCATATCACTGATAGCATAATCAGTTTTATTGATCAGATAATCATATGTTTCTTTCAAAATGTATTTAAGCGCGTAATCAAGGTCCAATGTAGCATAAGAACGCGCAAGTTCAAGCATCTTCGCAGCTTCGACATCATCAACCATGCGTTTTCTGCCGGGCTCAATATAGTCAGCTACATAAATGATCTTCTCTAAAATGCTCATCTCAGGACGGCCGGTAGTATGATAACGGATCGCATTGAGGATATCCTCATCTTCTATTCCGTAGATCTCTTTAGCAAATACCGCTCCGACTTTCGCGTGAACGAGTTGCAGGGACTGCTTTTCAACTTCTTCAAGTTCGATCTTGTATTCCTTGGCTGCATCAAGCATCTGATCGTCGTCAAGGTATTTAGCGCAGTCATGGAGCATTCCGGCGATATATGCTTTATCCATGTCGGCTCCGTAGATCTGTGCAAGCCTTACGGCAGTCTTCGCGACATTTTTAACATGGGCGAAACGATGCGGGCTCAGAAGACTCTCCATTTTGATCCTCAGTTCGTCGTAAGCCGAGGACCTGTAAAGTCTTGTCTTGAAAATATAATTCGAAACCGAAGGTTTGGTCATACCGAGCGTACTGATATCATACGAGATGTATTTCCTGATAAGATTGGAAGAAATATCCATCTTGGGAGAATTGATATAATGTATCTCGGGTATAAAATTGGCAGTTGTATATTTGTCACGTAGCGCCTGAATACGCTGTCTTACATAGAAGCTCTCCTGTCCCGCACGTCCACAACATACGAGGGCGCACCGGCGAAGGATCTGATCGGGTTCATGCCATGTATCAAACGCTTCGAGTGAATCACCGCCGATGATAAAATAATACTTCGTATCGGGGTTCATCTCTCTCAGGATCGCAAGTGTATCCGCTGTATAAGTCAATCCTTCACGGGAAAGTTCAAGACCCGAAGCTTCAAATCCGGGTTCATCTTCGATCGCAAATCTGACCATGTTCATACGGTCATCATCCGATGCAACATCGAGATCCTGCTTATGAGGAGGATTCTTCGAAGGCATGAAAATGATCTTGTCGAGGCTGAGTTCGTTCAGCGCACACCTTGCGATCAATAAATGAGAAATATGAATAGGATTGAATGTTCCGCCCAATATACCTACACGTTTCATACGTCTTCTCCGATCTCCGTTATGAAAAATGCTCCGTAACGGCTGTTATCCAATACTTATTTTTCAGCGGTCTTTTTAACCTTGGGAAGCTCTATCTTCTTATTGGTCTTCGATTCCCTGTAGAGAACGATCTTCTTGCCTATGACCTGAACGATCTCGGAATTGGTACGTTCGGAAAGCAGCCTTGCAAGTTCCTTGGGATCCTCATCACAGTTCCTTAATACGGATATTTTGATCAGTTCCCTTGCTTCGAGGGCTTCTATGATCCCGTTTGTAAATTCGGCGGAAATGCCGCCTTTTCCAATATTATAGATCGGATCGATGTTCATTGCGAGCCCGATCAGATAAGCCCTTTGCTTAGATGTCATCATTAATCTCCCGAAACAATCTCTTACCACTGAAAATAATTATTCTTATACTAACATAATAGCCTTTTTACGCGGAAAATACAACACAAATTATTTATAATATTCGAATTCCCAGCCGTACAGCCTTACCGTATCCTTTTCCTGAATGCCGAGAGCCTCAAGTTCGTCCAGAATACCGTTATCCTTGAGGAAGCGCTGGAAGAATTCAAATCCCTTCTCAGAATCGAGGTTGGTATATCCGAGCATTCTCTCAACCCGAGGTCCCTCAACAACATAGACCTTATCTTCTTCATCATATGAAACCGTATAAGGCAGATTGGCCGCAGAATCCTGTTCATAAACAAATTCAGGCTGGTAAACTACCGGCTCCGGATTCTGCTGTGACAGCAGCTCATATGCATAATACAGAAGCTCTCTGATATTCTTGCCGCTTACGGCCGAAATACCGAATACTTTGATCCCTTTTGGCTCAAATTCCTTTTTAAGACGGTCGATAATATCATTTTCACTCTCGTCATATACGGCGTCCATCTTATTCGCGGCTATGATCTGCGGTTTTTTAAGCAGATCGGGATTGAACTTTTCAAGCTCTTCGTTGATCTTGTGGATATCATCGAGGGGATCCCGGCCTTCAACCGAAGCCCCGTCAACAATATGTATCAGGACCTTGGTACGTTCAATATGTTTCAAAAATTCATGTCCGAGCCCGACACCTTCCGATGCACCTTCGATAAGTCCCGGAATATCAGCCATGATAAAGCCTTTACCGTCGCCGAGATCAACCACACCGAGATTGGGATTCAGCGTCGTAAAATGATAATTCGCGATCTTCGGCTCCGCATTCGTAACACGCGATAACAATGTGGACTTACCGACATTGGGGAATCCGACCAGGCCTACGTCTGCAATTACCTTCAGTTCCAGGATCACATCGATCTCCTGGGCGGGTCCGCCCGGTTGTGCATATTTCGGTGCCTGCATCGTCGAAGTGGCATAGTTCATGTTGCCCTTGCCGCCTCTGCCGCCTTTTAATACAGTCTGGCGCAGATTATCATGGCTTAAGTCGGCAACGACCTTTCCCGACTCTATTTCACGAACTACGGTACCTTCGGGTACCTTTAAGATAAGATCGGCACCGTTCGAACCGGAGCACCTCTTGTTCTGGCCGTCCTGTCCGTTGCCTGCACTGAATTTGTGCTTATACCTGTAGTCGTTTAGCGTATTCAGGCCCTTATCGACTTCGAAAATAACATCTCCGCCCTTGCCGCCGTCACCGCCATCGGGGCCGCCGTCCGGCACGAACTTCTCCCTGCGGAAGCTTACATGTCCGTCTCCGCCTTTACCTGAAGATATGTGTATTCTGGCTGTATCTGTAAACATATTCCTGCCTTTCTATACCACCTAAAGAAACAAAAGGGGCTTCGATCGCTCAAAGCCCCTTGGATAAAAATCAATTACTCAGCTACGGGATAAACAGAAGCCTGCTTCTTGTCTCTTCCCTTTCTCTCGAATCTTAATGTTCCGTCAACAAGCGCATATAATGTATCGTCGCCGCCGCGTCCAACATTGAGACCGGGATGAATTTTAGTACCACGCTGTGTAAAAAGAACATTACCGGCTTTAACGAACTGACCATCGGCACGCTTCGGTCCAAGTCTCTTGGACTCGGAATCTCTGCCGTTCTTGGTTGAGCCGACACCCTTTTTATGAGCGAAAAACTGTAAGTTCATCCTTAACATGACTTACACCTCCCATTCGACTAATTTAATAAAACGATTGCCATATTCTTCAACTATCCCTTTAATACCGAGCTCTAAGCTCTTCAGGAGCAGCCGGGAATCATCCGACGGCTCATCATTAAGGGAAAAATACATGTATCCGCGTTTCTCGTCCGTTTCCAGTGTAAATCGGTCTTCCGTAAAGCTTTCCACGGAATTCACGGTATTGATCGTAAGTATTGATACTGCCGAGCATACAATGTCCCGGCCGCTGCGGTCATATCCCGCGTGACCTTCGCATCGAAATGCGATCGGATCATTGTTGTCGTCATATCTAAAACTAACGCGAATCATGCCTAAAGCTCCAATCAATCAAGCATTGATCTTCTCAATCTTAACCTTGGTGTAAGCCTGTCTGTGACCATTCTTCTTATGGTAACCCGACTTATTCTTGTATCTGTAAACGATAACCTTGCGGAACTTGCCCTCTTCAACGACTGAAGCTGAAACGCTTGCACCGTTGATAGTAGGATTGCCGACCTTAAGGGAACCATCATTTACAACAAGAACCTGATCAAAAGTAACATTCTCTCCGGCAGCTGCGCCAAGCTTCTCAACTTTGATCACATCGCCTTCTGCTACTTTGTACTGCTTTCCGCCTGTTGCAATAATAGCGTACATAATAAGACATCCTCCTGTCATAATCTCGCCGATTGTGGGGCCGGCTTATAAAAGCACAGACTTCTACCCTCATCGTGCGGCACACTAATATAAGATAGCATACGACGGCTATACTGTCAAGAAAATTTTTCAATATATTTAAATATCAGTCAGTTTTCACTGCAATACCGCCGAAAACTCATTAAAGCCTGATGTTAGCCGGTTACCTGATAACATTTACTCCGAATGTGTCTCCCTTCGATAATATGATACTTTTGCAGGAAGCAGTGGCCTTGATATCTTCAAGGACCGCGCCCATATCTATATCTGTATCAAGGATTACCTGAACCGTATCAATAGTTTCTTTCAAAGATAAGTTTCTCTCTGATTTATATTTTCTTAATTCGGAAATTATGTCAACGGCTATCTGTCCTGCCTCAAGCTCATAATCCGTTATTCCGCAGTTTTCCGGGATCTTTCCGATCAGCGTCCTGTGGATCGATATTTCATTTTCATATTTTATAAAATACCCCTGATAGATCTCTTCGGTAATATGCGGAATATATATCGCGAAACATTTTATCATACCGAGCAAAGTATGATAAGCAGCATATAATCCGGATTTTCTGGCGTTTTCACCATAGATCTCGGGCTTATATACTCTGTTTTTTATGATCTCGATATAGTCATCACAGTAGCTCCAGAAAAACTTTTCCAGCTCTCCTATCGCCAGTCCGATCTCATACTTATCCAGGTATTTTTCAAAACGCGACAGCATATTGTTGAAGGAGCTGATGATCCATTTATCCATTATCATAAGGTCAACGGGTTCGTTCTTATCGAACGCATTCAGTATGACCGTTTTTCCGTTATTATCGGTTTTCTCAAATCCTTCAAGCTGCATGATAACGAATTTGGCCGCATTATAGATCTTATTGATCAGCTTGCCGGCATTTTTAAATTCCTCTTCCGAAAATACGATATCATTTCCGAGGCTTCCCGAGGAAGTCCACAATCTTACGACATCGGCTGAGAATTGTTCAATGAGCTCTGCCGGCTCCATTGAGGAATTAGATTTTCTCTTGCTGATCTTTTCGCCTTTTGAAGCCATAACATGTCCCGAGATCATGACATCCTTCCATGGGATCATTCCCGTATGATAAAGGCTTTTAACAATCGTATAGAAATCCCAAGTGCGGATGATGTCATGCGCATTGGGGCGCAGGCTCATCGGAGTCATTTCTTTTCTGAAGGTCTTCTCATCATACCAGTCAAGATTGATCAGAGGCGTTACCGAGGATGTAGCCCAGGTATCCATTATATCCTTTTCCGGTTCAAAATCGGAACAGCCGCAGGAACATGGTCTCTTGGGTTTATCTTTGAGAGGATTTACCGGAAGGTCTTCGATATCAGGTACTGTAACGGCACCGCAGCTCTTACAATACCATACCGGGAAAGGAACACCGAAATAGCGCTGTCTTGAGATGCACCAGTCCCACTCAAGATTTTCAACCCAGTTGGAATATCTCGCCTTCATATGTGCGGGATACCAGTTGATGCTGTCGCCTGCTTTTAGGTATTCTTCTTTATTTGATAAAATGTCAATGAACCACTGTTTCTTAATGGTTATTTCCATCGGAGTTCCGCATCGTTCATGTGTTGCAACGTTATGAGCGATCTCCTCCTGCCGTATCATATACCCCTGTTCCTTAAGGTCTTCGATCATCGCACGTCGGGCTTCAAGAATGCCCATTCCTGCATATTTTCCGCATATTTTTGACATGGTCCCGTCCTGCAGGATAGCTTCTTTAAAGGTAAGATCGTGCTTTTTATACCACTCAAGGTCGGTCAGGTCTCCGAATGTACAGCACATAACAACTCCCGAACCCTTCCCCGGATCAACTTTATCATCTTCAAGTACAGAAACGGTATGATCAAACAACGGAACCAGTACTTTTTTTCCGAGAAGATGCCTGTTCTTCTCATCTTCCGGATGGATGAAAATGCACTGGCAGGCGGCGAGCAGTTCGGGCCTTGTAGTTGCTATCTCAACGTATTGGTCCGCTTCACCTTCGATATAGAATTTCAGATAATTAAACAGTGACGGGATCTCCTTTGTTTCAAGCTCCGCCTGGGCAATTGCGGTCCGGCATTCCGGACACCACAGAGCCGGAGCTTCGGAAAAATATACCTTTTTCTTTCTGTAAAGGTCGATGAATGATTTCTGGGAAGTCTTCTGAGCCTTCGGACTTATCGTCGAGTACTCATGCTCCCAGTCACAGCTGAAGCCCGCGGAGATAAATAGTTTTTTAAACTGCTTTTCAAGCTCTTTTGTCTCTCCCAGACACAGCTCGGTAAAATGTTCCCTTGTAGTCTCATGGGCTTTTATACCGTGAGTGTTCTCAACAAGACGTTCGGTCGGAAGGCCGTTATCGTCAAATCCGAACGGATAGAAAACGTTAAATCCCTTCATCCTCTTATACCGTGCCATTACTTCGGCCTGAGAATAAGAGAAAATATGCCCTATATGGATCCTTCCGTTAACCGTGGGCGGCGGCGTATCTATCGAATATACCGGTGCTTTTGATCCTTCCGAAAACCTGTAAATACCTTTCTCCTGCCAGAATTTCTGCCATTTTGCTTCCGATTCGGCCGCATTGTACTTCTTTGCCAACATAATTTTCTCCTTCCTGCTTTCAACGATCACCTTTAGGACGGACGGATATCACATAAATATAAAAAGACCGCCTATCCTGCAAAGATAAGCGGTCAGCATATACAAATATGATTATATACTCTGAAATCAACTCTTCTCTGCAATCGGTATATGGCACACGTTAACAACACCATCCACATTGACGAGCATGGTGACCACGACGTATGTATACACGACTGCGTTGAAATGCATCATGAAGAGCTCCTTTCATAAGTTATTATGGCAAGGTTAACATTAAAGTTCTGTCTTGTCAACTGTTTTCTGATCAAATATCCAGCTTCATCTGCATCTCATCTTCGGCCTCGGATTTGAATTCTTCAAGCATCTCTTCGTTGGCACTCGGCAGATCGTCTAGGGAAGTCAGACCGAAATTTCTCAGAAATTCTTCCGAAGTTCCGAACAGGCAGGGCCTTCCGGGTGTATTCTTACGTCCGACCTCGCAGATCAGATTGTATTCTAGCAGCTTGTTGACGGAATGATCGGAATTCACACCGCGGATCTCTTCGATCTCGGCTTTGGTGATCGGCTGCTTGTAAGCGATTATCGAAAGCGTTTCGAGCAGAACATCGGTAAGAACGTATTTCTTGGGAACGCTTGTTATTTTTATTATCGTCTCATACATCTCGGGCTTTGTACACATCTGAAATGCACCGTCGAGCTCTATGATCTGTACTCCGAAGGAACTGTCTTCATATCTGTCCATCAGATTGCGTATGACTTTGCGGACGGTTTCTTCATCATGCCCGACCGCTTCCGCGATCCGGCTTATCTCAACTGCTTCGCCCATGGTAAACAGGATCGCTTCTACATGCGCGAGGAGCAGTTTCATTTCCTCATCAAGATTCTGTATGTCTTCCATACGTAATTTCTCCAAATATACATAATTAGGCTTTTTATCAAGCCTGCATGATCTCTTCGACAGGCGTGATGTCGTTGGCAAGATAATCAATGATTATATCGTCGAACAGCCTGTCCTGCTTGATCCTGATACGGCCCATTTTGATCAGTTCAAGGATCGCAAGGAAACTGATGATCATATCCATACGGGTATGCTGTCTTTCCATATATTTCCTGAATGAAAAATGTCTGTTCTCGAGCCCGTAGGTCTGAAGATCGATGATTATCTGGTAAAGATTGGTGTCTTCTTTTTCGATCTTGCCGAATTTGCTCCTGATGGGGTCAATACGGTCTACTTTGCGCTGTACGAGCTCATTGAAGATATTCTGGAGCTTGTTAAGGGAGACATCCGTCAGTATATCGCTCACATTGATCTCCGGCTTATAGCTGCGAACCTCTTCCGGAACGGTGCTTTCCTTGAACATAACTTTGGAAGCGTCGATCTGCTTATCCTTAAGCTCGTAGGAAAAATACTTGTACATTTTGTATTCGAGGAGCTTTTCAACAAGTTCGGTCCTCGGATCGATGATCTCGCCCTCTTCATTGACCGGAGGTGTAGGAAGAAGCATCTGGGACTTGATCCTCAGGAGCGTCGCCGCCATTACGAGGAAATCGCTCATGATATCCATGTCCTTGGAATGGATCGCATCGATATACTCCATATACTGTTCTGTGATCTCAACGATGGGAATGTCGTAAATGTTGACCTTATTCTTCTCGATAAGATGAAGCAGTAGGTCTAAAGGGCCTTCATAAACTTCTAGTTTTATCTGTAAGCTCATGGCTTGTAAATTCCTTTCGTAATACAGCTATTTATTCTTTTTCAGGTCGATAATGACCACTTCCGGCCTGTTCATAAACCTGAACGGCAGATTATGCCATCCGATCCCGCCCGAAGCGACCATCGTGCCTTCCCCGGATCGGAATATACCTTTGTCGATCTTCGGGAAAAATGTGTATCTCGGGGACAACAGCCCGCCGATAAACGGCAGTCTTATCACGCCTCCGTGAACATGCCCGGATAACACCAGGTCGGCACCCCATTTCATATAATCTTCAAAATATGAAGGATCGTGTGCTATCAAAATGTTGTAATTATCGCGATCGGCTTCTCCTACATAATATGAAACAGGTTTGATCAATCCGGCACTGACTTTCATATCAAACTGCGCTTTTGGAAGATTCAGACCGTAGATCCTGGTTTCACGGACTTTTTGATCATGATTCGTATCGTCCACCGCTTCACGGTTTTCCAGTCCACAGCTTGCATTATTCAGTACGATCGATCTTTTCGTACAATTATCGAGATATTCCCTGAACGGGCCCTCATTGTTAAATGCTCCGTCAACCCTGTATTCATGATTACCGAACGAGTAATAAACCGGTACTTTCATTTCCGAAAGCTGTTCAAGGACCCGGTAAGCATATCCGAATTGTTTACGCGAGCTGCGGCCGTTGATCAGGTCTCCGGCTATTATGATCATATCGGGCCGGGCATCTGCAACCAGCTTCATCAGCTTCGAATTGTCATTTCCGAAATATGTATTATGAAGATCCGACAAAAGTACGATGCGTTTCCCGTCAAGTTCTTTCGGGATACGGGACGATCCTGCCGTATAAAATGTTGTCTTCAACAGTTTTGTCTCTATAAATGAGTAAATACCCAAAAGAGCCAGAACCGAAACGATCACATATAGCGCTGTCATTGTATAGCCAAATACTCCTCACAAGAATGATCGGGGATGATAAAACATATGTACAGACCACAATATTTTGTGGTCAATATAGCACTAGTATAGTATATATTGATTATTTTGCTTTGTCAATAAATATCCTTTAAGTATCTTTTTTATGTTGAAAAATTATAAACAATATTTTATAATTACAATGATAATGATTTCAAAGGCGTTATGTCGTAGTAATCGTTACCAAGTCGATTATATTTCAAGGAGGCTTTATATGAAAAAATGTACCTCATGCGGTTTCATTGTAAATAATGATATCGCACGGTTCTGTCCGGAATGCGGTAAGCCGGTTGTTGAATACACACCGGAGAATACCACTCCCGCTGTTGATCCTGCTCCCGCCGCTCCTGCCGCTGCTCCTGTACCTCCCGTACCTTCGCAGCCCGTACCGGATACTTCACAATATACGATGTCATCCGTAAGGAATGAGGCGGATTTCAATACCAACGTACCTCAGGCGCCGATCCCTCCTTCGCCGGTTCCCCCTGTTCAGGAAGCCGCTCCGAATTATAATCAGGCACCTGTTAACAATCAGTACTACGCTCCTAATCAGGGTAATATGCCTATGGGCGGCGGTGCACCCATTCCCGGACCCGCGCCGGCACCTTCTTACGATTCCCGCAGACCCGACATTACCAATATGTCCCGTTCCGATATCGTTGCCGCACTCGATCGTAATATCGATATGTCAGGCAAGGCTCTTGGTTCTCCCTGGTTCCTGATAACCGTAATAAGTTTCCTCGGCACACTTTTGATGGAAATCATAACCACGGTATACGGTCTGATAAATTATCGTGGATTGACATCGTCAATATACAGTGATCTGTTCAGTAAATTCGGTGTTAGTAATTTTGATCTTGATTATTATCTGAATCGTGTATCAGGATCTGCAAGAGTCGGATATGTATTTGGTATCTTTATTACCATACTTCCTATGATCCTCTCCGGTATCGGACTGCTGATCATGTTCTGTAACCATAAAAAGAGACCTATTCCCAGAGCCGGATTCGGTCTTGCCAAAACAAATGTTGTATTCAAGATCGTTATTTGGTCTATCGTTTTAGCCCTTGTAATTCTTGTCTGCATTATTTCGATGTTTTTCGGAAACAGCTTGTTCAGCGATATTTTCGGAATAAGATTTTCCAAGAGTTTCAAAAGCTCATTCGTTTTATTTGTAGTTATCGTCATGTTTATCTTCATCGGTATTTTCATTGCAGCGATCTTCTACTATGCAGGTCTGCTCAAGTCACTTAATGTTGCAAGAAAAGCAGCAAGCGAAGGAAAATGTCCGAAGAACAAAGTATCTATTTACTGCGTAGTTATTAACTTCATGGCAACGCTTGTAATGCTTATCTCGATCATTCTGAGTCTGAGCAAGTTAGGCAGTGTATCTTCGATACTCAGCCTTTGCAGCAGTATTCTGCTTATGATCTTTTACCTTGCTTCGGCAATCTCGCTGATCATACTCAGAAGTTCGCTTACCGAACTGCCGGGAATCAATTGATCTTAGTAATTACTTAGAACAATAATAAAACAGCCGCATATGGTTAGATATGCGGCTGTTCTTTTATATATAGTTTTACTTAAATGCTTTGTATGTGTATAAAACTATAAATTTTCTTTGCCTATTAAATCTACTCGATTTTCTTTAATAAATTTACAGGATCATTTTGTCTTAATAATACTTATTTATAAATTCCGTTACCACTTTCCTGTATTCCTCGGGTTCTAGGCTGAAGCTCTGGGCGTGGTCGGCGCCTTTGCAGAGGTAGAGCTGTCTTACCCCGTCACCGAGTTTGGACATTTCCACTGACATTTCTTTCGGAATGAAAGAATCGCTGTCTCCATGGCAGAACAGGATCGGAACCTTAGTTTTGATGACACCTTTTCTCGGCGAAACATCTTTCATGTCAAAATGACCCCAGATCTTCAGGATAACACCTGCTATGGGAAGTATAGGCCAGATAGGCATATGGTAAACACCTTTAAGTAAATATCTGAACAGATCCGTAAGGTCCGAATATCCGCAATCCGCGATCGTAAGTACCGGCCGGTCATCTATTTCGAGGTTGGAAAGAACGATCGCCGAGCCCATCGATTCACCATATGTAATAACTCTTGCGTCTTTTCCGAACTTCTCATATACCCAATCGAGAACCGTAACGAGGTCTTTGCGTTCATAGTAGCCCATGGTCGTGTTGACCGTCTTCACATTATCGCCGTGATTGCGGTGATCATACATTACACAAGTGAATCCGAGATCCATCAGTATCCCGGCGTATCCGCTCATTACGATCTTTCCTGAAGTATATCCGTGGCAAAGTACGGCAACCCTGTTACGGTATTCTTCTTTTTCGGTGTTTTCGTTCCTCAGGATAATACCGTGCATGTCATAACCGTATTCCGACCTGACTGTGAATTCTTCTTTATTGAGCGAAGCAATGTATTCGGGCGTAAAACGTTTAAATTCATATGCTTCATTCAGAAGGAACTCGGTATCATGCGTATTGGGGCGCAGCACCATCAGAGAAAACTTAATGCTTATCAGGACAAATCCAATGATCAGAAGGATCAATAATCCTGCGACGATCCATATCGCGATCAATGCCGGTAAAGGCATATATCAATACCTCCTGTTAATGTTTATATTTACTGAGTACGGGATCCGTTGTACACTGAGCCCTTACAATAAGTCTCTTGGTCCCGTGCTGGGTACAGGTAACCATTGTAAGGAATTTACCGGATTTTCCGAGATCCTTTACTACATAAACGTCTTCAGGCTCAACTACAAATACATCGGTAACATTGTAAGTATATTCATAGCCGTTCAGATCGGTAAGAATTACCGGGTCTCCTTTTTCAAGATCCTTTATGTCTCCGAAATACCTTCCGTATGTACCTCCGTTATGACCGGCAAGCGCACAGTTACCTTCTGCTCCGATCGCTACGGAATCCTTAAAATGTCCGATCGCAACACCGATATTGTCGTCATCTGTACCTTCGACAATGGCATAGACCAGATCGATCTTATCGCATGAGATGATACCGAGTACTTTCTGTCCGCTCAGCCTGGATCTGTCATATGATTCACTTCCCGAATCCTCTGTCTCGGAAATGTTCATAAAGCTGTCGCCGTTAAGGTTGATCCCTTCAACACCGGTCGACCCGTCAGTACCTGCAACATCACCTGTCTGGGGCTTGGGCGTTACTTCCGCTGTGTTTGTTTCCGATGCGGCGGGTTCTGCAGGGATATTATTAAGAATATCTTCTTTCACCTGTTCCATCAGTTCGCGCTGTTTCGATGCCGAGATCGCCCTGTTTATGATCGGATACAGGATAACGCCTATACCGACTACTATGATAAGTCCGCCGATAATAAAAAGCAGTTTATTTTTCATTATTAATCGCCTTCTTTCTGAAGCTGTTCCTGTTCACGAAGGTTTTCCTGAAACTGTTCCAGACGGGATGTCGGCTCCGGTCCTCTTTTTTCCTTTTCCTCTTCCATCTTCTGCAAAGCAAATAAGATAAGGACCACTATAAGTGCGATCAAAGATAATATCAGGATGATCTTGGCTGCTTTCATGATCTGGCTTAGCCTCCGTATTGCAAAATAAAATAATATGCTTCTTCTTTTTTGGATATCTCGAATTCGTTCAATATCCTGTAACCTTCTTTTAGAACATACCGGCGCAAAACATTCCGGTTATGTGTATATATAAATAGACGACCCTGTTCCTTTATAAGTTCCTTGCATTTTTTAAAAAATCTCATATAGAAATTCTCAATCTCGGAACTGTTCTTGCCGGATGTTATCCTCGGCATGTCGGCAATTATCTCATCAAACCTGTATTGATGCCTGAAATCAAAAAAGTCTCTTTTTATCAGATTAACCCTGTCCTCATAACCTGCGGCACGTATATTCTTTTTGGCAGCTTCTATTGCTTCTCCGTAAATATCGATACCATACAGCATCTGCTGAGTATGCATATACTTTTCACGTTCTATCAGGAAGATCCCGCTTCCGCAGACCGGATCAAGAACAACCGAATTCTCCTTAATGTAATCTGCGCCGAGTCTTATCAGAAGCGCCGCAAGCGACGGTTTCATTCCTGCCGAAATAGCAGCCTTACGGTACGAAAAACGTTCATCAGGAAGCGTATGCATACCGATAAGGAGCTGAAGCTTGCCTGTAGAATTCTCGATAAATCTGAACTCGAGGTCATAATCGGATACCGAATTGATCAATTTCCATTTTGAATACAGCTCAAGCCGGGACGCAAGTTTCTTTTCATTATTCGCCTTGTTCTTTTCATCCTTGCAACGTAATTCGACACGAAAATAAAAAGGCGCATCCGGATTGCTGTGTCTGGTTTCAATGTACTCTGTCAGCCCGTTTGCGATCAATGATTCGGCTGCTTTGTCAGCATCCGGATCAAGCATTACCGAGTTGTCCTGAATAAACAGTATCTCGCTGAAAGTTCTGCAATCACCTGACATTACCCTGCGGAGCATTTTGGTCTTGATCATGACTCCGGCAGTAAACTCCTTATGAGGAATGCTTCCGAGTTCTTTGATCGTTATATTCTTAAAATTCCTGTTGGTGAGAAGTGCCGCTTCGTTAACAAGCGAAAAACCTGTAAACTCATGAGGTTTCTCAATGTCTTTGCGCAGAAGACCGTTGAGCTCACTCATTTCCTCTAAAACATGTTTCTTGTCTTCTTCTGCTATATCGCGGGTTATGATCTCATTGCGGACTTCTATCAGCTTATCTTTAATGCATGAATAATCAAAACATCCGATAGCTTCCAGATATGCTGCTTTGTTATATTTCGTCTGGTCGGAAATATAAGACTCAAATAGCTTATTTACAATTCCTTCTGTATCCGCATCATCGGGCAGCATATCGGCCGTCAGGCCGAGACACAATGCGGCATTCTTCCTGTTCTTCGGATCTTCATCATCGAGCAGTTTGCTCAGGACTTCAAAACAATCGGTATACTCACGAAGGACCTGAACTTTCGTTTCGGACTCCTTGATCCGCCTGTCCTTGAGCAGTTTCTTAAACTCCGTAAGAGTTTCTTTAATATCTTTTCCGGATCTTAGTCTATCAAGATAATCTTTAAGCATAAACCTACCTTTTATTTAAATATCCTGATCGAGCTGAAGTTGGCCTTGGCAGCGATATAAATTATGGGTTCCTTAGTCTCTTCGCCTTCAAATGCGTTTCTTACCGAGCTCTTATTGATAAGTCCGTCGAAACTTACAGTGTATCCTTCGGGAATGGTGATATCAATAAGCGCAAAGTTAGAGGTAATGGAAATAAAGGCATCCTCTTTGAATGTCGCATCACTCAGATCGAGATTGACGCTGCTGAAAAAGCTCTTTGTAACTATTCCGGCAAGATCCGAATCTTTGACCTTCTGATTGATATTCTTGAAGAAACCCGAAAATTCCTTGATATCATTGTTCTTGTTCTTCTCAACACGCTTCTTGTCAAGGATATTATCGATAAATTTGACTATCACTGCGGCAATGGCAGCGAAGATCGCCAGAATAAATGCCCATTTCAGGATCTTTTTCTTAAATTTCTTGAAAATGCTCTTTTTCTTTTTTGACTTATCGGATTTTGCCATATGATTACCTCCGGATATATTTTTCTATAATGAATTATAGCACTATATATTTTTTTATACAAGGAAAAAGCGGCACAATATAAATTGTACCGCTCTCTCCAAGGAAAAAGGAAAGTAAAGATTATCTAAATACGATGAATGAACAATCCACTGCGGAGCTTCGGTTCGAACCAGGTCGACTTGGGCGGCATAAGCAACCCTGCGTCCGACACTGCGAACAACTCCTGAATACTCGTCGGGTACATCGAAAATGCAACTTTCATATCGGTATGTACCCTGCGTTCAAGCTCTTCGAGTCCTCTGATCCCGCCGATAAAATCGATCCTCTTATCGGTTCTCGGATCATCGATGCCAAGTACCGGTTTCAGCAGATAATTCTGAAGTACCGAAACATCGAGACTCTCGACAGGATCATTTGTGCCTGTAAGCTGTTCTCTGGCAGTTAACAGATACCATCTGTTTCCAAGATACATCCCATAATTGTATTTGGAAACCGGACTTACAGGCGCATCCTGTTCTCTTACATCAAAGCCTGACCCAATCTTCTCCAAAAAAGTATCTTCATCAAGACCATTAAGGTCTTTAACAACTCTGTTATAAGGCATGATCATCAACTGATCCTCGGGGAACAGCACCGAAAGGAAGAAGTTAAACTCCTCGGTTCCGTCATATCCCGGATTTTCCTGCCTTCTCTTGATACCTACCTTTACAGCGGACGCTGCTCTGTGATGTCCGTCTGCAATGTAAATACTGTCTGTCTTCTCAAATTGTCCTGCGATCTCTCCGATATCGTTCCTGTCGGAAATCTTCCAGACGTTATGAGAAATGCCGTCATCAGCCGTAAATGAATATATAGGCTTTTCACTATCTTTAATTCGATCGGTAATGCCACTGATAATGCAATTCGAACGGTACGCTAAAAATATTGGACCTGTCTGCGCGCTGCAGGTATCTACATGTCGTATTCTGTCTTGTTCCTTCTCTTCTCGCGTATTCTCATGCTTCTTGATCACACCGTTCATATAATCGTCAATAGATGCGCAGGCAACAATTCCGGTCTGATGACGGCCATTCATGATCAACTCGTAAATATAATAGCATCGATCGGTATCTTCAACATAAATACCCGAACCGATCTGTTCCCGGAGCATATCTCTCGCCTTCTCGTATACAGGCTGCGAATACATATCGAAATCCTCGGGAAACTGGGATTCCGGCCTGTCAATACGAAGGAAGGAAAGATCATCCTCCATACATTTAACTCTCGCTTCAGCCCTGCTGTACACATCATACGGAAGGGCAGCCACTCTGTGAGCAACCTTCGGATCCGGTCTTACACACATAAAAGGCTTAACAGTTGCCATCAGAACCTCCAATCTGTCACAGGCGACTGATTGGTGATTTCTAACAAAAACTGAAAGTTCGAGCCCCTGTTTTTTGGAACAAACTTATAATAACACATATTCCACCTTTATGCAAGAGATTTTTTATAGATTTTTAATATTTTCTAGGCTGAAATAAAGCTCTTAAAGTCCGAAACATAAGCATCTGCTTCTTCGGGACCGATGATTGTCGCAAATCCGTTTTCACCCGAATCTTCTATCATGGTGCCATCAGGTCTTTTACACCCGGCGATCGCAAATAAGCAGGTCTCCCGGTTCTTTTCATTATCCCAGTCACTGAACAGTTCCTGTTTGATATGATTACCGATCGTGCAGTTAACAAAGAATGCCCTTCCGTAAGGTCTCCACGGTCTTCCGAGGAATACCGTTTCTCTCGGACAATTTGATGTAAACTGGCAGTTTAGGAACAGATAACCGTAATCAAGCCCTTCGGCGGTAGAAGGAGCACATGAAAACCCTCTGAGTGCGGTTGACTGCATAGCATCCCAGTCATTGTCGGAGCAGTCTATCATTTTCTGAAGCCGGTATTCGGCAACCACATCATGTGTGAATAACGTACAGTTTTCAAACAGAGCTGTAGCCCCTCCGAAAATGAAGTCGATATCTCCTTCAATATAGCAATTCTTGAAGTATTGCTTCGACGGTCTGTCGTTTTCCGGCAGCGGAGCGGTAAACAATGTATCCTGATGAGCGATCAGTTTGCAGTTTTCGGCCCTGAACCCATCGCCTTCACTGTATAACGCTATCGCAGGACCGATCCTGAATCCGATCCCCGCATTGTTCTCGATCGTAAGATTTTTGATCGTATTGTTGTCACCGTTGATCCTGAGTACCGGTGAGCGGAAGGTCCCCATTTCTCTTCCGTCCGGATATTTTTTCTTGGCATGATTCCCGTCGCAAATATAGATAAGATCGCTCGAATCGCCTTCGATCGTCAGGTTTGAGCATTCAAAAACAACGCTCTCCCTGTACTCTCCCGGTACGATCTTCAGCAACGTTTCCTCATTTCCGCCCTTTAGTGCTTCGGCGGCTTCATTCAACGTTTTAAAGTCACCGTCTTTTGCACTTACTATCAATGTTTTCATTTGGAACTACCCTCATATTCCTTTTTTCATTACTCTTTATGATAACGTTTCCCTCACATCATCATCATTTAAGAAAACTCTGATTTGATCAGTGATCTCCAAACAAATTAACTCCTCCCGGACAAGCTTCTTCGGACAGCCCTTCCTGTTCGAAGACTATCTTATCTTCCGTAACCGTACCATATACATGGAGCGGAAGCTTCTCAGGTTTCTCACCGATCGTATACGCCGAGATCAGCCTTTCTTTGGCTGCTTCAAGCTTCTCTTTGTCATTGGCATGGATATATGCGAGAGGCTCCCCCTTCTTAACCTCATCGCCGATCTTCTTCTCAATGATAAGTCCAACGGCATGATCGATCACATCTTCCTTGGTCTCCCTGCCTCCGCCGAGGATCAGTGAAGCGATACCGACATCGTCTGTCTTGATCGTTCTTACATACCCGTCGGCCGGGCTCAATGCGGGCTCAACAAATTTGGCCTTCTCAAACTTATCTGTATCATAAATGTAGGAAGGATCGCCGCCCTGTGCTTCGACCATTTCGGCAAATTTCTTCAGTGCGCTTCCGTCTTCTATGGTCTTCTCTAGCATCTTGCGTGCTTCTTCGGGAGAATCGGCGGCACCTGCACCGTATACCATATACTGGCCGAGAACAAGCGCATCTTCCATAAGATCTTCGGGAGCATTGCCTTTCAGCGCGTTGATCGCTTCGATAACTTCAAGTGTATTGCCGACCGCACGGCCGAGCGGCTGGTTCATATCGGTGATAACTCCGTATGTCTTGCGTCCCGCGCCGTTACCTATCTGTACCATCGCGGCTGCCAGAGCAACGGAATCTTTCAGAGTCTTCATAAATGCACCGGAACCGGTCTTAACATCAAGCACGATAACATCCGCGCCGCTCGCAAGTTTTTTGCTCATGATACTGGATGCGATCAGCGGAAGGCTGCTGACGGTTGCGGTAACATCACGCAGAGCATATATCTTCTTATCAGCAGGTGCGAGATTTGCGGTCTGTCCCGCAACGGCAAATTTCAGACGATTGACATCCTCAAAGAATTTATCCGTAGAGATCGATGTATTGAATCCGGGAATACTCTCGAGCTTATCGATCGTTCCCCCGGTATGTCCGAGTCCGCGTCCGGACATCTTGGCAACCGGGATACCGAGTGCCGCAACCATTGCACCGATCACAAGGGTCGTTTTATCTCCTACGCCGCCGGTCGAATGCTTATCTACCTTAACGCCTTTGATCGGTGACAGATCGAGCATATCGCCGCTGTGAGCCATCGCAAGGGTAAGACGTACGGTTTCTTCCTTATCCATTCCGTTCAGACATACAGCCATCAAAAATGCAGCCATCTGATAATCCGGAATATCTCCGTCGGTGAATCCTTTTACAATGAAATCGATCTCTTCACATGTCAGTTTTCCCCCATAACGTTTCTTGTCGATCAGATCATACATTCTTATAGTCCGCACCTCCATAAGTTTTTATATCTGAAAATACTATCATTCATCTATTATTTTACCTGTAAAGTAAAAACCTTTACACTCTTCAAGCTTTACTTTTATAAGGCTTCCGATCAGATTTTTACAGCCTTCAAAATGAACCAGTAGATTGTTCTCAAGCCTGCCTGTAAGCGGGATTATGCGATCTTTTGCATTGCATTCTACGCTTGTATCCCGGTTTTCTTTATCAACTTCTTCTACCAGTACCTCAACGGTCCTTCCCGTAAGAGCCGATGCTTTTTTCTCCGAAGATCTCTGTATTACTTCGAGCAGTCTCGAGAACCTGTCCTTTACCGCATCATCCGGTACCTGATCTTCCATAACGGCTGCGGGAGTACCGGTTCGTTTAGAATAAATAAATGTAAATGCGCTGTCATACTGTACCTTTTCACACAGATTCAGTGTATCTTCAAAATCCTCTTCGGTTTCTCCCGGAAAACCCACGATGATATCGGTCGTTATCGCGATATCCGGCATTGCCTTACGCAGTTTATCGACCAGCTGCAGATAATCCGCCGAAGTATAATGCCTGTTCATCAGCTTCAAAATACGGTCACTGCCCGACTGCACAGGCAGATGTATATGCCGGCAGATATGCTTTGAGTGTGCCATCACTTCGATCAGCTCATCCGAAAGATCCTTCGGGTGCGAAGTCATAAATCTGATCCTTTTTATCCCTTCGATCTCATCGGCGCGTCTTAGCAATTCCGCGAAACTGATAGGATCTTCAAGACCTTTTCCGTATGAATTTACATTCTGGCCAAGGAGCATGATCTCTACAATGCCTTTTGAAGCCATATCCCGTATCTCGTTCAGGATATCCCGGTACTTACGGCTTCTCTCACGTCCGCGGACATAAGGAACGATGCAATATGTACAGAAATTATTGCATCCGAACATTATATTAACGCCCGCTTTGAAACTGTATTTATATACCGACGGCAGTTCCTCGACTATCTTGTCGGTATCTTTCCAGACATCGATAATTGTACGGTGCTTGTGTTTTACCTGATCTGC
This sequence comes from Lachnospiraceae bacterium, assembly GCA_017553035.1. Lineage (GTDB taxonomy): Bacteria > Bacillota > Clostridia > Lachnospirales > Lachnospiraceae > RUG11977. The sequence goes on from JAFZNE010000029.1 coordinate 28,406, forward strand.
CTTTTTCCCGTTGTTCTTTTCCAGTTTTTGATCTGCCTGATCGGTATTCGCATTTCTTTCTTCAAATACGGTCCAGATCAATTCAGCCAGTTTGAATATATTGTGGGTTCCGAAAATAAGATCCACAAACCGGTAACTCGTTTTTATCTTCTCGACCGCTGTTGCTTCCTGCATCATACATCCGCAGAGCGCGATCATCATATCGGGATTCTTCGATTTCAGTTTCCCGAGGTAGCCGATCCTTCCGTAAACTCTGGTATTGGCATTTTCACGGACCGTACAGGTATTATAGATAACAATGTCGGCCTTCTCGCTCTCTTCGTTCTCAAGTCCCATCGCGGCAAGCACGCCTTCAAGCTTCTCGGAATCCTTGAAATTCATCTGGCATCCGAAGGTCTCGACATGGTACTTAAGCTTTCTCCCCGCGGCTTTCTCCAGTTCCGCGATGTGTTTCCTGCATTTCGCCATAAAATAATACTGACGCTGCGGTTCTTCCACCGGCGGTTCCGACGCGGGATCGTAAATATCCAAATTCAATTCAGTCATAATTTACTCATCACATTCATCAATATTGCCTGATCAAAATCATTCTGATCCTTAATCTTTATAATTTGTTTGATCGTAAAATTTTCCGATCAGGGCTTCATACACCCTGATCCCGTCAACTGCGGCAGAAGTGATCCCACCTGCATATCCGGCGCCTTCTCCGCAGGGATAAATACCCGGGAATCCGGCCGCTTCAAGAGTATCACCTCTCGATATTCTCACCGGCGAGGATGTTCTTGATTCAACACCCATCAGCAATGCTTCAGGCGTATCAAATCCCTTTATCTTCCTTCCGAAATCCGGAAATGCCTCAAGGATCGCTTCACATATCTGCCCCGGAAGAATATTGTGTATATTCCCGGAGTCCCAGCTTCCTTTTGTGTTCGGCGACATACTTAAATCTAAACCAGCATCCGTTTTTATTTTTTTCACGAAATCAGGTGATTTTCCGGTAATATCATTATCCCCGTTTAATATCATATCAGGATTATCTATCAATTTCAGTGTATCCCGAAATTCCCCGTATTTCTGCACCGGGATTTTCCCTCGGCATTCCGCAAAAGCTCTTTCTTCCAGTTTTCTCTGGAATTCGATCCCAGCATTCCATTCATCATTTTCAAAATCACGCCGGTCCACATTTACGACCACGGCACTGTTTGCGGTCGCCTCGCCTCTGTCCGAATTGCTCATCCCGTTTACGACAAGTCTTCCCTTTTCGGATGAGGAATTCACCACAAATCCACCCGGACACATACAGAACGAATAAACTCCCCTGTTAAGTCGTTCCGACTGGTATGTCAGTTTGTAATCGGCAGGCGGAAGTTTTGTGTACTGATCGCCGTACTGGGCATATCCGATCAACTCCTGAGGATGCTGCACCCTTACACCTACCGCGAACGGCTTCTGCTCCATCAAAAATCCCTTTGAATGAAGCATCTCAAATGTGTCCCTGGCGCTGTGTCCGACCGCTATAACGAGCGAATCGGTCCCGATAATATATTCATGGTTCAAACCGTTATCAGCTTTTTCATACAGGTCTTCGACGATGACTTCTCTTACATGCCATTCGTCGTCAAATATAATATCTTTCAGCTTACATCCGAACCTGATCTCACCGCCGAGCCCGATTATCCGGTTTCTGATATTCTTTACGATGATCGCAAGTCTGTCGGTACCCACATGAGGCTTCGCATCATACAAAATGCTCTCATCCGCGCCGTTTTCAACCAGTATCCTGAAGAATTCACCGATCCTTCCGACCTTGTCATGTATCATCGTTGAAAGCTTTCCGTCGGAAAATGTACCGGCTCCGCCTTCTCCGAACTGTACATTTGTGTTCTCGTCGAGTTCACCGCTATTCCAGAAATCATTTACTTTTTGCATCCGGCGTTCGACATTCAGTCCCCGCTCGATCACGATCGGCCTTAATCCGGCCTCTGCGAGCTTGTATGCACATATCATTCCCGCAGGCCCGAAACCGGTTATAACCGGGCGTGTAAACAACTGATGACCATTACCAGCTTTCTCGGATAATTCATTTAAAATATTTTCTTTAAGATCATTCTTACCAATGTGATCTTTGATCATCCCCGGATCCTTATATACTACCGGCTCACTTAAAATTACATCTTTTATCCTTCGGTCTTTAAGGATCTTATCCTCATTCCTGACCTCGGCATCGACGCATATCACATATCTTATATCCGCCTTATCCCGCGCATCTATAGAGTGCTTTACGAGCTTGTATGAGATCAGATCGTTCTCATTGATCCTCAGTCGTTTCAAAATAGAGTTTTTAAGCTCTTTTTCGGTATGATCGGGCTTCAGCCTGATCGAATTGATCCTCAAGCTCATCCTTAACCTCTTAAACTCTGACCGGACTATTATGATCCCAACAGACCGGCCGGTCAAAATATCTTTGTTTTATCAAGTTTTCCTGCCGTTGCACAAGCTCCAGCGATCGCTCCGGTACTCCAGGCCCATTGCAGGTTATATCCGCCGCAGCACCCGTCTACATCAAGTGATTCGCCTACGACATACAAACCGGGACAGAATTTCGCCTCCATGGTCTCTTCATCGATCTCTTCAAGGCTGAGCCCGCCCGTTGTTACCTGTGCGTTCTCCCATCCGTTCGTATCGTAAATATTCAGGACAAAATGCTTTACCAGCTTTACTACCGATTCCGGAGTAACATTCTCCTCCGAAGTCATATGCCCGAACAATCCGCATTCTTTCAGTACGGCTTCGAGCAGTTTATGGTTCAAAATACCGGTAAATGCAATCTCTATGGTAACATTTCTTCCGAACATCATATTGTTCAGCATCGAAGTCAGGTCATTCAGCGAAAGTTCCTCGAAAAAGTCCAGGGAAATAAGGCATTTCTTACCTTCATCCAGAGCCCGCGAAGCATAACGGCTCAGGTTCATTACGGGAATACCCGAAATACCGGTTGCCGAGAAAATGATCTCGCCGCTCTCCTGTTTGACCGTATTCTGATCTATAAGGAGACTTACCTTTGCCCTTGCCCGTACTCCCGCAATATCACGTAGCATCCTGTTGTCGGAAATAAGTCCGCACAGGGCAGGAAGCGGCTTTACGATATTCTTTGCACCGAGATTCTTAAGGAATCCGTATACACTTCCGTCACACCCGAACGCTCCTCCGGCATATCCCGCACATGCCAGGATCACTTTTTTTGCTTCATAGCAGTAATCTTCTTCGGTATAAAGCTGGAATACGTCTCTGTCGTTGTCTTTCTCGATCTTGACTATCTTATTGCTTAGCTTGATCTTGACATTCAGTTCTTTCAGCCTTCCAAACAGTGCATCCCTGATCGATACAGCCTCAAGATTGTAGGGATAACAGTATTCATTTATGATCCTCACCGGCACACCAAGCTTTTCAAAATACAGCAGGACATCTTCAAATCCGAACCTGTCGCAGATTTCTGTAACAACACTGTCCGCAGGCTGGTTGAACCGGTCGTTTCTCATGAAAATATTGGTAAAATTACATCTCCCGTTTCCTGTAGCCAGGATCTTCTTTCCCGCGACATTGTTGGAATCAAGGATCAGAACATCATCACAGTAGGATCCCGCAATGCAGCCCGCCATCATTCCGGCGGCACCGCAGCCCAGGATTATGACCTTATAACATTTTGATGCTGCCATCTATATGTTATCCTTTCATCAAATGCATCTTCTTTGCCAGGCTCACAAGCTTCGCGCCCTTGGGGAAGCCTCTCAACTCCTCTTCGGTAACCCCCTTGAACAGGATAAGTAACGTGAAATACGTAAATACCGCGAAAACAAGAGCAAAAAGTGTGGCGATAAGATTGCCGGCTATCATATAAACGCCTTCGTAAACGCCCCATGCGACAACTCCCATTCCGCCGGCAGCTTCCAGAGGTTTGATAAATGTCGTTTTGATCTCCTGCTTGTAACCGAGCCGCGTTGACATCGAATTCCAGTTAAGGATGCAAACAAGCAGTCCGTATGTACAATTGCCGATAACCAGGCCGTATACACCGAAATCAAGCGGCCCGAGCAGCACGATCAGAAGCGGGATATGTACCGCCAGCGAGATCGCGGCATGTATTATCGGAAGCCTCAGCAGGTCAACTCCCTGCAGTATTCCGTTGGTAAGCGTCGATAATGCGAAGAATACGACCGCAACACACCCGAGTTTCATAAGGATCGGGCTCAGATCATCGGCCGATCTGTTAAACAGCATCCTGATAATGGGCTTGGCCAGTACACCGAGGCCTACGGCTGAAGGGATCGCAACGATCATATTGAGCTTGATCGCAGAATGGCATTTTTCCCTCACTGATTTCATATCCCTTGCGGCGAATGTAGCCGAAAGCACCGGTACGATCGTTACACCGAACGAGGATGCTATCGCTACGGGAAGGTTGTACAGCCATTTATATTTGTTCGAATACGCTTCGTAAAGAACTGCTTTTGCGGTCTCCTCCATTCCCTTTGAGAACATCATTTTACTGAAAATGAAATTATCGAGGATACCGCTGATCTGGTACACGGTCTGGCTCAGGATTATCGGAAGCATCGTAAGCAGGATCGTGCGCGTGATATCATTATCCGACTCGATTATTCCCGTATGATCCTTCAGACTCTTTTTCATAAAATGATAAGAGTTGATCTTGTATACAAATATCAGGAATGCCAGTCCGAAGATCGCACCTATGAGCGTTCCTGCCGTACCGCCGGCCGCGCCGTAAGCCGCAACATCGGCCTGGTCATGATGAGCTCTGATCAGCAGCCAGGCTGCAAGCACACTGAAAACGGCATTGAAGATCTGTTCGATGACCTGGGAAAACGCGGTCGGTATCATGGTTTTCTTGCCCTGGAAGAAGCCTCTTATGATACCCATTATCGAAAATACAAAGATCGTCGGCGCGAGCACTCTCAGAGGTATCGCGGCGCTGGGCCATTTCATGAAAGAAGCAAGCTGATTCGCAAATACGAGCAGGATAAAGGACGCTATAAAACCGATCGTCGATGAAACAAGCAGACCTACGCGGAATACACGGTTGGAGTTCACATACTGTCCCTTGTAATCCCTGTCCGCGACGATCTTGGAAATGGCAACGGGAATACTATATGTGGAAACCAGCAGCGCAAGGTTGTAGATCTCGTATGCGGTATTGTAATACCCCATTCCTTCCGTCCCGACGATCCTTGTCAGCACAACCTTGTACAGCAGTCCGATAAATCTGGTAAAGATACCAGCAGCCGCAAGAACGGTACCCTGCAGCAAAAAATCATTTTTCCTGTTAGTTTGTTTCATAAAAATCTGAATCTTTCATTTATTTGATCTCCAGTTTACTCTCCCTGAAATCCGGAAAAATGGA
>JAFZNE010000030.1 GCA_017553035.1 Lachnospiraceae bacterium
TCAAGAATTCCAATGCCGGCACTGGTTACGATGCATTGAATGATAAATATGTCGACATGTTCGAAGCCGGAATCGTTGACCCTGCAAAGGTTACACGTTCTGCTCTCCAGAATGCTGCATCCGTTTCTGCAACACTTCTTACAACTGAAGCAGTTGTTACGGACATTCCTGAGAAGGAAGCTCCTGCAATGCCTCAGCAGCCGATGTATTAAGGCGTTCGCAATATAACCATTCGCAACGGGTCCTCCGCGCGCTACGCGCTTGTGCGGAGGTTGCGAAATGATCATATTGCTCACTTTTCGAAGATTAAAAACGGAAATTGCAAAATTCAAATTGCTCACTTTTCTAAAAGCTATAAAGAGGTTGTCCGGTGGGGCAGCCTCTTTTGTTTTGAATATCTTTACCCACTAAACCGACCAATACTCAATTAATGGCATTTTGGTCGGTATGGATAGGAATTCATATCGAGAAAAATGCATAAAACATACCGACTAAAACGTTGATTTTTTCAATTTAGTCGGTATTGGCAGTCTTATACTTGTTTAAAAATACCGACCAAAATGCCATTTTTCATGATTAAGTCGGTACAAGCTGCCGTGATAATCTCACGTCAACCGACCTAATTCAAAAAACACTTGCTTAGGTCGGTGTGTCTCAACAATCACAAGGCACTACAACGCCTGCAGCTTTTTTATGATAGAATAGTCTCTGTTTGAGGTGAAGCATGCTACAGGACAGTTTTGTTGAGACAAGCGTTAAGCGTAAGAACGGGTTTACGGAAGTAATATTCAATACGTTCCTTATAACGACGGCTATTATTGCCATCGTTTTCAGCTTTTTAATGCCGATATTTGTCGGTGAGAACCTGTATTTTATCTCAGGCATCCTTTCGTTCGCCATCGTTGCCGGTGTCGTTATTTTGATCAAGCGTCAGCACAAGGAATATGAGGTTGAGATATCCAATGACCTTGTTGATTGCGCGATCATACTGGGCGATAACAAGCGTGACGAACTTATAAGTTTTTCCATTAAGGATTGCGAATATATTGGTCCTGTTACTTCCGACAGATATAAATCTGATAAGGAAAATGCAGGTATCGTTATCAAAATGACTGATTATAAAGAGTTCGATATTGATGAGAAATACTGGTACTGGCTTGTCCCGACAGAAGGGATCAAGGTAATGATCGTTTTCATGTATAAGGAAGAAATGTACCCGGTCTTCAGGCGGTATAATCCGAGGGGTACCATTGCAATGGCCATGCCTAAGAAAGCTAAAGAGAAGGATCCGGAAGATGACTGAGATCAGCAAATATACTGATGTGGATGTCTATTGCAAGGCAACCGAATGCGGAATAGGGGACAGGTTATACTGTTCCTCCTTGATCGGTGATCTTCAGGAAGCAGCCGAGAGGAGTTCGCATTCGATCGGTTATGGTACGGATTTCCTTAAGGAAAACGCCATCTGCTGGATAATCCTTAAGATGAGGCTCCATTTCACTGAACTTCCTTCATGGCATGAGACATTTCGCATAAGGACATGGGCTAATACCATCGATAAGATCTATTACGGACGTGATTTCGAGATATATAGCAGCGACGGAAGGCTTATCGGACAGTCAACATCCACATGGATCCTTGCTGACTGGAATACCCACAGGCCCGTGATCGCGGGCAAACGTCCAGAACTTCCGCCCCAGGTCATACAGGATCCGAGGCTCGTATTCGGCGAAAAGTGTCCTAAAATCGTATTTCCGTCGCGAAATGACGTCGCAGGGGAGACAGAAAAGCCTGTGATCATCAAGTATGCCGACTATAACGAACTGGACAGAAACAGGCATGTTAACAATTCGCGTTATACCGCGTGGGCATATGATGCGCTTTTCAAGTGCGGCTATGACGTTTCTTTGATCGAAGATCTTGTTATCAATTACAACAGCGAAGTCAAGGCAGGCGAGAAGGTAGAGCTTTTCATAACGAAAAACGGCGATAAAGTCAGTGTTTTCGGCTATAAAAACATCGATACCAAAGTGTTTGCCTGCGAACTGACGATGAAACAGGGCTGAACTGCCAGAACATACTCTTAATTTATTGTTTCTCTTATTTTTGATATAATAAGGTGTTGTATTCACTTTTCTGGTATATCTGGAGGTAACAATGATCGAGATCAACAATCTTGTGAAGAGGTATGGCGATAAGACCGCCGTAAATGATATCTCATTCACTGTAAATGACGATGAGGTTCTGGGATTCCTTGGTCCCAACGGTGCAGGCAAAACCACCACCATGAACATCATCACCGGATATATTTCCTCTACGTCAGGAACCGTCAAGGTCAACGGACATGATATTCTCGAAGAACCCGAACTGGCAAAAAAACAGATCGGTTATCTTCCCGAGAATCCGCCTCTTTATAATGA
>JAFZNE010000031.1 GCA_017553035.1 Lachnospiraceae bacterium
AACAAACGGGCCGGAATAAGTGAAGTCTTACTCCGGCCCGTCTTATTAGGTGTTCATTTTTCACTGCTGAGGAGGGAACTGCTGGGGCTGGCCATATTGGGGATAACCCTGCTGCGGCATCTGCTGATAGCCTTGCTGATATTGAGGCTGAGGGACCTGCTGATAACCGTTGGGAGCCGGCTGATACTGCTGAACAGGCATGCCGTAAGGCTGTACGGGCTGAGGCGTGATAGGCCTGAAACCCTGACGTACCGGGATCTTTTTTGTCGGATGGGTCAGCCAGTGTGCCACCATGAAGATCCAGAACGGGCGGAACAGGATCACGAGGATCCAAATGATCGATGCTATCCTTGCAAAAACTATGGAAGCGATCTCTTTGCCGTCGTTGATCCCGGAAAGGCTTGACCACATAGTTATCTCCATGAGCTTGAGATATAGCTGCAGGATGCTTGCAAGTACTCCTATGATGCCCGGAATGAGGCAAAGCGGCTTGGGTGCTTTCTTGATGCATGTGAGGACGATGAGACTGATCCAGACGAATGTGAATGCATACAAAACGATGCTGCTCAGTAATGAAAGTCTTGAAAGTCTTTCAGCGAACGATGCGAGATTCGAAAAGTTGGTGATGAAGGACTCCCACTCGAGAAGAAGGAAGAGTACAAAACCCGTGATCAGTACACCGATGCTGTTTCGTGAAGTGGTACCTATGAGAAGCAGGATATATGCCGCAATGTAGACGAAGAAGACGATCCAGAACATAACCATAACGATCGGGATATTGCTCGCCGCATCATCCATGCAAAGCTTTGATACGAAAGAACTTAATCTCGAAAAGATCAAAAACAGCATCTCAAGGACAAGGAATACCTTGCCGCCGATCGATGCTCTTGGTTTTTCCTGAAAGATCACCTGCGGTTCCATAATTATCTCCCCCTTGTTTGCAGATCCTGTTTAATTATACATCATATTGAATTGCGGCTAAAAAGAGAATCAGTAACTCAAGTGGGGACTGCATATATTATTGCCGGAGAATGTTGCTCCTGTGGAATCGGTTACCTCGAATTTAACAAGAATATTGAAATATGCATTTGCTTTCGAAGGCAGTTTTTTCTTCTTTGGTGAGATGGTTATGAGGTTGCCGTCAACCGTATATTTGAAGTCGCTGAATTTTAGCCAGGTGGTTCCTTTCTTGGCAAATACTTCAATACTGTTGATACTTAAACCGGTAACAGTTATGCCTGCTTTCGGCGTAACTGTCAGTTCAAAGGTATTTCCGTTCTTGGTCGTCTTTAAGTCGGCCATAGAAGACACGTGCGTGTCAGTCTTGTCATTCCAGAGGGCGATATCTTTAAGTGATGCTGTTTTATCTTCAGTCTTCTCGCCGTTGAGAGTATTTGATACTGTGAGCGTGACGGAGAATTTGTCTTCGCTGCTGGCATCCACAGGAACTTTGACGTAGGCGGTGTACTGCTTTTCAGTATTGCTGATACCGGTTTCCGTGACGAACTTGGCTGAATCGAGCGTGAAATCCTGATGGAAATTCTCATGATGATATTTCATCTTTTTGGTCTTTGCGTTATAGCCGTCATACTTAAAAAGATTCGCGTCGATCGCTCCGGTGATGGAAGAGAGTTTGATCCCGCTGTTAGTGGCGAGTGTAAACTTGATCTCAGCAAGGTAACCCTTGTCGAGCGGATACATCTCAAATGAATCGAGACGTAACTTAAGGTCTTCAGTCGGAAGAGGAACAGGCGTCGGAGTCGGTGCGGGAGTCGGTGTTGGTGTAGGAGCCGCAGATGTTGCAGCGGAAGACTCGGTCGGTCCGCCTTTATCACTTCCTGATACCGTTGATTCGATGACCGTGCTGGCGCCAGGCTGTTCCTGTACGGAAGGTGTCAGTCCCGGGACTGCGAAAGAAACGGCGAGACCGCTGAGCGCGAGCATAACGGCTACCGATGTGGATTTACGCCTTTTGATCACTGACTCGTGGACTTTTTCGTTATACTCGTCTTCAGGCACAGCCGCAGCTGCCTCCTCCGGA
>JAFZNE010000032.1 GCA_017553035.1 Lachnospiraceae bacterium
AACAAACGGGCCGGAATAAGTGAAGTCTTACTCCGGCCCGTCTTATTAGGTGTTCATTTTTCACTGCTGAGGAGGGAACTGCTGGGGCTGGCCATATTGGGGATAACCCTGCTGCGGCATCTGCTGATAGCCTTGCTGATACTGAGGCTGAGGGACCTGCTGATAACCGTTGGGAGCCGGCTGATACTGCTGAACAGGCATGCCGTAAGGCTGTACGGGCTGAGGCGTGATAGGCCTGAAACCCTGACGGACCGGGATCTTTTTAGTGGGATGGGTGAGCCAGTGAGCTACCATGAATATCCAGAACGGACGAAACAGTACTATTAAGATCCAGATTATCGAGGAGATCCTGGCGAATACGATGTAAGCGATCTCTTTTCCGTCATTTATTCCGGATAAGCTTGACCAGTGAGCTATATCGTTGAGGCAGATATATAGCTGCAGGCAGCTTGCGGCAACGCCGATGAGTCCGGGAATGAGGCACAGAGCCTTGGGCGCTTTCTTAATGCTTGTGAGCACGATAAGACAGATCCATACAAAAGAGAACGAATATGAAACTATACTGCCAAGCAAAGAAAGACTTGTAAGTCTTGCTGCGAAAGAAGTAATGCTCGAAATATTAGTAATGAATGCTTCCCATTCAAGGAGCAGAAATACCACAAAACCGGCTATCAGAACACCGATGCTGTTGCGTGAAGATGTACCGATAAGAAGAAGGATATATCCTGCAATGTAGACGAAGAATACTATCCAGAAAATTACCATGACACTCGGGATGTTGCTTGAAGCGTCATCGAGGCAAAGCTTTGATACGAAAGCGCTTAATTTTGCGAAGATCAGTGCGATCATCTCAAGGACAAGGAATACCTTGCCGCCGACCGATGCTCTCGGCCTTTCCTGAAAAGTAATCTGCTGTTCCATTTTTATCTCCCCCCTTGTCTGCAAATCCTGTTTAATTATACATCATTATGAATCACAACTAAAAAGGGAACCGCAAGATCTGCGATTCCCTTTTCCCGGTTCTTTGAAACGAGATCAATAACTTAAGTTGCCGCTGCAGTGGTTATTACCGGTAATAGTATTTCCGGCGGAGTCGGTCATTTCGAATTTCACAAGAAGATTAATATATGCGTTTCCTTTAGAAGGCAGTTTTTTCTTCTTCGGGGTGATGGTAATGGTGTTGCCATCGATCGTGTATTTGAAGTCATTGAATTTAAGATATGTGGCACCTTTCTTGGCAAAAACATCAATGCTGCTGAGGCTTATGCCTTTTACAGTTACACCTGCTTTCGGGGTAACAGTCAGTTCAAAGGAGCTTCCATTCTTGACTGTTTTTATGTCGGCCGTCGATGAAACGTGGGTATCGTTTTTTTCATTCCAGAGAGCAATATCTTTCAGGGATACGGTCTTGTCTTCGGTCTTTTCCCCGTTAAGTGTGTTGGAGACAGTGAGAGTGACAGAGAATTTGTCTTCGCTGCTGGCATCCACAGGAACATTAACAAAGGTGGTATACTGCATTTCTGTGTTATTTACGCCGGTTCCCGTGACGAGCTTTGCTGATTCGACCGTGAAATCCTGATGGTATTTTTCGCGGTGAGATTTGACCTTATTGGTTTTAGCGTTATATCCGTCATATATAAAAAGATCTGCATCGATAGCTCCGCTTATGGAGGAAAGATTGATCCCGCTGTTAGTAGCGAGCGTGAATCTGATCTCGGCGAGGTAACCCTTGTCGAGCTTATACATATCGAATGAATCGAGGCGTACATTCAGGTCTTCAGTCGGAAGAGGAACAGGCGTCGGAGTCGGTGCGGGAGTCGGCGTTGGTGTAGGAGCCGCAGATGTCACGGCAGAAGACTCGGTCGGACCGACTTTATCGCTTCCGGATACCGTTGATTCGATGACCGTGCTTGCACCGGGCTGTTCCTGTACGGAAGGTGTCAGACCCGGGACTGCGAAAGAAACGGCGAGACCGCTGAGCGCGAGCATAACGGCTACCGATGTGGATTTACGCCTTTTGATCACTGACTCGTGGACTTTTTCGTTATACTCGTCTTCAGGCACAGCCGCAGCTGCCTCCTCCGGA
>JAFZNE010000004.1 GCA_017553035.1 Lachnospiraceae bacterium
ATGATCGTCCAGGGCAGGATAAGGGATGTTCCCATGCTTACACGCAGACTTCGCCTGTAGAGAGGATCGGAACAGCCGGAAGTAAGCAGTACGGCATCGATTCCGAGAGCAGCGGCATTTCTGAATATAGAGCCGACATTGGCAGGGTTTTCAACCCCATCGAGAACCGCTATCCTTGTCGCGTTTTTACAAATGTCTTCTATAGTGTGAAGTTCTTTGCGATACATGGCGCAGAGGATCCCTCGTGTCAGCTTGAAACCGGTGAGCTTGCCGAGAAGAATTTCATTTCCACTGTAGACAGGGATATCACCGCAACGGGTTATGATATCATTAACGGTTTTGCCGGCCTCATCACCCGGGACTTGAGCTTTGCATAACAATGCTTCGTCGATCAACATTGAATACGGCTCATAACCTGCGTCCAGTGCCCTTTCTACCACCATCGGACTTTCTGCGATGAACAGACCGCCGTTTGGTTCAAAATAATGCAGCAACTGTGCCTCATTGCCGCTTTTGTATATCTGCAATTCCTCTATATCAAGAGAATCGATATTAATAATCTCTGCCATGACCGACCTTCTTCTCCAAAGCTTGATTTTATGGGGATTATAGCAGATTCTGTTATCCTTTTCAATGTCCGGGTTTATTAGGGAAACATAAAAAGTAGTTTTGGGCAGAATGATTTATATGGATAGAAAAAAATCTTGCATATACTCTTGTTCTGTGGTATGCTGACACCATAAATCAGCGAGGCAATTCTAATTCAATTTCCGATCCTGAGTACTTCGGGACGGATATCTTGTTTATGTCATATATGAAAGGTCATTACCTTTCGTTCCGGTATGTGACTTGAATTATTCCCTTGCATTAAAACTATATTATTTATCAGCTCTTGCGGGGGATTATAACGGCTTTCCGCCAGGGCGGGAAGGAGCATGTATTGGCGGAAAAAGACATTACGGAGAAATTGTTGGAGGACTACGGGGATGTATTCTCCGACATAGTGAACGGATTTATATTTTACGGAAAACCTGTAGTCACAGAGGATGAGCTTACTGATATACATACTGTATCTCAGTATAAGGCTTTTGACGGAAAGCTTCATGGAGAAGAAAGGGATGTGGCTAAGTGCTGGAAACATGGGGTAGTCAATATTGCAGTGCTTGGGATCGAAAACCAATCAGAGATCTTTGCACCAATGCCTTTGAGAGTGATAGGTTATGACGGAGCATCTTATCGTTCGCAGTTGACTGAGTATGATTCAAAAGTAAGAGCATGGAAAGCCAAAAGACAGGATGACGACATGGATGTAAACACGAACAGATCGGAATTTCACCCTGTTCCGGTTCTGACGATAGTCTTGTATTTTGGAATTGATCATTGGACACGTAATCTGCGGCTGAAAGAACTCCTTGACATTCCTGCTGAGATGGACCGGTTCATTAATGACTATAGGATAAACGTTTTTGAGATTTCATGGCTGTCGGATGAGCAGATATCCATGTTTAAGAGCGATTTCAGGATCGTTGCGGATTTCTTTTCCAAGAAACGGCGAAATCCGGACTATATTCCGGACAATCCCACAGAGATTTTGCATGTGGATGAAGTGTTAAAATTCATTTCGGCAGTAACAAAAGACAGAAGATATGAAGCCATAATTGAAGATGATTCGGAAAACAAGGAGGTCAGGACTATGTGTGATGTCGCAGAAAGGCTTGAACAGCGGGGAATAGCAAAAGGAATAACACAAGGAATAACACAAGGAGAACGACTTGGTGTTATAAAAACACTAAAGGAGCTTGTAACAGACAAAATACTCACAGTATCAGATGCTGCCAAACGAGCGGGAATGAGTGTTTCTGATTTTAAGACAGCTGCCGGTATCATTGCTGATCGTTAATGTTTCAGTGAAAAATGATTGGAAGACTACATATACGCCAAGCGGGATTACATTGGACTGATTGTCCGGTAATCCCGCTTGATTTTTTAGTATTTGAATTTATAGCTTCCCTCATGCCCTTCGGTCGACAGTTTTATCTTGACTTTTCCGTCTGCCGGGACTTCGAAAGTCTCATTTCCCGAAATTGTTTTGTCGAAGATCACCTTGTCGTCAGAGGTCTGTATGATTTGCACATGAAGCTCACCCGAATCGGTCGTGATCTCGCAGCGGACCGCGGTCGCATCATCCGACGGGCTGAGTTTATGGGCGAAGTTTCCTTTGATCTTTACATAACTGCCTTCATAAGTATGAAAGGTGCCGGTGCCGACAAATCCATATTTCATCCCGGAATTTTCGGATCCTACGCCGAGTACTTTTAATACTATCAGCAGCACAAGGATCGCTGCCATCACCGGGATCGCTATTTTCATATTAATGTTTATTTTCCTTTTCATTTCTTATTCCTCCACTTCACTTTCTTTTTTTATCTTTTTGATCTTTACCGCTGCGATAATGATCGGTATCGCGCAGATCACGGCAAAAGCGCCGAACAACGCAACCGGAACAACGTACGGCCAAGCAAGTATCAGCATGGCCAGCATGAAGAAAACCGCAAAATACCAGGGGTAACTCAGCCTTCGGTAATACTCGGCAAGGTCTTCCTTGTCCGTGTGCAGTTCGAAAGGCTTTCCGTCATTTTCCTTTTCGACGATAAGCAGTTCTTTGTTATATGTAGTACTGTTCGTGGATATCTTTCCGCCTTTATCGGCCCAGGGCCGGACAGACACTTTATACAGCGACCAGTCCAGATTAATGTTCTTGTAAAATACTTTATATCCGAGATCTTCAAGGAATTCTTTGTAGTTTTGTTCTTCCTCAAAGGATTTGTCACCTACATATTCGACAGCATACCGGTATGCGCCGGGGGTGCATTCTTCAAATTCGTACTTGAGCTTTCCCGTTTTTATCAGGCGATAGCCTTTGTCGGACATGGAATTCAGCCATTTTGCCTGACGCTCCATGCAACCCGCGAAATATCTTCTTTTTGCGATGCTCATACTGTCCCTCCAATGATCCCGGACGCGATCCCGGTGAGTTCCTTAAGGCGCTCGAGTTCTTTTTCGGCGATCCTGCGCCCTTCCGGCGTGATGCTGTATTCTTTGGTTCTTCCGCTGTCGGTACCGTAAGGCTCGATCCAGCCTTTCTCGGTAAGAGTATTGATCGCGCCGTACAGCGATCCGGCTCCCAATACCAGTCTTCCGCCGGTCTTTTCTTCGATAAACTGCATGATCGCGTATCCATGTTTCGGCGTATACAAAGATAGTAAAATAAAGAAAGTCACTTCGGTAAGTGCGCCGCCTTTTACATTATCTTTCATAATGATCCTTTCCTGATTTATTACACTAAGCGATATATCACTATACGTAATATATCACTAACCGTAATAAGTGTCAAGAAAATTTTTGAAAAATTTTGAATTCTTCTTTTATCCTTGAAAACAGGGCATTTCGGTGGTAATATAAGGCTAACATCATTAACGGAAACGAGGAATAAGACATGTCAGCACAAGGTTACAAATACGAAGTCCACATGCATACATATGAAGCAAGTGCATGCGGAAGGACTCCGGGAGCGGAGTATATCGCGGAATTCAAGCGGCTCGGATATGATGGGATGATCCTTACGGATCATTTCTTTCACGGAAATACGAGACCGTCGAGGGATCTGCCGTGGGAAGACTATATTGATGAGTTCTGCAAGGGCTATGAACATGCAAAGGAAGAAGGCGACAGGCAGGGCTTCAAGGTATTCTTCGGATGGGAAGAGAATCATCACGGCGATGAATTTCTGATCTACGGACCCGACAAGGAGTGGCTGAAGAGCCATCCCGAGATCAGGGATGCCGATCAGACAGAGTATCTGGAAATGATACACGAGGCCGGAGGACTGGTAGTTCAGGCGCATCCTTTCAGGGAGAGAGGATATCTTACCCATGTACATATCCATCCATTCCAGTGCGACGCGATGGAAGCCTGCAATTTCGGCAATCCGCCGTATCAGGATGCATTTGCATACAATTTCTGCAAGGACCGCGGGATCATCATGACTTCCGGGACCGATCTGCATGATGTGAAGAATCTCGAACCGAGCTGCGCGGGGATGGTATTTGAAAAACCGCTTGAGAGTATATGGGATTATGTTGCGGCGGTTAAATCAGGTAAGGGATTTACACCCCTGATCCCCGAAGAGAGAAAAGTGATCACTTCGGAAATGACCAATACACTGGATATGATTCTTTATGATGAAAATAACATCGGAAAGAATGTAGTTCTTGAGGATATTTTCGGAAAAGAGAAAAAATTATAATGCTATGAGCATAAACTATTGATTTTTGAGCAAAAATATTATAAAATATTAAGACAAAGTTTCTAAAAATATCCGAAAGAAGGAAGTACACACTATGGCTGAACTGATCAGAACAAATGACAATTGTATCGGCTGTAACCGTTGTGTCGGTGCGTGCAGCTGTGTTGGAGCCAATGTATCCGTTGAGGAGAACGGTAGGAGCAGGATCGTTACGAATCCTGAAAAGTGTATTGCCTGTGGTGCCTGTATTGATGTTTGCGAGCATCACGCCAGAGAATTCGTAGACGATGTTGACAGATTCTTTGCCGACCTGAAGAAGGGCGAGAAGATTTCAGTACTGATCGCTCCCGCATTTAAAGCAAATTATCCCAATGAATACGAAAGATTCCTGGGACAGCTCAAGAGCCTCGGTGTAAACAGATTCATCAGTGTATCCTTTGGTGCAGATATCTGTACCTGGGGATATATCAACTATATCACAAAGTATAATTACCTCGGCGGTATTTCACAACCCTGTCCTGCTGTTGTAGGATATGTTGAGAAGTATACACCGGAATTGCTGCCCAAGCTTATGCCGGTTCATTCTCCGATGATGTGTACAGCCGTATACATGAGGAAATATGAGAAACTGACAGACAAGCTTGCATTTATAAGCCCCTGCATCGCTAAGAAGAATGAGATCGATGCATCGCCCAATGCAGGCCTTATGCAGTACTACCTGACATTCAGTCATCTGGTTAAATATTTACGTGAACATCCGGTTGCAAATTCCAAGCCTTATACGGATGAGATAGAGTACGGTCTCGGATCGATCTATCCTATGCCCGGCGGACTAAAGGAGAATGTATACTGGCTGCTTGGTGAAGATGCCGCAGTTCGTCAGATGGAAGGCGAAAAGCACATGTATCGCTATTTGTCAGAGAACAAAGAACTGATCAGGACCGGAAAGCTGCCGTATTTGTTCATTGATGCGCTTAACTGCAGCGGCGGATGTCTGTACGGTACAGGTATCGAGGAGAAGAATGACGGTAATGAAAGCGTATTTGTCGCTCTTCAGAAGATCAAACGTGACAGCAAGAATGAGTCGAAGCATTCGGCATGGGGCCGCGGACTTACACCCGAGAAGAGACTTGCCATGCTCAACAAGCAGTTTGCTAACCTGAGACTTGAAGACTTCCTTACCAAATATGTTGATCTGAGTGCAAAGACAAGACTCAAGAAGATGAGCTCGAGCGAAGAGAACGCTATTTACAGGGAGATGCTCAAGGACACCGAGGATAAGAGAAACATCAACTGCGGATGCTGCGGTTACTCAAACTGCAAGGCAATGGCAGAAGCGATCTATAACGGTTTCAGCAGGAAAGAAAACTGTGTACATTATATCAGCGATATGGCTCTTCTCGAGAAAGAAGAGAACATGAAGCTGGCAGAGGACCTTCAGGCAGCACAGGAGCGTTCGCGCACAAGAACATCGAACCTGATGGATAAGATCAATGAAAGCTTTGAAGACATGGATGTATCCATTGATTCCATCAAACAGGCTACAAACAATAACGCAACCCAGAGTAATAATATTTCCAACGCAATGGAAGATATCGACCGGTATGCGAACAGCCTGAAGGATGCATTGAACACGATCAGCGGATGTGTTGACCGGTTGGATAATAACAATGGTCAGGTCATTGCGATATCAAGCCAGACCAACCTGCTTGCACTCAATGCTTCGATCGAAGCCGCAAGAGCAGGTGAGGCAGGTAAGGGCTTCGCAGTCGTTGCCGAAGAGATCAAACAGCTTGCCGAGAATTCCAAGATGGCAGCCAATGACAGTAATAATAACAATAAAGATATCCGTCAGCTCGTTGACAATCTGCTGATAGAAGTTGAGCAGCTGAGGGAAGTTGTTTCATCGGTTAACGGAGAGACAACTGCTCTGGCGGCGTCCACCAATCAGGCAGCGGCATCTGTTGATACGGTAAGAGATGTAACCGATCAGGTTAAGAGCGACCTTGAGGAAATGCTTCAGAACAGGTAATAACGGATTATCAAGGGGGAAAAGGATTAAATGTACGACTATATTATCGCGACTTCATCAACATCGGATCTTACGAGGGACTATCTAGACGAGCACAAGATACCGTTTATCGGGTACACATACACTGTAAATGACGAGCTTCGTGAGGACGATTGCAGGGAAGAGAGCAGACAGGCCGTATACAACGGTATGCGTGCCGGCGACAAGCTCAAGACTTCGATGATAAACGAGTACACATATTATGAATTCTTCAAATCCCTCATGGAAAAAGGCAAGGACGTGTTATTCCTGGATATGTCCCAGAAAATGTCCGCGTCCTATATGAATTCGCTCGCTGCGGCTGAGAAGATACGTGAAGAATTCCCTTCCAACCGGCTGTATGTCATGGATACATATTGTGTATCCGGAGGATTGGGCGTCCTTGTCAAAAATATTATAGAAAGAGCCGAGAACGGTGCTTCGTTCGATGAAGCAATCGACTGGGGTGAGAAGAACAAGCTGAAGGTAGCACACAGATTCACGGTTGATGATCTTAACTATCTGAAAGCCGGCGGCAGAGTATCAAATGCCGCAGCTCTTGTCGGAACGATCCTTGATGTCAAGCCTGTTCTGTATGTTCCTGACGGAGGAACACTTGATGTTGTCAAGAAAGTCCGCGGTCGTAAATCAGCGCTGGGTACCATTATCAAGAGTATCCTGAGCGATCTGTCCAAAACCGATACCAAGGGCGCGAAGATCGATATCCTTCATGCCGATTGTATCGCAGACGCCAAGCTGGTGGCAGATGCCATCAAAGAACAGTATCCCGATATCGGCGAGATCAGCATTACTTCACTCGGAGTAACCATCGGAGCCCATTGCGGCCCCGGACTCCTTGCAGTCTTCTATCTTTGCGAAGAAAGAGTACCGATGTGATCGCAGATATATATACAAATTAATATGACCGACAAGGCCCACAAATGTAGGGAAAACCTGTATTTGTGGGCTTTTTTGCGCGATAAGCGAATGCTCTTGGCCCGGACGAAGTACGTATCGGGGTAAATCCGCCGGACATAGCATTGAATGGTGACTTGCGGACCCAAAAAAAAGACTCGCTTTTAATTTGATTATGTGGTATAATAGACAATGAATATTGTGGTTTGAAATCGGAAAATGGCATACGGAGCGGCGTGATGGCTGATATTAAGCAGGTTTGCAAGGCTATAGAAGAGCTCGCAGGTTATGGGATCACAAAGGGTCTTATTACCGAAAGAGACAGAATATATACGATCAACAGGATCCTCGCCAGGATGAAACTGGATAGTTTCGAGGCGGACGGAACTGCATGTACCGGGGCACAGGATAAGGATATCCCGGAGCTCGAAGAGATACTGAAGGTACTCCTCGACTATGCGGCCGAAACGGGGCTTCTGGAACATGACTCAGTGGTATACAGGGACCTGTTCGATACGGAACTGATGGATTGTCTGACTCCGAGACCTTCGGAGGTTGCAGGGGAATTCGACAGACTTTATGCTGTTTCGCCGAAGGAAGCTACCGACTGGTATTATGATCTAAGCAGGGCTACAGATTATATCAGGACATACCGTGTGGCGAAGGACATCAAATGGACAGCGCAGACCGAATACGGCGAGCTGGTCATAACGATCAACCTGTCCAAGCCGGAGAAGGATCCCAAGGCTATCGCCGCGGCCCTTAACGCGAAACAGGCCGATTATCCGAAATGTCAGCTGTGTTGTGAGAATGAAGGCTATGCCGGCAGGGTCAATCATCCGGCAAGAGCGAACCATCGCATCATTCCGATAACGATCAACAACACACCCTGGTTCCTGCAGTATTCGCCCTACGTATATTACAACGAGCACTGCATAGTTTTCAATTCGCAGCACACGCCGATGAAAATCGACAAAGCTGCATTTGACAAACTGCTGGACTTTATAAGACAGTTTCCGCACTACATGGTCGGTTCCAACGCGGACCTTCCGATAGTGGGAGGCTCGATACTTACGCACGATCATTTTCAGGGCGGCAATTACGAATTTCCGATGGCCCGGGCGGAGGTTGAGGAAAAGGCCGTAATAAAAGGATTCGAGGACGTCGATGCCGACATTTTGAAATGGCCGATGACAGTCCTGAGGATCGCTTCAGAGGATCCGGGCAGGCTATCGGAATGCGCCGATAAGGTACTGAAAGCCTGGAGAGAGTATTCGGACGAGAGCGCATTTATATATGCTTATTCAAAGAGCGGGACGGGTGAAAATATCGTTCACGCGCCGGTGGATTATGAACACCACGGAGATGAGTATATTCCGCACAATACGATAACACCGATCGCGAGGATGCGCGACGGAAAGTATGAGTTTGACCTGGTGCTGCGCAATAATATTACAACGGAAGAACATCCGCTCGGAGTATTCCATCCGCATGCGGAGCATCATCATATCAAGAAAGAAAACATCGGACTGATAGAAGTCATGGGGCTTGCGATCCTGCCCGCAAGGCTTAAGACAGAGATCGAAGGGCTGAAAGACGCGTTTGCGGAGAACAGGGATATTTCCCGGGACGAGACGCTGGCAAAACATGTCTCATGGATCGAAGAGATAAGAAATAAATATCCGGCCGGAGAACTGAGCGATCCGGTGAAGACCGAAGACATATTGAAATACGAGATCGGACTGGTTTACAGTGACATTCTGCAGCAGTGCGGCGTATTTAAACGTGACGCTGCCGGAAGAGAAGCTTTCCGGAGGTTTATCGGATCGATATAGTCCGGTATTTTTGAAGAAGACAACAAAATTAGTATAGATCGGGACAGGATCATGAGAGATAAGATCATAAAAGAATTTACGGAACAATTCGGTGAGGGCGGCGATATCAGGCTGTTCTTCGCACCCGGAAGAGTGAACCTGATCGGTGAACACACCGATTATAACGGCGGTCACGTATTTCCGTGTGCGCTCACGATCGGGACATTTGCTGCGGTAAGGCGCCGCAGTGACAGGACGGTACGTTTTTATTCGATGAATTTCGAAAATGAAGGCGTTATAACCCTGGATCTCGATACAGAGCTTAAACCGTCACCGGAGCTTAGATGGGTCAATTACCCCGCGGGGATCATCTGGGCTTTTAAGGAAAGAGGCCTGGCATGTCCGAACGGATTTGATATTGTATACTGCGGCACGATCCCGAACGGATCGGGACTGTCTTCATCCGCATCGATCGAAGTGCTTACGGGTTTTGTCCTGAAGAGCCTGTTCGGATTTGAGGTTACCAACATCGATCTGGCCAAGATCGGGCAGTTCTCGGAGAACAAGTTTAACGGCGTAAACTGCGGGATCATGGATCAATTTGCAATAGCGATGGGAAAGAAAGATCATGCGATCTTCCTTGATACTTCGGATCTTAAATTTGAGTATGTGCCTGTACGACTTGACGGGATCAGGGTCGTGATCGGCAATACCAACAAGAAAAGAGGCCTCGGCGACTCAAAGTACAATGAACGACGCTCGGAATGCGAGAATGCGCTTGAGATCCTCCGGAAAACCTGCGATATCAAAACTCTCGGTGATTTGAACGAAGAAGGTTTTGATGCTGTGTGTCAAAATATCGAAGATCCGGTGGTCAGAAAAAGAGCGAAGCATGCGGTATATGAGAACCGGAGAACTATCCGGGCGGTTGAAGCTCTGAACAACAACAATATCAAGCTGTTCGGTGAACTGATGAATGCCTCTCATGTTTCGTTACGCGATGACTACGAGGTTACGGGGATCGAACTCGATACATTGGTTGAGGAAGCCTGGAAACAACCGGGCGTCCTGGGCTCCAGAATGACCGGCGCCGGTTTCGGAGGCTGTACGGTGAGCCTCGTAGAATCCGACAAAATAGATGCATTTATCGACAATGTCGGCAGGGCTTATCTTGAAAAGATCGGGTATGCGGCGGATTTCTATGTCGTGGATATCGGAGACGGGCCCGCAGAGATAAATAACTGATCTGAATATTATTATGTAATCTGGATAATGAGCGAAAGCTGAGAAATAAACTGACGGATATCAGGAAATGGGAAAAGTAGAGGAAATAAAAGATAATAAGATGGGCATAATGCCCGTTAACAAACTGCTTGTTACAATGTCACTGCCCATCATAGCTTCGATGCTGATGCAGGCATGTTATAATGTAGTTGACAGTATTTTCGTATCAAGGATAGTTGATGAAGCATCGGCGGGATCGGCCGGTACTGACGCGCTTACGGCCGTCGGATATGTATTTCCGTTCCAGACGCTGATGATCGCATTTTCGACCGGTATGGGTGTCGGAATGAATGCCCTGCTCTCGAGAGCACTGGGAGAGAAGGACGATGTCCTGGTCAACAGAGCCGCAAGAAACGGCATATTCCTCGCGATCTGTAACACTGTTTTCTTCATGATACTCGGTATATTCTTTGCAAGGACACTGATCCTGTCGCAGGACGGTGAAGGCCTTGCGCTCGAGTACGGTGTTCAGTACTTAAGGATCGTATTTATCGGTTCGGCGGGATGCTGCCTTCAGATCACGATGGAAAGACTGCTCCAGGCAACCGGACGGACACTTCTTTCGATGGCTGTCCAGATGACGGGAGCGATAATAAATATTATACTTGACCCGATCTTGATCTTCGGTTATTTCGGATTCCCCGAGATGAAGGTAGCCGGAGCAGCGGTCGCAACGATCACCGGACAGCTTGTGGGAGTTGTGCTCGGGATCATTCTCAACCTGAAATACAACAAAGAGATCAGGCTGAGCTTCAGGGGCTTCAAGCCCGAATGGGAGATCATTAAGAAAATATACTGCGTCGGACTGCCTTCGATCATAATGCAGTCGATCGGTTCGGTAATGACATTCTTCATGAACAAGATCCTGACTTCGCTGGACGTTAATTCGGTCGCTGTATTTTCGGTATATTTCAAGCTTCAGAGCTTCTTCTTCATGCCGCTGTTCGGCCTGAATAACGGTATGATACCGATAGTCGCGTTCAACTATGGTGCGAGAAAGCGCACACGAATGGTTAAGACTATCAAATTGAGCATGGTTTATGCATTTGTGGTAATGCTGCTGGGATTTATCGCATTTGAGATATTCCCGGACAAGCTGCTGCTGTTATTTGACACTAAGGATGAGAGCCTGTTAAGGCTCGGTGTGCCGGCGCTGAAGATCATCGCAGTACATTTTCTTCTCGCCTGGTTCTGTATTATTGCGTTGTCGGCTTTTCAAGCGCTGGGAAACGGTATCTATTCATTGATCGTTTCGGCGGCAAGACAGCTTGTTGTTCTTCTGCCGGCTGCGTTTATCCTTTCGAAGATCGGAGGACTGGACGCGGTATGGTGGAGCTTTCCTGTAGCGGAATTGATGAGCGTTATCTGCTCCGCATTCTTCCTGTTCAGGATCAACAAGAATATCATCAGTAAGGTTTGATTCAGGTTTTACATGGAGATTGGTTTATGAGAAAACGGATTATTTCAACTATCATTGTGGTTGGTATGATGATCGGGACCATAGGGTGTACCGGCGCCGCAGTATCGGAAGAACCCGTACTGCGCACGGGAGATACTTTGCATGCATTTGCGGCAGTCAATCCCGATCCCGAGAACGCGGAAGGCGTGATCGTGGATGCTTCCGTGAGCAATATACTTTATGACAGTATCGGTTCGATCCTTGCGGAAAAGCCCGATGCAGCTGCCGAAGCAAATACGTGTACCGATGATCCGGGGATGGTTCCGGATGCCGATACCGTATATGACCAGCTGGGTTTCGGATACAGATTCATCGGCGAGATCCTCGAATCCAAGCTCGGAAACGTGGAAATACAGGCCGATGCGGCACCGATAAAGACGCTGTCGGGACTTGACCAGTTCACCTCAACCGCATCGTTTATCATCGGAGACGGATCGGATGAAGTCGATGAAGCCGATCTGTTCGAGGATGTGTCGGATGAGGATGATGAGGAAGATCCCGATTCGATGACCATCGATCTGAGTGATATCGACCTCGAGAATGTTGAATTCCTGAGCTTGTATAACAAAGGTGTTTCGGATCCTACAGTTGCCATAATCCAGCAAAGACTGATGGATCTCGGCTTCATGGATTCCGCAGAACCTACGGAATACTACGGAAGCATGACGATGGCTGCGGTTAAGCTGTTCCAGCGTCAAAATGACCTGAAACAGGACGGCGTAATGGGTTCGGAATCGATAGCCATGCTGATAAGCGATGATGCCAAGAGTTATCTGGTTAAGAAGGGCATGAAAGGCGAAGATATCGTCAATATCCAGACACGTCTGTATGAACTTGGATATCTTGCTTCAAAGAGCCTGATAACAGGTGAATTCGGTTCCGACACCGAGAAAGCGGTCATCGATCTCCAGACCGCCAATGCACTTGCTGCAGACGGTATGATCGGCGCCATGACTCTCGAACTGTTCTACAGCGAAACCGTTAAAGCCAACATCTTAAGTTTCGGAGACAAGAGCGACATTATCAAGGCCTGTCAGGAAAGACTTAAGACACTCGGATATCTTACGACCGCACCCGACGGATTTTACGGAAATGATACTCTTGCGGCTGTTAAACTGTTCCAGTCCAAGAACGACCTGATCGTTGACGGTTACCTCGGACCCACCACCAGAGAGATACTTGACAGTACCGCTGCTGTTGCCAACGGTCTTGTCCTCGGAGATGAAGGTGATACTGTAAAACGCGTTCAGGAACTGCTGATCAAATATGGCTACATGAAGGAAGGCTCCGCCACCGGTTATTTCGGAGAAGTTACAGAAAAAGCGGTAAAGGCCTTCCAGCGTAATAACGGACTGACCGCCGACGGCGATGTCGGATCGAAGACGATGGCCAAACTTACGGGCGGCAGTGCCTTAAGAGCCGGAGAAACACGCGATACAGGCAAGAAGGACAGCGGAGATGATTCCGGAGCTGTAGATACCGGAGAGGTAAGTTCCGGCTCGGTCGAGGAACTTCTCAAGGTTGCCAAGTCCAAGCTCGGATGTAAGTATGTTTACGGTGCAAAAGGACCCAATACATTTGATTGTTCGGGATTTGTTTACTGGTGTCTGAACCAGGTAGGCGTTAAGCAGAGCTACATCACATCTTACGGATGGCGTACCGTAGGCAAATATAAGAAGATCACAAGTTATTCCAAACTTAAAGCGGGTGATATAATCGTCGTTACAGGCCATGTTGGTATCATAGCCGAGAACGGGAAAGTAATAGATGCATCTTCATCCCAGAGCAAGATCGTACATAGAGATTTAAGCAAATGGTGGAAGGACAGATTTATCTGCGGCTGGAGAATATTTGACTGATTGTACGGCGTTCAATGAACACGTACCGAGAGGAGATTGTTGTTCAAATGGGTTTCTGGACATTTGTCAAGGAAGAAATGCAGGTTATAAAGGAACGCGATCCTGCGATCAAGAAACCGATCGAAGTGTTTTTATATCCCAGTTTCAAGGCAATAGTCAGGCACAGGTTCGCACATAAGCTGTATCTGAAGAAGCATTATGTGCTTGCCAGGATGATATCCCAGCGGACCGTCAGGAAAACAGGAATAGAGATACATCCCGGCGCGACTATCGGAAAAGGGTTTTTTATAGACCACGGAAGCGGAGTTGTAATAGGCGAAACCGCTATTATCGGTGATAATGTTACCCTCTATCAGGGCGTTACATTAGGAGGTACCGGTAAGGAGAAAGGCAAGCGCCATCCCACGATCGGTGATAATGTGATGATCGGTTCGGGGGCGAAAGTCCTGGGTTCATTTACCGTAGGTGAGAATTCACAGATCGGAGCCGGAGCCGTCGTACTCAGCGAGGTTCCTCCGAACAGTACTGTTGTCGGAGTTCCGGGAAGAGTCGTAAAACGAGATTCGATACGGATCCCGAGAGAGACGATGGATCAGGTACATCTGCCCGACCCCGTTATGATGCAGATAAACGAACTGCATGAGGAGAATACGGCACTCAGGGAGCAGATCTCGAAGCTCGCGAAGAGATTCGATGAACTGATTAAGAGAAAATGAGGGGCCAAGAAGGAAAGTACAGAGGAGATACATGATAAAATGATCAGGTTATATAATACACTTACCAAAACCGTGGATGAATTTGTGCCCAATGTTCCGGGCAAGGTAGCTATGTATACCTGCGGTCCCACGGTATATCATTATGCACATATCGGCAATTTAAGGAGCTATATTTGCGAAGATGTTCTTGAGAAGACCTTAAGGTATGCCGGATACGATGTTAAAAGGGTAATGAACATCACCGATGTCGGACATCTGTCGGATGATGCGGATAACGGCGAGGATAAGATGGTCAAAGGCGCACAGCGTGAGCACAAGACCGTTATGGAGATCGCGAAATTCTATACCGACGCTTTCTTTGAGGATTGCAGGAAGCTTAATATCAAGAGACCTGATGTGGTTGAACCCGCAACGAGCTGCATCGACGAGTTCATCAACATGATCAGCGTCCTGCTTGAAAAGGGATATGCGTACCGGTCGGGTGAGAATGTATATTTTGATACATCCAAACTTGATGAGTATTTTGTGTTCGGCAATCAGAACGAAGACGAGCAGATGGTAGGTGTCCGTGACGATGTTACGGAAGATACCAATAAACGCAATAAAAATGATTTCGTGCTGTGGTTTACCAAGTCGAAATTCGAGGATCAGGCGCTTAAGTGGGATTCCCCCTGGGGCGTGGGTTATCCGGGATGGCATATCGAGTGCTCATGCATAAGCATGAAGCATCTCGGTGAGTACATGGATATTCATTGCGGCGGTGTTGACAACATCTTCCCGCATCATACCAATGAGATCGCACAGAGCGAATCGTATCTCGGTCACAAATGGTGCAACTGGTGGTTCCACGTACATCATCTCAATGACCGTGAAGGCAAGATGAGTAAATCAAAGGGTAATATCCTTACGGTTTCGGTACTTGAGGAAAAGGGATATGATCCGCTTGCATACAGATTCTTCTGCCTGCAGTCACATTACCGCAAGCCGCTGGAATTTTCATATGACGCACTGGACAATGCGGTAGCCGCTTATGACAGACTCAAGAACCGTGTGCTCGCAATAGCCGAAGAGGCGGTTAACGCAGGTAAGGCTGTAAAGACCGAAGATGCACATGGAGGCGGCCATACATACAAAGCCAGCGATGGCGCGGCTGATGCGGCTGTATTTGAACAGTATAAAACCAAATTCATCGAGGCCCTTTCTGCCGACATCAATACTTCCATGGCGATCACCGTTTTGATGGAAACATTGAAGGCAGATACCGACGCCGCCACCAAACTGGCACTTGTCAGCAGCTTTGAGGAAGTTCTCGGACTCGGCCTCCTGACTGTGAAGGAAGAAGCCGGAAGCGGGGTTGATCCCGAATTTGAGAAATATATCCTTGAGCAGATCGAATTGCGCAAGGCGGCCAAGAAAGAAAAGAATTTTGCCGAAGCCGACAGGATCAGGGCGGAACTGCTCGAAAAGGGCATTGCGCTTGAGGATACAAGAGAAGGCGTGAAGTGGCATAAAGCCTGAGGAAGTGCTGACCACATCAGTGTTTCCCTAATAATACAGTGATTACGGATTAAAGAATGGGATCAGATAAGGAAAACTATTATTTGCGGCAGATCACGGAAAGTTTCGGGCTGGGGCAAAAGGATGTCAACGCAATGCCCGCGCTTACACTGGCTTACCTGGGGGACTGCATTTACGAGCTGGTGATCAGGACCATGCTTGTGGAACGCGGAATTACCCATGTCAGTGAATTGAACAAGGCCGCCGTGAAATATGTCAGGGCATCGGCACAGAAAGATCTGTTCTTTGCCATAGAGGATGAGCTTGACGAAGAAGAAACAGCCGTATACAAACGCGGAAGAAACGTGAAATCATCGAGCTGCCCGAAGAATGCATCCGTGGCCGATTACCATACGGCAACCGGGTTCGAGGCTCTGATGGGGTACCTGTATGCCAAAGGAAGGAACGAAAGACTGCTTGAGCTTGTTAGTTCGGGTATCGGCCGGCTTGAAGGGCAGAAGGATACACAAAAGGACAATAATACATGAGATTTGAAGAATTAACTCTGGAGGGCAGAAATGCCGTTCTGGAAGCCTTCCGGGCCGGAAAAACGATCGACAGGCTGATGGTACAGGACGGATGCGGCGACGGCCCGATAAAGAGTATTTTACGGGAAGCCAAAAAACAGGACACCGTGGTCCAGTTCATTAAAAAGGAAAGACTGGATCAGATGTCGCAGACCCACAATCATCAGGGCGTTATCGCATATGTTGCGGCATATGAATATGCTTCGGTGGATGATATCCTCAAAGCCGCACGGGATAAGCAGGAGGAGCCGTTCATTTTCCTATTGGACGGGATCGAGGATCCGCACAATCTCGGAGCGATAATAAGGACCGCGAATCTTGCCGGGGCGCACGGAGTCATAATTCCCAAAAGAAGGGCCGCGGGGCTTACCTCGACGGTAGCCAGGACCTCGGCCGGAGCGCTGAATTATACACCGGTTGCCAAAGTAACGAATCTTACGGCAACCATGGAAGAGCTCAAAGACAAGGGAATTTGGTTTGTCTGCGGCGATATGGGTGGCGAGCGCATGTACGACTGCAACCTTAAAGGTCCGATAGGACTTGTGATCGGCAATGAAGGTGAAGGAGTATCGAGGCTTGTAAAGGAGCATTGCGATATCATCGCATCAATACCGATGAAAGGCGACATTGATTCGCTCAACGCATCGGTGGCAGCAGGGGTGCTTGCTTATGAGATAGTAAGACAGAGAACGCAGCTGTCTTAATATAGGAGGAGTAAAAACAATGTATGTTCTGAAGATCGATTTCCCTACGGGAATCGCGTATTTCACGG
Organism: Lachnospiraceae bacterium; assembly: GCA_017553035.1. Taxonomy (GTDB): domain Bacteria; phylum Bacillota; class Clostridia; order Lachnospirales; family Lachnospiraceae; genus RUG11977. Next base: position 17,260 of record JAFZNE010000004.1, read on the forward strand.
GGAAGAAAAAACTGGTGCAGGGAACGGAATCGCCGGGACTTACGGATTCCATCAACCAGGCCAGGATTTTCGATTCTGAAGAGGAAGCGGCAAAATTCTGTAAAATGCTGATCAAGAAATACGATATGGAATTCTATTATACCGACCTTGAAGCGGCTCAGGCCAGCGATCAGGCGGACGAAGAAGTGGATTTCTTTGTAGATCTTGATGAAGAACTCTCGGATGAGATAGCGAAGGAATTCAGTAATACTGATGAGGAAGTTTGATTTACGGGACCGGAAGATCCTTTCTTTGGTCTGCAAAAAAGTTAATCTGCTGCTTCTGACATGGCCGCTGGGGATAATTATCTATTTTGTCGCAAAATCTGACAGGGACATCGCCGAGAACGTTTTTGCACGCGGGATTTTTAAGGTATATGCCTGGATAATGACGCATCTGACGGGATGGATACCTTTTTCACTCGCGGAATTCCTTGTTATCGCTTTTCCGATCTTTATCATAGCGATGATCGTGACCGGGATAGTGAAAACGGTCAAAAATAAGGGAAAACGGCTCGAATATGCCCTCAGGATACCAATGAACCTGCTGATCGCAGGCGGGATTGTTTTCCTCTGGTTCATGATAGGTGCCGGTACGAATTATTACAGATACGAGTATGCGCATTTTTCCGGACTTGAACAGTATATGGGCAAGTCTACGAAGGAAGAACTGTATGACCTGTGCATCGAACTGGCGCAGAAGACCAATGCCGCAAGGGCAGAGGCGGCACATGATACCGACAGTCCTTTTGTTTCGGAATACTCTGACCGTGAACGGGCCTATCAGGCAAAGGCTGCGATGGAAAAGCTTTCCGAAACGATTCCCGTGCTGAAGGGATATTATCCCAGACCCAAATCTGTTCTTTTCTCAAGATTCATGTCGCGGTTCAATATTACCGGCGTTTATTTCCCCTGGACTGTTGAAGCAAATGTTAATGTAGATGTTCCCGATTACTCGATCGGTGCAGCGCTGTGCCATGAACTGAGCCACCTGCGGGGATTTATGCGTGAAGACGAGGCCAATTTTATAGGTTATCTGGCATGTGTAAATTCAGATTCTGCGGAGCTCAGGTATTCCGGATACATGCTTGCGCTCGTATATGCGGGCAACAAGCTGTATGAGGAGTCGGCCGATCTGTACAGGCAGCTTTATTCTATGTATTCACCGGGTGTGGTCGCCGATTTTCGTGAAAATTCAGCATACTGGAAAGAATTTAAGAATACTGTGCTGGAGCGCGCCGGTGAGAAGATGAATGATACTTACCTGAAGATCAACAATCAAACGGACGGGACCAAGAGCTACGGAAGGATGGTCGACCTGCTGATCGCCGAATATCGCAGCAGGCAGTAATGATCAGTGAAGAAAGAACGATAGATAGATGAAAGGCTTTAGCATATTAGTTTTGAAAGGACCGGAGTTAAAATGACATGTAAAAGGCTTGCGGCATGTTTTGCAGCCGCGATCATGATCTGCACAACAATGGCAATCCCTGTAAAGGCCGATGAAACGACAGTTCCCTGGAAGGAACAGCCGGATGTGAATACTGCAAGGGGTGAGGACCAGATCTCACCCAGGGCATTGCTCGGATCGCTCAATCAGACAGAAGAAGGACAGGAACTGCTGAGCGTTCTGGACGAGACGAACGGCAACATAGCCGATACGGATCTTGAGTTTGAGGCGGCGATCAGAAAATCTTCATACAAGAAGAACGGCTTCAGCAAAAAGGACCTGAAATACCTCTCGGCGATAATCTACTGCGAGGCTAACAGCCAGGTGTTCGATTCAAAAGTTGCCGTTGCAAATACCGTACTCAACAGGATGCGTAACGAAAACCCGAATGAGTGGGGGCATGTGAGCACTATTTACGAAGTAATATATGACCGCAGATGGGGAGTACAGTTCTCACCGACCAGTGCGTCCAAGGGAAAGACCAGCAGCATGGATAAAGCTCTGAACATATATGCTCATCTGGACGACGGTACATGTAAAGACTGGGAAGTCAGGGCCATGAAGAACTGTATCGAAGCTGCCAAGGCTGCGCTTGCAGGATACAGATCGATCCCCGAATCATTTATGTTTTTTAACAGCCATCTGAACACGCAGCCGGGAAAATGCCTTGACAAGGAAGAGAGATTTATTATCCTTGACAAACATATCTACTATACCGAAAACAGGTATGAAAACCAATAAAACGGAATATAACGACCAGGGAGGAAAAAGGAAATGAATATCGTATGTCTTGATCTTGAGGGAGTTCTGGTTCCCGAAATATGGATCGCATTTTCGAAGGCGAGCGGGATACCGGAATTGAAAAGGACTACGCGTGACGAGCCGGATTATAATAAGCTGATGAACTGGCGTATCGGTATCCTGAAGGAGCACGGACTCGGACTGAAAGAGATACAGGAAACGATCGCAACCATCGACCCGATGGAAGGCGCGAAGGAGTTCCTCGATTCATTAAGGGAAATAACCCAGGTTATCATTTTGAGCGATACTTTTACACAGTTTGCGACACCGCTCATGAAAAAACTCGGATGGCCCACGATCTTCTGCAATACGCTTGAAGTGGGTGAAGGCGGCGAGATCACCGGATTCAGGATGCGTGCGGAGAAGTCCAAGCTGGTAACTGTAAAGGCTCTTCAGTCGATCGGATTTGACACGATCGCAGCAGGTGACAGCTATAATGACCTGGGCATGATCGAAGCAAGTAAGGCAGGTTTCCTGTTCAAGAGCACCGAGCAGATTAAGAAGGATCATCCGGAACTGCCGGCATTTGAGACCTACGAGGAGCTTCTCGCGGGTATTAAAGCAGCACTGTAAAAAGCAGTATTTGGAAAAGGAAACAACAAACAGGAAGTCGGAAAAGGAAAAAGGCAGAAAAGCATTCAAAAGGTTTGGAAGTAGAGGGAAAGTAAAAACTAAAAAAGAATGGGGTAAAGATTATGGAAGAGATCAGGGAAAAGGTACTTAAGGGAGAACGTGCGCTTTTTGGAAGCAGGGATCTGAAGATCAGCGGCTGTGTATTCAGCGATGGTGAGTCGCCGCTTAAGGAAAGCAGCAATATTGCGCTTGAAGAGTGCATTTTTGAATGGAAATATCCGTTGTGGTATTGCCGTAAAGTTGATGTTAAAAACTGCAACTGGTATGAAATGGGCCGTGCGGGAGTATGGTATACCGATGATATCAGCGTCAGCGGCGCGGTGATCGAAGCTCCGAAGAATTTCAGACGATGTAAGAATGTCAGGATCAGCGATACAACATTTTCGTATGCTGCGGAAACTCTTTGGACCTGCGACGGCGTGGAACTGAACAATGTAACGGTAAGCCGCGGGGATTATCTGTTGATGAATTCATCGAATATCAAGGTTGACGGATTGAAGCTGTCAGGCAATTATTCTTTTGACGGCGCGAAGAATGTGGAGATCCGTAATTCTACCCTTATGACCAAGGATGCGTTCTGGAACAGCGAGAATGTGACGGTGTATGATTCGTTCATTTCAGGAGAGTATCTGGGCTGGAATTCGAAGAACCTGAAGCTTGTAAACTGTACGATAGAATCCCTGCAGGGAATGTGTTATATAGATGATCTGGTAATGGAGAACTGCAGACTGATCAATACGACTCTTGCCTTTGAGTATTCAAATGTTGAGGCTGATATCTGCTCGTCGGTAGGAAGCGTGTTCAATCCGTCAAGCGGAATGATCAAGGCCGAAAAGATAGACAATCTGATCATTGAAAAGGACAAGATCGATCCTGAGAAGACAAGGATCATATGTAAAGAAATCGTTACCAGATCGGACAAGCCGGAGTGGGCGTGAAGAACGGAAGGTGAGCATCATAAAATACGATTTTGATAAGATAACAGACCGTAGGGGAACAGGATCGTTTAAATGGGATGTTGCCGAAGGCGAACTCCCGATGTGGGTTGCCGATATGGATTTTGAAGCCGCACCCGAGATCCTCGAAGCCCTGAAAAAACGCCTGGATCATGGAATATTCGGGTATTCCGTGATCCCGGACGAGTGGTACGACGCATATATTCACTGGTGGCAGAGCAGGCACGATTACGGAATAAAGCGCGAAGAGCTGATATTCTGTACGGGTGTTGTTCCTGCCATTTCAAGTATTGTAAGGAAACTTACCACACCTAATGAAAATGTGGTGATCCTGACACCGGTATATAATATATTTTTTAACAGCATAATAAATAACGGAGCAAGAGTGCTGGAGTGTCCGCTCCTGTACCGGCGCGGGGACATATGCTCCTCCGGAGAGCACACGGAACAGACCGGGAATGGCTGTGCTCAGGATGCGCAGGAATACGGTATCGACTGGGAAAACCTTGAAAAGGCTCTCGCCGATCCGCAGACTTCTCTCATGATCTTCTGCAATCCGCACAATCCTGTGGGCAGGATATGGAGCAGGGATGAGATCGGAAAAGTCGGCGTGCTGTGTAAAAAATACGGGGTTACGGTAATCTCCGACGAGATCCACTGCGACCTTACCAGACCCGGAACGGAATATGTGCCGTTCCCGAATGTTTCGGAAGAGTGCGCCGATATCTGCATACAGTGCATTGCTCCCACGAAAACATTCAATATCGCGGGAATGCAGACTGCAGCTGTATGTATAAAGAATCCTTTCCTGCGTCACAAGGTGTGGAGGGCACTTAATACCGATGAAGTTGCCGAACCGAATGTATTTGCGGTTCCGGCTGCTGTTGCGGCATTTGAGCGGGGCGGTGCCTGGCTCGATGAACTCAGGGAATATGTATTTGAGAACCGGAGGATCGTCGGGGAGTTTCTTGAACGCGAAATTCCCTGCCTGCATGCTGTAAGGGCGGACGCCACATATCTTATATGGATCGATGTTTCGGGAATAAGCCCTGACGGAACGGAATTCACGGAATATCTTCGACAGAAGACAGGACTGAAGGTGACCGAAGGAGAAGAGTACGGGAAATGCGGAAAAGCATTTTTCCGCTTAAATGTTGCTGCACCCCGGAGCGTTGTCGAGGACGGGCTTTCCAGATTGAAAAGAGGCACCGAGATGTATTGCGAAGAACATAAATGCTATATCAACGAACAGTCATAAAAAATAAAAAGGCATGATTCGGAGGTTGGAGATGGATCTGAGAGGAGGAACATTTTCAATGACAGCTGTGATAGGAATGATCATATTATCCCTGACTCTTTCGGGATGCTTCTTTTCCAGAAAGAAACCGGAAGGAGGAGATACCGCTTCCGTTACACCTACACCGACACCTGCGCCTGCCGTTTCCGATGATTTCGGAAAACTCACAGGGGTGCGCTATGAGTCAAGCGGTGGCAGTATGGAATGCAATTCTGAATTCGATATCGATGTAAATGAGAATGAGATCGTTTCTACGTACTATTACAGCAATTATTATTTTGACGATCTCGAATATAAACTGGGAGAAAAGAAACTGGCCAGGATCGACGGAGTCGGCCGCGTGGATGAGGGAAAATACAGCTGGGACAAGAACAGAGTCGACAGGAAAAATGTTCCTGTCGATGAGAAATTGTGGAATGTCCTTGTGGAAGAATTCGGGTATCTGAAGCCGAAACTGAAGGAAATCCCCGAGTTTACCAAGGAAGACAGCCGCAAACGTGACGAAGAGATGGAGGTGCTTGACGGCGGTGATTATTCGCTGCTGCACCTGACCTGGGAGAAGGATGGTACTACCTATACCGCGCAGTATCAGATCCCCGCAGGAAACCGATGGTCAACTGTTTTTTACACGCTGCATGAGATGGTACGTCCTGTAGGAAGGGACTTAAGACAGGTGGGACCGACACAGGTGACCGATATGTTACTGAAGACACCCGATTATTCCTACCAGATCTCGCCTATAAAGGATGAAAAGGATAAATATAATTTCTATATACATGAAGATAAATATACTTACAAGAGACTGAGCGGGAAAAAGTGGAACGTTATACGCGGTTATATTGAGACTGTTGATCTTTCCGGAACAGAGAAGGGAAGATATGATGACAAACTCTATCTTAAATTGCAATATAACGATGGTGACTGTTTTTATTATCTGATAGACAGAAAAACAGCGGATGAGATGAAGGAGTACATTATAAGCCTTAAGTATTGAGCTGTATAATAAATTATAAAAGCTGATGAATGAAGCTGCTCATTTCATTCGCAGCATGGAGATTATCATGGATGTAATAAAAAGACAGAAGATAATCGTCAGGACCAGTGTGCTGGGGATCGCCGCCAACCTCGTTCTTTCGGGATTCAAGGCGGCGGTCGGAATGCTGGCAGGCTCCATTGCCATGATCCTGGACGCAGTTAACAACCTGACCGATGCGATGTCATCGGTCATTACCATCATAGGGACAGTACTTGCCGGGAAAAAGCCTGATAAGAAGCACCCGTTAGGGTACGGCAGAAGCGAATATCTTAGCGCCATGCTGATAGCGGCGATCGTTCTGTATGCCGGTATTACCTCATTGGTCGAATCGATCAAGAAGATCCTGGAACCGGCAGAGGTAGATCATTCATACATAACGCTTCTGGTCGTGGGCGCTGCGGTGGCAGTGAAGATCATCCTGGGACTGTATGTAAGGAAAAAAGGTGATGAGACATCTTCCGATTCGCTGAAGGAATCCGGTGCCGATGCAATGTTCGATGCGTTGCTTTCGGCGGCAGTATTTATAAGTACCGTGATCTATCTGGCCTGGAATATCAACCTGGAGGCTTATGTCAGCGTGATCATATCCGTATTTATCATCAAATCGGGTGTCGGGATGCTAAGCAGTACGCTTGCGGATATCCTGGGCAAGCGCATGGATCCGGAACTGATCAGTGCCATCAAGAAAACGATCCGCGAAGATGAAAATGTACTCGGAGTATATGATCTGATCCTGCACAGCTACGGCCCGAACCTGCTTATCGGCTCGGTCCATGTTGAGGTCAATGATTCCCTGACCTGTCGTGAGATAGATAAAATGGAGCGAAGGATAGCGCATACCGTATTTGCGAAGCATGGGATAATCATGACGGGGATCGGGATTTATTCCGTAAACACGCTTGACGAAGAAGGAATGCGGCTGAAGAAGGATATTTCGAACATCGTTTTATCCCACGAAGGAGCCATCCAGGTGCACGGATATTATCTGGATAAGGAAAATATGACCGTTTATCTGGACATCATTATCGACTTTGACATCAGGGACCGTCAGGAGCTGTTCGACCACATAAAGAACGAGCTGAACGAAGTTTACCCGCAGTATCGTTTCGATCTGGTACAGGATATCGATGTTTAGAAAAGCTTGAAATATATTTTTAAATAATTTGGAACCGATCAGGTTTATCGGTCGTCTAATTCTCGAAAACGATAAAAAATAGTTACAGGAGGCTATTTTATGAACAAAGTGATCGGAATATTTATGATGGCAGTTATGCTGATAGAGTCGGTTATGCCCGGAACAGGAAGTAACGTTCAGACCACGACCGTGGCTTCAAGGACCGTGCAGACGGGAGATTATTCGAAGACTACGGGTAAGGCGATGAAGCTTACCAAGAAGAGTAAGGTCAATGATGAGCAGATGACGAGCGGATACAATTCTTTCGCCCTGAAGTCGCTCAAAGAGTCGATCAATTCGGAAACCGACAAGAACAAAAACCTTATGATCTCTCCCGCTTCTTTGATGTTTGCGCTTGATATGGCTGCAATGGGAGCACAGGGTAAAACTTACAAGCAGATGGCAGCGCTGATCGCAAAAGGCGCGACCAAGAAGGACCTGACACGTTTTGCGAAGGAATACCGCAAGAAACTGGAAAAAAGCGGACTTATGAATATCGCAAATTCGATCTGGATCAATGAGAACAATCTGAAGAATAATAATGTTAAGATCAACGAAGAATATCTGAATCTGCTCAGAAAACAGTATAAGGCAGCAGCCGCTTCGCTCAAATTCGACGAGACGGCCAAGGAGCAGATAAACGCCTGGATCAGCGATAAGACAAAAGGTATGATCAAAAAAGGCGTGGATACTCTTTCGGATGATTCGCTGATGCTGATCATCAACGCGATGGCTTTTGAAGGAGTCTGGAAGAAGAAATACGAGGACTATCAGATCAATGAGGACGGTGAATTTACCAATTCCGAGGGCAAAAAGGAAAAGGCAAAGATGCTGACCTCGGAGGAAAGCATCTATCTTCACAGTGATGACGCCCAGGGATTCTTAAAGTATTACGAAGGCGATAAGTACGCGTTCATGGCGATCCTTCCCAATGACAGCAGCATTTCGATAAATGACTATATCACAGGTCTTGATGATGATGCACTTGAGAAATTCTATGCCAGCAGGACGAGCGCCGAGGTAGATACCATGACTCCGGCATTTACCTTTGATTACAATATCACGATGAATGATATGCTCAAGGCTATGGGCATGAAGAAGGCATTTGACAAGGATGCGGATTTCAAAAAGATGCTCGATCCCGAAACTGTAACTCCCGACATCCTGCTGTATATCGGCAGTGTGATCCAGAAGACCCATATCGAGCTTGACGAGAACGGAACCAAGGCTGCTGCGGTAACGATTGTTGATATTAAATGCGAGGCAACCTCAGTACGCGATCCCGAGCCCAGAAAGAGGGTAATACTTGACAGACCGTTCGCATTTGCTATCATGGATACGGAGACCGGAACGCCGGTATTTATCGGTATTGTAAATTCGGTAAAATAGTTACCTTAAATAGTCATCTCTTCAATATGATAAACATATTTCAACGTGCGCAGGGCTTCTATCAGCTCTGCGTGCGTTTTGTATTTCTTGAGATCTGCATTGCTGATCGAAATGGAGATCGTGTATACGCTGAGGCCGGAGCCGGCATATGCGGTGTTGAATTCGATATCGTCGATCTTCATCCCGAGCTTGCGGATGGTCGTAACGAAGTCCTGCAGGTACTTGCTTTCGGTCAGTTCAAGATGGATCTCAAAATGATTGGATCTGTTCTTGAGATATTTTTCAAAATAAGGGAACGCCGAAAGTGTGATGTAAAGTGCCGCAAAAATGATAAGCGCGGCTGTATAATAGCCTGCTCCGATCGCCAGTCCGAGCATTCCGCAGGCCCACATTCCAACTGATGTGGTAAGTCCCTTGATCTGGCTGCGCGAGCTTACGAGCAGTGAATTGACGCATATGATCGAAAGCGCGATGATCGAGGCGGCTGACATGAAGAAACTGTTGCTGCCGGCAGATGCGAGAAGGAAACAGTCAAGGAGCATTGCGACCGTACACGATAAGGATATCAGTATGAAAGTCCGCAATCCCGCAGAATGACGCTTGGTAGCACGTTCGCAGCCGATCACGGCGGCAAGGATCACAGACAGAGCGATCTTGAACAGCAGGCCCGTCAAACCGGGATGTATCGACCAGTCGCCGAGATAATTGGCAAGAGGATCTGAATTTTGAAGTGCGGAAACAAGAAAGAACATGGGGAAGGCCTCCTTAATATATCATCTATGTTAAAAACGATTCCTGTATAATCCGCCGGCCTGACGGCGCACCGGAACATGTGTCTGCATGTATTGCTCTGCGGCTTCGGTAAATGCCTGCTCGTTCGGATCCACTTCGTGTTCGGGGATCTCTTCCTGGATCTTCGCAATACGTTCTATAAGCAACTCCACACCTGTCTTGGGATTACCAGTTTCATCGGTATCGGGTACGGTTACGATCTCTTCAAGCTTGTCGGAATATGAATGAGACAGATGGAGACCGAGCTTGGCACAGGCAGGACCGATCAATTCATACAGGATACTTGAGGTCAATATGATCGTTTCCAGTGCACTGCCGGTTTCACCACCAAGCACACGCGCAGCTAGTGCGGCAAGTCCGATCGCGACGCCGGCCTGCGGGATCAAGGCCAATCCCAGATAATCACGTACAGGTTTGGATTTCTTAGCTATTACGCAGCCTCCGAATGCTCCGGCATATTTTCCGACAATCCTGACAGCAAAATACAGGACACCTACGACGAGAAGAGATACGGTTCCTATCGCCCCCTTTGAAGTCAGGGCTCCGAGATTGAAATTTATGCCGGATCTGACAAAGAACAATAATAAAAACGGGGGAGAGAAATAGTTTATCTGAGCAAAAAGCCGTTCATCATCAGTCGTATTGATATAGATGGTGCCGATGAACATACAGCCGAGCAGCGGAGATATATCTATGATCGCACAGATCCCGCAGAAGGTAAACAGAACAGCAACTATGATTATGAGCCGGTTATCGGTGGAATGTCCGCCGATCAATAATTTCAACAGGAATCCGAAAACTGCTCCGATAAGGATCACGAGAAGGTTCTTTCCGATGGGGATGAGAATACTTGACAGACCGGGTGCTTCGCCCGAGATCATTGTCGCAGCGGCTGATATGGCGATGCTGTAGATCACTAGGCCAAGAACATTATCGAGCGCTATTACCTGAAGAAGGGTGTCAACATAATCCCCGCGTGAACGTGTCTGACGGATGGTCATCATGGTGGAGGTCGATGCCGTTGTGGTAGCGACAGCAGACAGAACGATCGAAAAGGTCAGATCAAGCCGGAGAATAAAGAAAGTCAGGATAAATACGGGAACGGCGGCAAATAATGCTTCCATAACAGTAATGATCAAAACCTTACGTCCGTTCTTTTTCAAAATGTCGAAACGAAAGAATTCGCCGGTGCTGAACGCAATAAACGCTACGGCTATATCGGACAGGAATGTGGTTCCGGACACGACGTCCGGGGGGACCAGGTTGAGAACGTAGGGTCCGATCAGGATACCGGTGACAATGTATGCCGTCACATTGGGAAGTTTGAGCTTTTTGGTGATGCGCGAAACCAGATATCCGCCCAGCAGCATAAATGATACCGACAGGATGACTATCGCGACACCGGAGTCTATTCCGAGATATTCGTAAATATTGGTCATGTTAATCTCCGTGTTCTGATATATTGGTCATGTAAACTCTGTGTTACGAGTCGGAAATTTGTTTGCAGAAAATGAAATTTATATTTGTAATTATACCTATAAATGCACAGAAAATCAACAATGAAGGAGTAGACAAAAGCCGCGAAAGCTGTTAAATTATTTATGAAAATACGTTATGTTTTCGGCATGGAGGATTTATTTATGGAAATGACATTCAGATGGTACGGGACCGGATTTGATACGGTTGAACTCTGGCAGATCCGCCAGATCCCCGGAGTTACGGGCGTGATCACCACTCTTTACGATACTACGCCCGGAGAAGTATGGAAACCCGAGAAGATACATGCTCTGAAGGAGCAGGTGGAAGCGGCGGGACTTCATATCGCCGGTATTGAGAGCGTCAATGTTCATGACGCCATCAAGATCGGATCGCCCGACTGTGAGAAGTATATCGACAACTATATTGAAACACTTGAGAATCTCGGCAAAGAAGATATTCATCTTGTATGCTATAATTTTATGCCGGTATTTGACTGGACCAGGACGGAACTTGCGAGAAAACGTCCCGATGGCTCAACTGTGCTTGCTTATACACAGGCAGCGGTGGATGCGCTCGACCCGGAGAAGATGTTTGAATCGATAGCGGGAGATGCCAACGGAGCGATCCTACCCGGATGGGAGCCTGAGAGAATGGCCAGGGTCAAGGAATTGTTCGAAATGTATGCAGGGATCGATAATGAGAAACTATTTGCGAACCTGACCCACTTCCTTGAGAGGATAATGCCCGTCTGCAACAAATACGATATCAAGATGGCCATACATCCCGACGATCCCGCATGGAGCGTATTCGGGCTGCCGCGTATCATTATTAATAAAGAAAACATCCTGCGCCTGATGAAGGCCGTAGATGATGTTCACAACGGCGTTACGTTCTGTTCCGGAAGTTACGGGACAAACCTCGAAAATGATCTTCCCGAGATGATCAGGGCGCTTAAAGGGCGTATTCATTTTGCACATGTAAGAAACCTGAAGTTCAATTCTCCCGATGATTTCGAGGAATCGGCCCACCTGAGCAGCGACGGAACATTTGACATGTACGAGATCATGAAGGCGCTGTATGAAACCGGCTTCGAAGGTCCGATCAGACCTGATCACGGAAGAATGATCTGGGGCGAGAAGGCAATGCCCGGATACGGTCTTTACGACAGGGCGCTCGGAGCGACGTATCTGAACGGTCTGTGGGAAGCTATAGACAAAGCGGCAAAAAGAGGGAGATGAATCAGGATCATGAAATTAAATTATAATAGTCTGGAAGATAAACAGTTCTGGAAGGAAGCAGGTGTTGACCTGCCGAAGTTTGATGTGACCAAAGCAGCACAAAAAACCAAGGCCAATCCCATATGGGTCCATTTCGGAGCAGGAAGCCTGTTCAGGGCTTTTCATGCGATCATAATGCAGGATCTGATGAATAAAGGATTGTCCGGGGCAGGTGTCATAGCGGCCGAAACTTTTGATTACGAAATGGTGGATCTGAGCTACGATCCTTTCGATAATCTCGGAATACAGGTATCTCTGATGCCCGACGGCAGATTGAAGAAAACCCTGATCGGGTCGGTTGCGTGTGCGCTGAAATGTGATGCCGCATTTCCGGAAGATCTGGCTGCACTTGAGGCTGTTTTCAAGAACCCTTCGCTTCAGATGGTAACATTTACGATCACCGAAAAAGGCTATGCCTTAAGAGATCTGCAGGGAGAGTATACGCAGCTGGCACTGAAGGATTTTGAGAACGGGCCCGGAAACTGCTCACATGCGATGAGCAAGGTTACCGCACTTCTTGCCAAACGTTTTGCGGCCGGAGGAACACCGATCGCCATGGTAAGTACCGACAACTGTTCAAGAAACGGCGAGAAACTCCGTAATGCCATAGTCACCGTTGCGCAGGAGTGGGAAAAGAAGGGATTTGTAACAAAAGAGTTCACGAACTGGGTATCTGATGAAGAAAAGGTATCATTCCCCTGGACCACTATCGACAAGATCACGCCCAGGCCCGCGCAGAGTGTAGCCGACGAACTGACCGCATCCGGGATCGAGGGCATGGAAGTTCAGATAACAAAAAAAGGCGGATATACCGCAGCTTTCGTCAATGCCGAGAATCCCCAGTATCTTGTGATCGAAGACAGATTCCCGAACGGCAGGCCCGCTTTTGAAAAACTGGAGAACGCCGGAGTATATCTGACCGACAGGGATACAGTCAACAAATTCGAAAGAATGAAGGTATGCACCTGCCTGAATCCTCTTCATACGGCACTTGCAGTGTTCGGATGCCTGCTCGGATATACAAGCATTGCTTCGGAAATGAAGTCTCCCGAGCTGAAGAAACTCGTTGAAATGATCGGTTATAAGGAAGGAATGCCCGTAGTGACCGACCCCGGGATCATCAAGCCCGAAGACTTTATTAAGGAAGTTATCGAAGAAAGGCTTCCGAATCCGTATATGCCCGATACTCCCCAGAGGATCGCGTGCGATACCAGCCAGAAAGTTCCGATAAGATTCGGTGAGACACTGAAATCATATGCCGAGGCAGGAAAAGCTGCTCCGGGAAAAGATGCTATAAGTACAGACAAGCTGACTTTCATTCCGCTTGCGATCGCCGGCTGGATAAGATACCTGACCGGGATCAATGATGAGGGCGAGAAATTTGAGTGCAGCAGTGATCCCCAGCTTGCCAATCTGCAGGAAATGCTCAAGGATATCAGGTTCGGTGATCCGGACAGTGTCAGTGAGGAAATATTAAAGCCTGTGCTGGGCAACAAGGCTCTGTTTGCCGTAGATCTGTGTGAAACAGGCCTGTCAGAGCGCATAACAGGGATGGTTAAGAAGATGCTTAAGGGTAAAGGCGCTGTTATCAATACATTAAAGGAATATTTATATTAATTTCTCTATTGCAAGAATTTTAAAATATGGTATAATGAATTTAATATAGTAATTTTACAGATTAACAGTTTTGTATGAAAATTCTGTTATTTGTGAAATCGGCTATGGGATAATACGTCAAAATCAAGGAGGCACTTTATGGATCAAGGTACTGTGAGAAAGGGAAAATTGCTTAATAAGGTCATTTTCATTGCAATCGGAGCAGTAGTAGTTATATCTGCCATCCTGACGATCTTGGCCAGTGTAAGGTTCAGCAACAAGATGGACGAGATGGTTGAGGAAGAGCTGAAGATCGCCTGCCAGCATCTGGCGAGCGAGATGAACAGCGTTTGGGACGGAGCCTGGGACTATGATCCTGAGTTAGGTCTCATCAAGGGCAGCGAGGCCGTTAACCAGGAATATCAGAGCCTGATGGACGAACTCAAGAGCAAGACCGGTATCGATTATACCATTTTCTGGGACAAGACCAGAAGAGTTACCACACTTATCAAAAAAGGCACTGCTAACGACAGGATCGTCGGAACCGATGCATCCGATGCCGTTATCGAGAAGTGCTTAAGAGGCGGACAGGTTTTCTACATTCCTGAAGTTACGATCAATGAAGAGCTGTACTCCGGTTATTATATTCCTTTGAAGAATGATGGCAAGACAGTTGGTATGTTCTTCGGCGGACGTCCGAGAAGCGACGTTAAGAAAGCTACCAATGATAATATCAGAAACATGGTCATCATCGCTGTTGCTTGTGTAGCAGTGATCGCAGCCGCAGGCCTGTTCATCGCACAGAGCGTATCGAAGAAGATGAAGTCTGTTGCAGACAATGTTTCAACACTTGCATCCGGTGATCTGAAAGTCAGCGTTGACAGCGGCGTACTTGCACGCAAGGATGAGATTGGTGTCATCGGAGACAGTATGCAGAATCTGGTTAATGAATTAGGTTCTGTCATTACCCAGTCCAAGACGATGTCGAGAACCTTGAAAGATCAGGGCGCAAGCCTTTCGGATATGTCCAATCAGGCCAGCGAGGCAGCTTCGAGCGTATCGCAGGCTATCGATGAGATCGCTAAGGGTTCTGTAACCCAGAGCAGCAGCATCCAGACTGCAGTTTCAAGTACCGACAATATCGGAAGCAATATCGATGATATTACAGCCAATGTTGAGCAGCTGAGCACTTATGCAGACGCGATGAGCGAATCCTGCGGACGTGCAATGAAGGCTATGGGCGAGCTGATCTCCTCTAACGGTGAAGTTGCCGAGTCAGTAAGCAATATCGGTCATACGATCGAATCTACCAACCTTTCGGCTCAGGAGATCTCGCAGTTTACCGATGCTATCGCAGGTATTGCAAGCCAGACCAACCTGCTTTCACTGAACGCTTCGATCGAGGCTGCACGTGCCGGCGAAGCAGGACGTGGATTCGCAGTTGTTGCGGATGAGATCCGTGAACTTGCAGAGCAGTCAAGAGTAAGCGCAGACAAGATCAAGAACGTCGTTGACAGACTGCTTGCCGATGCTGATGCATCAGTTAAGGTTATGGCTACACTTAATTCGAACTTCTCACGTCAGGGTGAGCAGCTCGGAGCAACCCAGTCAGATATGAAGACCATGTCCGAGAATGCTGACAATGTTGCAGCGAGTGCAGTTGATATTTCGAAACGTGTTAACAATCTTACCGAGGCCAGAAATGAGCTCGTTGGTGTTATCGAGGATCTGTCGGCTATCTCTGAAGAGAATGCTGCAGCAGCTCAGGAAACCAATGCTTCCATGGAAGAGCTCAACGCTACCTTCTCAATGATCAGCGAATCTGCTTCAGAACTGCTTGAGCATGCTTCGGATCTTGAGAATACGATCAGCTTCTTTAAGGATTGACAGATAATTTTACAGACTGATTTACAGGCAGCCGCATGAAAAATGCGGCTGCTTTTTTATATTTTTAAAAAATTAAAAAATAGACTTATTTTTTAGCAAAATGTATCCAAAAAGTATCTTTTTTGCCGTAATATAAGTCAGGCATAGGAATAAGTGTGTAAAACGAAATATTAAGAAACGGAGGTGAGTTGATGATTTCGGAAAACGGAAGTGTACTGATCTGTATCGATGAGTACAACGAGGGCGAGATGTCCGGAAGAATTTACAGCATGTCCGAGTCCGAACCGGAGCATTTTTCCAGCGCGATCAAGCTGGTTAAGCAGGTTGGCAGGATCATTGACGAAGGCAACGGCCCCCAGTCAACTATGAAGGTCAGGAAATTCTTCAAGAACAAACAGGAAGAAGAAATCAAGAATAACCAGAATCAGACAGATAAAACTGTTGATAATAAAAAGGTTACTACAGCCAAGATTAATGCTCATGGTAAAGAGGCTACGTTCAGAGTCCGCATAATGTTCAGACAGAACGCATCCTGGCAGGGTATGGTATATTGGGCAGAGAAGAACCGTGAAGAGAATTTCAGAAGCGTATTGGAACTTCTGATGCTTATCGATAGTTCATTTGCTGAGAGTCAGGCCGCAAAGGGCGTCAACAAAGACGAACTTCACGCTGTTGGTATGTAAATAAATTGAATAAATAATAAAAGGGACTCGATGAAGGAGTCCCTTTTCATATGCTGCAAATTTCATTTGCTTCTAATTTAATCCGCGGTATGAAGCTCAATTACGCGTTTCTTCCGCAGCAATGTTTGTACTTCTTTCCCGAACCGCAAGGGCAGGGATCGTTTCTGCCGGGTTTCTTCTCGACTCTGATAGTGCCGGAGTTCTTCTGCTGTTTGTACAGCTCCTTACGGCGCTCTTCGGTGATGAGCGGAGCCCACTCTTCAAGTCCGTACAGCCAGTCCGCCTTGGCAGCGACCATATTGTAATACAGTTTCTCCTTGTCATAATCAAGACTTACCGTCGTATCCTCAGTCATTTCTTCGATCGGATTCGGGGTTTTGAGCGAATCATTGATACCGTCGAGGAAGCCTACCATAATAGGCAGCTTGCAGCCGAATTTCTCGGCAAGTTCAGCCACGGTTCCGCTTACAGCCTCGTCGGGATTCGAAAGGAGCTTCTGATAAATGCCCTTCTCGATCGCGAAATAATTGCCCCAGAAATAATCAGATTCCTGTTTTGTTTTTTCTTTTTCATAGGCGAGTTCACGCCATTCAGATAATAAACTCATACATTGAGCCTCCCGGTAATTCATTTAAAATATACACGTTTAACAGTATACTTATGTTTTTCGCTTTTGTCATTATATCAGCATGTTTACGATACGTCAAATGTATTCTTCAACCCACACCTGTCCCAGATCTTCGGGGGACTGTGAGCCTCTCGTAAGCTCGCGGTAAAAATCGCTGATATATGTTACCTCATCCGGTGCAAGGGCTAGATAAAGCGATACTTTATCCGTAAATACAGTATCGGTCACTTTCAGCGCAAGGCGGTCGGCCTCGCGTTTGAGTTTGCCGTAAGTGTCATAATCCGTGGTAAAAAGATATTTCTGAAGCGGACGCATCCTGACTTTGGCTGCGTTGTCAATACAAAGGGATGCTGCTTCGCGATATGCACGGGCCAAAGGTCCTGCGCCGAGCAGAATGCCTCCGAAATAGCGCGTTACAACGATACAGACGTTGGTAAGCCCAGCAACCTTGATGGACTCGAGAATGGGCAGTCCTGCGGTCCGGGACGGTTCGCCGTCATCATTGGCCCGTTCCAAAGGTAAGCCCGTACCGATAACATAAGCATGGCAGTTGTGTCTCGCATCCCAGCAGGCTTTTTTGACCGAAGCAATGTAAACGGCTGCTTCATCTTCGCTTTCGACATGATGAACATTTGCTATAAATCTGGATTTTTTCTCGGTGATCTCGGCCTGACAGTCATCAAGGATCGTCAGATATTCGGCAGTGGGCATGGGCAGGCTCCTTATGGTATCAAGACAAACAAAATTTGATATTTAAAATGTTAAGTGCTATAATATACGGTGTATGACTTTTGATTGTTTTACATGAGTATCTGATATACTTCATATTCATTATATTTTATTTCGGAGGTTTTTTCAATGGATTACAGCAGACAGGGCGTTAAGGAAAGGCAGAAAGACGTCCGTTCCACGACCTCGAGGTTAGCCTCGAAGTTCTGGATAATGGTCTTGAGAATATTGCTGATCGTTATCGTAGGTGTCGGGATTTCCGGCGTAATGGCTGTCGGAGGAGCTTTTGAGGGATTGATAGATACTGCGCCTACGGTTCAGCTTGCCAGACTGAATGACACGGGATTTTCATCAACATCCTATTACTCGGATGGTACGGTTGCGCAGGTATTTGCGGGAGCAGAAGCCAACCGTGTATATGCGACGATAGATGAAATACCGCTTATGGTCCAGCATTGCTTCGTTGCGATCGAGGATGAGCGTTTTTATGAGCACGGTGGTATCGATATCCGCGGAATCTTCCGTGCGGGTGTATCTGTTGCGAAAGAGGGCGAACTCGATTACGGTGCAAGTACGATCACCCAGCAGATCCTGAAGAACGTTATATTCGGCGGCGGTAAAGAGAACAATTACCTTGCGAAGATCAAGAGAAAGGTACAGGAACAGTATCTGGCTATCCAGGTCGAGAGTGTACTGAGCAAGGATCAGATACTCGAGTATTATCTCAATTATATCAACCTGGGTAACGGTAATTACGGTATCAAGACCGCGGCTGAAGGTTACTTCGGCAAGGAACTTTCGGAACTTACGCTGTCGGAAGCGGCTGTTCTTGCGCCTATAGCGCATTCTCCCACATTCAGGAATCCGATCACCCACCCTGCCGACAATGCCGAGCGTAGGCAGGCCTGCCTTGACAAGATGCTCGAGCTTGGCTGGTGTACGCAGGCAGAATATGATGAAGCCGTAGCAGATGACGTTTATACACGTATAGCGGCATACAACGATGAACGTAAAGGTGTAACGATCACTACATTCTCGTATTTTACGGATGAGCTCGTGGAGCAGGTTCTCGAGGATTTCCAGAAAGAGCTCGGATACACTGCGGAACAGGCTCAGAATCTGCTGTATTACGGCGGTATAAGCATTTATACGACCCAGGACAAGCAGGTTCAGGACATTCTTGATAAGTATTATACAAATGAAGAGAATTTCCCGGCATTTGGATTCACAAGCTCTACAGGTTCATGTTACGAGCTTTCATATGCGTTATCGGTATTTGATGCCGACGGGAATGCAACGCATTACCAGCGCAGCGACCTTCTGAAGTACTATGAAGATTATGTTGACTCGCAGGGACTGTATTATCATGAAAATGGCGGCAAGAAGGGCATCAGCGAGCTGCTGCTTTCCGAGGAGGACATCAACGCAAAGATCGATGAATTCCGTGCGGCCAAAACAAATAATGAACAGCTGAAGTTTATAGAGAGTAAGCAGCTGACCCCCCAGCCTCAGTCATCATTCAGTATCATCGAGCAGTCAACCGGTAAGGTTGTGGCCGTATACGGCGGCAGAGGCGAGAAAAAGGGTTCCCTGACGCTTAACAGAGCTACCAATACAGTTCGTCAGGTAGGATCAACCTTTAAGGTGCTGGCATCTTTCCTGCCTGCGATCGACGGAGCCGGACTTACACTTGCTTCGGTCCAGGATGATATCCAGTATTTTTATCCGGGAACCGGCAAGGAAGTTATCAACTGGTACGGTTCGGGCTTCAGAGGCCTGCAGTCGATCAGGACCGGTATTTATAACTCTTTGAATATTGTAGCGGTCAAGACGCTTGAACAGATCGGCGCACCGCTCGGCTTTGAATATCTTCAGAAACTTGGTTTCAGTACATTGGTCAAAAATGAAGTGGGAGAAGACGGAACGGTGTATTCGGATGTAGGTCTTCCTCTTGCTCTGGGCGGTCTGACCAAGGGTGTTACAAACCTCGAGCTTACCGCTGCATATGCTTCGATCGCGAACGGCGGAATCTACAACAAACCGCTGTATTATACAAAGATACTTGACAGCGACGGCAATGTGATCCTCGAGAAGAGCACCGAATCCAAGCAGGTCATGAAGACCTCAACGGCATGGCTGCTTACGAGTGCCATGCTTGATACAACGACTATAGGTACCGCGTCCCGTCTTTCATTCAAGAATTACAAGATGCCTGTAGCAGGTAAGACCGGAACGGCATCCAAGGACTCGGACCTATGGTTTGTCGGATATACTCCGTATTATACTGCATCGGTATGGACGGGATACGATCATGCTTTCGACCAGAAGAACAAGAATTATCATCAGGAAATCTGGCGGAAGGTAATGGAAGAGATCCACGAGACAAAACAGCTGCCTTATGCAACATTTGAAAAACCCGATTCGATCGTACAGGCCCAGATATGTACAAAATGCGGCAATCTTGCCGTGATAGGCCTGTGTGATGAAGCAGAAGGCGGTTCATGCGTCAAGACCGAGTATTTTGCAAAAGGAACCGTTCCTACCCAGAAATGTAACTGCCATATCCGTGTGGATGTGTGCAAGAAATCCAACAAGCCCGCAGGGCCCAATTGTCCCAAGAAAAAGGTTGTAAGCAAGGTACTCCTGATCAAGAACGAGTATTATAAGATCAATCCGAGGACGATGCAGCCTTACGATCCGCCTGAGATCATAACCACCTGGGATACACCTTATATCTATCATCCGGATGAAATATGCGACAAGCATCTGCCCGATGGCGCATACATTGATGAGGAAGGCAATATCGTCTACGGCGATGAAGATGAGGAAGAAGGCGCAGGCGAGGGTGCAGGCGAAGGCGCAGGCGATGACGATACGGACGGAGAATGATAACAGGAGAATCAGCAGGAATAATAAACAGGAACAGGAAAGAACAGGTTTATCAGGGGTAAGAGAGAAGGAGGTTTACAATGGCTGTTTATCTGAATGAAGAGGAAGAAGCAAGGCGCAAGGAAGAACTTGAGGAATATTCCCGCACCAAGCAGGAAGAGATCGATATCGAACGTATCAATTCAAGAGAGAAGCGCATGAAACAGGACAGGATATTCCAGAAGATCCTGTTCCTCACATTCGCAGCGGTTCTGATCTTTCTTGTGATAAGCTGGTGGAGAGGGGTATGATCGATCCCTGAAAAAGTGATAATAAAATAGAAAAAATTAATCAGGATATAATTAGTTTGGAAAAAACCAATTAATTATATCCTGATTTAATGTTGTTCTAGGTATTGAAAAATCAGACTTTCGGGTCAAGAGGAAGCATCCTGTAACTCAATGTGATGTCCTTCTTAATATGCTTACGATAGAAGGAAGAGGAGATTCTCTTCATAACCATCTCTATATTTTCATAGGATGCCGAGGGGAGCAGAAGAACGTATTGCGATACGCTGTAACGGGAGTAAACATCTCCTTTTCTCAGGGTATCGTTCATCGCTTTGACCAGGTCGTCCATTGCCTTGTTCAGAGCTATGGAATTGACTGACGATGTAGCCGGAGTCAGGGTAATGAGCCCGAGATAGATCGAGTCGCCGCTGCGTGCGCAGGCTCTGGCTTCAAGCTGGTAAACATCCTTGAAAAATTCGTATTCGCAGGAGAATGCTCCCTGTGCTTCACCTTCTTCGGTCAGAGACTCTTTGATAACGTTAAGGTCGGTCTCGAGAGCCTTGGTGGTCTTGATGATGGTACGATACAGGCTCTTCAGTTCCTTCGAAGGATTGATACCGAATTTGCGGTAGAATGTCTCGGTCACGGTACTGTAGGCTGCAAGTGCTTCGGCCTGATGTCCGGAACGATACAGGGCATCGATAAGATGGAAATACAGCTCCTCGTTGTGCTCTTCGATGGCGATCGCATTTTCACAGACTGTAATGATATCCTCGTAATTCTGATCGTCGAGATAGCATTCTATAAGGGAGAATACGGCCTTGATGTACATGTTGTGATAATATTCCGTGATCGGAACCAGCCAGTTCTCCTGGTTATTCTGCAGGAAATCACCCTTGTACAGATTCAAAGCTTCTTCGAGCAATGCGATGCGTCCGGCACCGGATTTACGCTTCTCGGCTCTTTTACACAGCTGTTCGAAAAGATCAACATCCGTCACGATGGCAAGGTTACGATTGACGTAATACTGTCCCTTCTTCAGAACGATCAGCTCATTGCCGTCATCGGTACCGAGCTCATCCAGAATCTTTCTTGAACGATGGAGCAGGACCTTAAGGGCGCCACCCGTAGTATCGGAAGTGCCTTCGGACCAAACCATGTTCATAAGATCATCCTGAGTCATCGTCTCATTGCGATGTGCGAACATGAATTCAATAAGGTTCCAGGGCTTATGAGACCTGTTGTTCTTGTCGGAAATGACCTTATTCCCGTGCGTGATCGTAAAATCACCGAGCAATGTTACAAGATAATTATCATTCATAATAACACTCTCCTCATTCTATACGCATTATAAACAATTCCTTGTTTTTTGTCTACAATAATTCTGATTTTTTCTTAGTCACAAACAATCTTTTTTATACTGTAAAAGCTTGTGGAAATGATCCGGGATCCGGTCGTAAAATCTATCAAAAGTTGACAAATCGTGGATTTTGTGATAAAATTTTTTGCGATTCTAACAATCGTTTTTTGCGGACTTTATTAATTGGATTGGTTTTTGATACGGGGTATTTAGTGCGATGAAGAAGATACTGGTTGTTGACGATAACAGCGTAAGCCTGTCATTGGCCAAAAGTATGCTGTCTGATCTGTATTCTGTCTATGCGGTCCTGTCCGGAGAGCAGGCTCTGCAGTTCCTTGAAAAGAAGGAGTGCGACCTGATACTCCTCGATCTTAACATGTCTGACATGTCCGGTTATGAGACACTGAGAGCCATAAGGGACAATGATGCCACCAAGGACGTGCCGATCATTTTCCTTACCGCGGACAGCGATCCCGAGACGGAGAAGAAGTGCTTCGAAATGGGAGCATACGATTTTATCGTCAAGCCTTTCCAGAAAGCGACCCTGCGCAGCCGTGTAAGCAGAACATTGGAGCTGCTCGACCTCAAGAAGAACCTTGAGAGCCAGATAATAGAGAAGACCAAGGAGATCGCCAGGATCTCGCTGAAATCGATGATGATGATCGCCAATACTGTCGACAAGAAGGATCCGCTTGCGTCAAAACACTCCACGAACGTCGCATGGTTTGCGGTAGAGATCGCAAAACGCATGGGATGGTCCGGAGATGATCTTTACAATCTTCAGAATCTTGCTCTTATACATGATATAGGCAATATCGGAGTTCCCGATTCGATCATAAGAAAGAAGGGACCGCTGACTCAGAGTGAATACGAGACTCTTAAGCACCATACCGATTACGGCAAGAGCATACTTCAGGATATGACAGTCATCAGGAAAGCCGCAGAGGTTGCCCAGACCCACCATGAAAGATATGACGGTAAGGGATATCCGAACGGTCTGTCCGGTGAAGATATTCCCATAGAGGCACGAATCATCGCCATTGCGGATGCTTTTGATTCC
The DNA here is from genome assembly GCA_017553035.1 of Lachnospiraceae bacterium. Classification (GTDB taxonomy): domain Bacteria; phylum Bacillota; class Clostridia; order Lachnospirales; family Lachnospiraceae; genus RUG11977. The sequence goes on from JAFZNE010000004.1 coordinate 40,683, forward strand.
ATGACATCGGATCGTTCATTCAGGAAAAAACTCGATAAGGAAACGATCCTTCATCAGTTCGAAGAGGGAAAGGGAACACAGTTTGACCCTATGATGACCGAGATCGCGATATCGATGATCAAGGAAGATAAACTTGAACACAAGGATATTGAGATCGAAAATGAGTCGGATATAGCAAGGGAGAGCAGCAAGCTTCTTCAGAAAGTGCTGTCCGAGTATACAAAAGAGGTTCGTACCGAAGCGGCCAAGGATCCTCTGACAGGATTATGGAACAGGAGCTATACCGTCGATTATATCAATGAGTATTTCAAGGATAAACGTCATGGCGGATGCCTGTTCATGATCGATATGGATAACTTCAAGCGTATAAACGATACTTACGGACACATCGTCGGTGACAGTGTAATAGTAAGACTCGGCGAAACATTGAGGACGGTTGTCCGTGAAGACGACGTAATATGCCGCATCGGCGGAGATGAATTCATATTATTCTTCAAAGGCAATTCCAGCAGAGCTTTTGCTTCATCCAAAGCTGAAGAGATAATCCTTACGCTTGACAAGAATTTCAGTGTAGAAGGAGATGAAGGCTCGGGGCATATTTCGATCTCCATAGGTATCGCTCTTTCTCCTGTGGACGGTAACGACTTTAACACATTATACAGCAGAGCCGACAAAGCCCTGTATTATGTGAAGAAGAACGGCAAGCACAATTATCATTTTTACAGTGATGAGAATGAAATATCCGCGCACAAGAAGAGCTCCAATATCGATATCGCTTACCTGCGCCGCTTCTTGAGAGAACAGAATAACAATCCCGGTGTATTCCAGGTGGAATATGAAAGCTTCAAGAAGATATACCGTTTCCTGCTCAGGACCCAGAAACGTACAAGGCAGCCGGTTCTGATACTGCTCATTACGATTTATTCAAATGACGGAGAGAATGAGACTCCGGATAATGAGATCCTCGACAGGGCATTCCCGAGGCTCAAGAAGGCCGTTTCTTCGACTATCAGAAGCAATGACATAGGAACAACCTACAGCTCGAGCCAGTACATCGCGTTGCTGGTGGATTCGACACCGGCCAACGGTTATATCATAGCCGAGCGGATCCGCAAGACATTCGAAGAGGGCGAGCCGATAGATTGTCGTCTTGAATACGATATTGACGAGATATCACTTGACGAATATATTCTCGCAGAAGAGCAAAAAGATACCGATGATCATGAAGAATGATCACCGGTCGCGTTTACAAAACAATAATGTCTTTATCAGATGCCGCGGTCACATATCCGATGATCGCGGCATCTGTGTGCACAAGAAGATCTTCAAGAAGCTTGTGGGCATCTTTTTCGGCTACACTGATCAGTAAACCGCCAGAAGTCTGGGGATCGAACAGGATATCAAGCATTGCACGGCTGACATTTTCACCCGCCGAGTAATGATCGCCCACATAATCCCTGTTCTTATATGCTCCGTCGGGTATGAAACCCATTTCGGCCATCTCATATGCCGCAGTATGATATTTGACGGAGGAAGTATCGATGTTGATGGTTACTCCGCTCGAATGGGACATTTCAAAGGCATGACCCATCAGACCGAAACCGGTGACATCGGTGCAGGAATGGACGTCGTAAGCTATCATGTTATTGCGTGATTGCTTGTTCAGGGTCGCCATAAAGTTAATTACAGATTTAAGTTCTTCGGAACCAATCATGCCTGCTTTTGCCGCCGTAGTAATGATTCCGGCTCCGAGAGGTTTGGTCAGGATCAAAACATCACCGATCTTTGATGAAGAATTAGTTAAAAGCTGATTTAATTTAACAAAGCCGGTAACACTGAGTCCGTATTTCGGTGATTCGTCGTTGATCGTATGTCCGCCGCAGATTATCGCTCCGGCTTCACAGGCTTTATCATAGCCGCCCCGAAGGATCGAACGTATGGAATCTTCGGTCATGCTTTTTGTGACGGTC
>JAFZNE010000033.1 GCA_017553035.1 Lachnospiraceae bacterium
CCGAGCATCGTAAGTCCGCAGGAGTAGAAGCCTGCGTATTCATCGCCCATGATCTTGATCTCGGCCTTGCTGGTTATATTCATATGACACCTCATCTCATTTACATACAACAACAGCTTCGTATCCAAAGCATGCTGCAAACAAGCGATCCGGCCGTTTGCGGTATGCCTTCGATACGAAGCCGCATCTGAAAAACTACAGTTACCATTCGCATTATATGCCAATCGGAAAGCCCACTGAAAGCGATCTTTCATGAGTTTTTCGTTGGGCATAGTCGTGAATAGCAAAAAATTACAGCTTATACCCCAACTTCCCTTCCAGGTACTTGAGCAGCGCGTCTCTGGTCGTGCTCTTCAAAATGTACCCTTCGGGCTTGAGTTCCATGACTCTCGCCACTGCCTCTTTCGTCCCGACTCCGGTAAGGAATATTACCGGGATCTTGGCGGTTGCGGCATCCTGCCGCAGCATCTGGAGCACCTGCGGTCCGTCGACCACGGGCATCTCGTAATCCAGCAGGATCAGGTCGACCTGTTCATCCTCTTTGACCTTGAGCAGGAAGCTGATCGCCTGCATTCCGGCGGTAACAATATCTACCCTGTACGAGTCCTTGATCCACTCCCTGACCATCTTGGCGTAGGTCGGATCATCGTCGATTATCAGTATTCTTTTTTGGGAGGATCTGTTGGTTCTTCTTTCCAGAATGTTCTCGACCATGTACATGAATTTGTTCATATCCACAGGTCTGTCGACCCATTCGAAATCCACGATCTCGGGAACAGTCTTGGTCAGCTCGTCATGGAACTTCCACTCGCCGATAAATATAATGTTGCCGGCTTTTTCCATGACCATCTTACAGACTTTGGAAACGCTCATGATCTTCCTGGGATCGTCCATGATCTCCGACGGCAGATACACGATAAACAGAGCGGTATCGCTTAAATAATGCTCAACCTCTTCGATGTTCCCGACTACCGATTTCACGTTGCAGCCCATATCGGTAAGCCTTCGCTCTATGCCCTTGACCACAACGCTTATCTGGAACATCACCGTAACAACATTCTTCATCCCGCTCATAAATCATCCTCCATGACGGTAACCAAATTATCCCGCTACTTTATAATACATTAAAAATCACTTCTTTGCAAGCAGAGAAATAATCCCCTCGTAATCCAGTTTTTCGGCGCATTTCCGCAATGATTCGAAAATTTCCGCCTCATTTTCCGGGATCTTATATTCTGCCATTTCGTTAAATGTCTCTTCGAGCGCGTCGCAGTCCATCGCTTCCGCCGCTTCGCGCAATGTTTCATACACGCTCTTCATAAGGCCTTCATCGGCCTCGGGCTTGTCCGCGCCGTCTTCTTTGGCGTCGAAAATGTCTTTCAGGATCTCCTCGTATCCGAGATACTTCTCCATCATCGGTTTATGGTTTTCCAAAATGTATCCCGAATCCTTCTCTTTTCCGGCATCCTCGAGTTTCTGCGCTTCTTCGCTCAGTTCCGTGGCGCCGATCAGCTTGGCGGAACTCTTGAGGGCATGTACCTTGATGGTGTAATCTTCCCAGTTTTCGGCTTCGAAGTAGTTCTCTATCTGCGCCGATTTCTCGGGAATCGATCTGTAGAAGATCTCCAGCACGGTCTTAAATGCGTCTTCCGATCCGCTGTTTTTGATCGCGGTCTCGACATCGATTCCTTCTATACTTAGGCCTGAAACACCACTTTCTTTCGCATCGGTGCCGGTATCTTTTCCGGTTTTGTCTGCTCCTCCGTCAATCTTTCTGCCGGTATTTCCGTTCGAGTTTCCTGCTACATCTGCCTCCTCGCCTTCGCTTTCCCTCTCGGCTCCTGTCATCATATATCCGGGAACTCCGGGTGTAGCCTGGCCTTCACCGCCCTCGCTTTCTTTCGGGAGCAGTGAGCTCAGGTTGTAGCTTCTCTCACCCTTCTCGAAGTACAGCAGTCCGAGCGTTCCGGGACCGCAGTTGGAAGAAACCGCAGCCGAAGCACGCTGGAATATGATATGTTCGAAATTTGATCTTCTGCGGATCTGTTTCTCAACCCATTCAATATCCTCCTCGGGAACCGCAACATAGGTGACAAACAGCAGGTCAAGATCCGGATTGCCTCGCCTCGGAAGACATTTCTTGATATATTTCGCGTAGCAATGCCGCCTCGAGCCTCTCCAGATACCTCTGATCGAGTATTTGTCATCCTTATAGCGGATCGCCGGGCGGAGTTCAAGCGAATTTGTGAGCTTGTTGACGCGCTTGCTGACAAGATTCTTTCTTGCCATATAGTCCGTTGTACCCAGGATAAAGCCCGTATGCAGACGTTTCTTCATGTTTTCGAGCTCTGCAACGATCTTTTCGACGGCTACATTCTGCCTTGCCATCCTGCAGCCCGCCAGTACCATCATTCCCATCGCACTTGACATGCTCTCGGAATTGATAACGGTCACATTCTCAAATGATTTCGCCGCAACAGAAGCCCTTTCGTAGTCCTCGCTCATACTGCTCGTCAACGCGATATAGATGACGTGATGTGCCTTTCTGAGCATCTTTCCGAATGTCTCGACATATTCTTCGATCTCGGGATGGTCACTCGTTGCGTTCTTGCCGGAATCCATATAACGAACAACCTCATCCGCGCTCATTTCAACATTGTCGCGGAATACGCCCTCATCCGTAATGATCTCCCAGGGAATGATCGTTATTCCCAGTGTTTTGACCATGTTTTCCGGAATGTCGCTCAGGCTGCTCGTCGCAAATGCAACGGGTATCCTGCGTCTGTATCCCTTCGCCGTGTTCATCTCATCCGCGTTCATCTGGGTGCTTTCGCTGATAATGAGCTTCTCGGAAGAGATATATTTCATCAATGTTTCTTCAAGCTGTCTGCCCGCAACCGGTTTTAACAGATACCCGTCAAATCCGCTTGACGTGTAGAGTTCTTTGTTCTTGCTTCCCGCATTGGCTGTCAGGACGATCACCGGAATGTCCGCATTGAGACCGCCGGTCTGGTTCCTGATCTTTTCGAGACACTCTATGCCGTCCATTTCAGGCATAAGATGGTCCATAAGGATCACGTCATAATGATCTTCCAGTGTGCGCGCAAGGGCTTCCCTGCCGCTCAATGCCGTGTGAACGGTTACCTGTGTGTCTTTCAGGAGTTTCTTCTCGACCTCAAGGTTCATTTCGTTGTCATCGACTATCAGAACCTTCGCCTCGGGAGCCGTAAACAGATGCTCATATTTATTGCGTCCGACCCTGTCACCGAAGTTGGTGATGCTGATATTGCCCATCACACTCGAATCGGACACTCCCTGAAGAACGCTTACCGTAAATGTCGAGCCCTGTCCGTATACACTGTTGACACTGACTTCGCCGCCCATAAGGTCAACAAGCTGCTTTACTATCGAAAGTCCGAGTCCCGTACCCTCTATATAGCGGTTCTTGGCCTGATCCGCTCTCTTGAAAGCATCGAACAGATGAGGAATGACCTCCGATTTGATGCCTATTCCGGTATCGGCAACGGATATCAGCAGTAATACATGATTGTCTCCGACTTTCTCCGATTCCACGTGCAGGCTTACGGAGCCTTCGTTTGTATATTTTACGGCGTTGTTGAGCAGATTGATGATGATCTGCCTGATACGGATCTCATCACCGAACAGCACCGACGGAACGTTCGGGTCGATATCTACGTTGAAAGCAAGTCCCTTCTCGCTCGCGCGCAGCCAGATCATATTTACGATCTCGGAGATCATATCTCCGACCTTGTAATCTACAGGTACGATGTCCATGCTTCCGGCTTCTATCTTGGAGAAATCAAGGATATCGTTGATCAGCACCAGCAGCATTTTACCGGCGCCCTGGATATTCGTGGCATCCTTGATGATCTCGTCGGATGCGTCTTCCTGCCGCAGTATTACTTCGTTGAGTCCTAGGATCGAGTTGATGGGCGTCCTTATCTCGTGGCTCATGCTCGAGAAGAAACGGTTCTGGCTCCTGGTCAGTTCCTCGGCTCTTTCGGCCTCCTCACGGGCTTTGCGGTTCTCTTCCTTGAACAGGCGGATCTGGAACCATACCATGACATAGATCACGATACCGACCACGACTAGAGAGATGCATGTATCAATAAATCTCATTCCCGTGGAATGCTTTATTGTCAGATCCGGATATAAATAGTCGATCACATAAGCTGCGCACGACAGCACGGTCAGTATCGCAAGCATCACGTTGCGCCAGCCTCCCGACAGTACCAGTCCTATGTACAGATACGAGAAAATGATCCACGGCAGGCATCCGCCGTCTACTCCGCCTCCGAACAGGAACACTATCGGAAGTATGATAAATACAAGCGTCAGAACGATAAAGATCGTTGCGATCTTCATCTTCTTCATATGGATCGAAAAATAAGTGATAAAAGGCACTGTGGCAACGGTTATGCCGAGCGTGACGATCTCTACGATATTCTCACCGAGGATGATATCGCCGACGAGCGCTATGGCACTTCCGACTACGGCCGTGATCGTAAGAAGGATAAACAGACGCTCCTGCATGCTTCTGTCTTCTTCGAATGCCTTCTGTGAAAGCTTTTTAAATAGATTGCTCATGCGCGTTCTTCCTCCTTATAGAATATTTTCGTCTGGGGAAGAACCCGTTTCATTACCCTCTCGAATTGATTCAGATCTATAGGCTTGGCGATAAATCCATCAAATCCTTCTCTCAAGAACATTTCACGGGCACCGCTCACCGCATTGGCCGTCAGGGCGACAATGGCCACATCCCTGCCCATCTTTCTCGCAACGTCCTTGATATTCTTCATTGCCTCTACGCCGTCCATTTCGGGCATCATGTGATCCATGAAGATAATATCATAATCGTCCTTCTGGAACTTGCTGATAGATTCTTTTCCGCTGTCCGCGGTATCGGTCTCCATTCCGTATTCCCTGAAGATTCCCGATGCCACAACAAGGTTCATGGGCTCATCGTCGACGATCAGCGCCTTAACATCCCTGAAGAACGGTTTCTGGACATCATTTTCATCACTCCTGGGAAGTTTGTCGCCGTTAAGCAGCTTGGCAACCGGGAATCCGTACAAAGGCTTGGGCATGACGATCACGCGGCTCCCCGGATTGGCTGTGAACCCCGGACGGGCCGAAACCGCAACGACAATGTTGCTTTTACTAAGTTTATCAAAATACTCCGCGGCTTTAAGGTACTCTTCCTCACCCATGAAGATATAACCGACATTGAGCTTGCCGATAAGTCTTTCGACTTCCTTCGCGCTGTCGGCCGAATACAGCGGCAGCCTTAGCCCTGTAGCCATATTGGTGGCCATATCCCTGTAGAATTCACGGACCGCGGCAACCTTGTACTTGCCTGCCTGCACATGGAATACGATATCCTTGCCTTCCATGTTGACCTTGAGACAGGGCGAATTGTCCACTACGGTCTGCGGAACGGTTACCCTGACAGTCGTTCCGCTTCCTTTCTGGCTCTCGATCTTTACGAATCCGCCCATTCTGTGAGCCATTCCGAAAATAACGGACAGTCCGAGACCGATACCTCCCGTACTCCTGTTGCGCTTCTTGTTGGCCTGGTACATTCCCGCGCCTGCCTGTGAGATCGCGCGTCTTTCCATACCGATACCGGTATCGGTGACTTCAACGCACAGATTCACACCGTATTTTCGGGGAATAATATATATTTTTACGTAAAGACCGCCGCGCCTCGTAAACTTGACGGCGTTGTCCATAAGATGGCTGATGATCTTCTTGATCTTTTTGACATCGCCCTTCATCAATGAGGGAACCGCAGGCGCAAGGTCTACGACCAGCTCCAGATCGGTCCTTCCCGTATAACGCCTGAAATCCGTTACCAGGTCGTTGACGAGCGAAGTGATCATATACTCTTCTTCTTCAAGGATCAGGCTCGAACGTTTGACCTCGGTAAAATCCTGTATCGCTTCGATCTGATCCGACAGTCTGAGTCCCGCATCCCTTACGGCTGTGAGCTCTTCGGAAGAATCGTTCTTCTGGAGCAGCATTGACATACCCGTTACGACGTTGACGGGTGTACGCAGTTCATGTGAAATATTGGAAAGGAAATCCTCTATATCATTGTCATATGCCTCGATTTCCTCATCCCTGATCTCCATTGCCTTTTTCTGTTCCAGCCTGCTCTTTATGATCATCCTGCAGACTAAGTATACCGCAACCACAATGACCGGCTGAAGGACCAGTCTCGCAACCATGATCGGATCATCCAGGCCAATGGTCTCGGGTTTGACCACGAAGACATACTGAATAAACATGATCATCGCATATTCTGCCAGGATCAGATTCAGCGCATACATCCGGTCAAGAAGACTGAACAGGACGATAACCAGTGCGACAACGGGGCATACGTCGAAGAAGCTGGATTCATGCACGCCGTGAAACAGCGTAAGGAACATGGTATAGGCAAGATAGAATGTCTCGCGGCCGCTTTCCGTCAGATATTGTCCGATATGCAGTATCCACAGCACAACAACACCGGCGATCATGAGCGGATTTACCCAGATCTCCCATTCTTCCAGAATACTGTCTACTGTCAGTCCTATACCGGCCAATGAAATGATCGTGATCATAAACCGGTGAATTTTGGTCTTATTCATCTATTATGCATCCCTTTCATTTTTTCCTGCTCATTCCCGCAGCAACTCCAGCACCGCCTCGTAGTCCAGCTTCTCTCCTGCTGCCTTGATCTTCGCGTACAGCTCCGCCTCGGCCTCAGGTATCGTATACTGATCCATTTCCTCAAATACCGCCTCAAGTGACGAGCAATCCATATTCTCGGCCGCATCCCTGATCATCGCATACGCGTCGGCCATCATGTCCGGATCGGCTTCCGTTTTGGCCGTGCTCGTGTGCTGTGCCTCAAATACTTTCGATATGAGCCCTGTAAATTCGTGATATTTGTCCATGAATTCGTGGTGATGGCTGTGGATATATCCGATATCCTCAGCCTTGCCGGCATTTTCGAGGAGCTGCGCCTCGTCGCCGAACCATACGGCGCCTATGAGCCTCGCCGAGCTCTTGAGCGCGTGTACTTTGATCGTATAGTCCTTGATATTTTCTTCGGAGTAGAAGCCTTCAATCTCCTGTGCTTTCTCATCTATCGTATCGTAGAACAGCTTGAGCATCGACAGATAGGTCTCGGCCGACCCGCTGTTGGTTATGCCCGTTTCGATATCGATCGAAGCTTCTCCTAGGATCTCAAGCTGCCTGCGGATTTCATCTTCCGGATCGGAACCTTCACCGGATCCGGCATTTCCTGCCATATCGATGTCATCCGCTTCTCCGTACCTTTTCTCGATCTTCTCCGCCGGCAGATATTCGAGCAGCATCTCCTCGAGCCTCTTCGATTCGATGGGCTTGGTCAGATAGTCGTTGAAACCGGCCTTGATATACTGTTCCCTTGCTCCCGAGATCGCATTGGCCGTAAGGCATACAGCCGGCGTATCGATATTCGGGCCGTCTTTCTGTGCCCGCATCTCATGCAGGGTCTCGATACCGTCCTTGCCGGGCATCATATGATCGAAGAATATAATGTCGTATTTTTTATCGTACGCGAACAGAAGTCCCTCGTAACCATCGTTGGCCGTATCGACCTTTACGCATGTGGCTTTCAGGAGGTTCTTGAATACCATCAGGTTCATCGGATTGTCATCGATCACCAGGACCTCGGCTTCCGGAGCGATGAAGCTCTCATGGTAGGTCTCCCTTTCGCCGATCATGCGGACGTAAGCCGACTCGTAATCACCGAGTGCTTCCCATCTGACAACCTTCTGTTTGAGTTTAAATGAGAATCTGGAACCCTTTCCGTATTCGCTCTCGACTTCCAGCGTCGATCCCATCAGCTGGAGCAGGAGCAGGGTAATGTTCATGCCCAGGCCGGTTCCTTCGATATTGCGGTTTCTCTCCTCCTCTATACGGCTGAATTGCTCGAACAGCTTGGAAATATCCTCTTCCTTGATACCGATGCCGGTGTCCTCCACAGCTACCTTCAGCAGGACATTATCCTGATCGTCCGGTATTTTCTCGTATCCCATCCTGAAGATCACGGTACCCTTCTCGGTGTATTTTACGGCATTGGTCAGAAGATTCGTGATGATCTGCTTCAGGCGGATCTCATCACCATACAGAGCCTTCGGCATATCGCAGTCAAAATCAAGTACCAGCTGCAGTTCCTTCTCATCGGCCCTTGCCTGGATCATGTTGACCAGATCGTTGATCACCGAAGACAGGTCGTAATCCACCGGATTGATCTCCATCTTGCCTGCTTCTATCTTCGAGAAATCGAGGATATTGTTGACCAGTCCGAGCAGCGTGTTTCCGGCACTCCTTATGGTCTCCGAATATGCGATTATACTCTTATCCTCGCATTCGCGAAGGATCATTTCGTTCATGCCCAGAACCGCGTTGATAGGCGTTCTGATCTCATGTGACATATTGGCAAGGAAAGCACTCTTGGCAAGGGTAGCCTCTTCGGCGATAGCCTTCTCGATCTCGAGCTCATGTACCATTGTCCTCTCATAGTAAATGCAGTTTTCCTTGTGGTTGAACCCGTTGTGGATCGCCGTGGCCATCTGCTCGCAGCTGTCATATCCACAGCATGTACAGTTGATATTACGGGATTCTTCGGTCAGCTTGTTCATGCTGACAAATATCTCATCAAGCTGTTCAGCGTTCGGTACCTCGTAACCGCAGCTCGCTGACAGGTCTGTATATTCTCTCAGATAATCGTTTACATCCAGATCCTTAAACTGTTCGTTATAGTTCTTCAGACGTTCCTCGGGCGTCTCCGGCCTGGACCATGCGCTGCCCTTCGTGGATTTCTTGGACTCCTCGCGGATATCGAGCAGTGTATACAGAGCATCATCCGTCCTTGATTTCTCCTGGTTGACGGCAGTCCCGCAGATACAGCCTTTATCGCAGTTCAGCGCGTCAATGAGCAGGAACGGGGTTTTTCCGTTCTTTATCCTGTCTTCGTTGGCATGCATCCACTCGTACAGACGGCGTTCGCCCTCAACCTGCCTGATATATACCTGATCTCCGAGGAACCATTTTACATTCTCCGCAAGGCCGCCGGGAGTCGGATAGAATGAACCGAGACCGTATTCTATCTCGCTGTGTGCGTTCTCACCCTTTATTCCCTGCTCTTTAACGTATTTCATCAGATGCTCGAAAGTAACGTTATACTGGACCAGGCCCTCATTATGCGGATCTTCTATTTCGATCTTCTTGGCGATGCAGGGGCTGATAAAAGCGAAACGATCCGTGATACCCATTTGCTTACGTGCATATATCGCTGCGCACATAAGAGGGCTCTGTACCGGGAAAAGCTTCGGCAGAAGTTCGGGAAGATATCTTTCAATATATGAAACGACTGCGGGACAGGGCTGCGAGATGCCGCCCTTGAAATCATGCTCGTTGATGTAATTCAGATATCCCCAGGTCGTGATATCCGCACCGAAAGAAACACTGATGATGCGCTTTACGCCCATTGCTTTCAGCCCGCCGAGCACACTCTCGTACTCGTCGGGATAATTGGCCTTGAATGAGGGTGCAAGGAGCAGAGAAATAGGTTCTCCGGCCTTCAGGTCGTTGAAGAAGCGTTCGGTGTCGTCAAGGAATTCTCTCGCTCCGTGCACGCACACATCGATACAGCTTCCGCAGGCGACGCATTTTACCCCGTCGACCTCGATCCTTGCCTTGCCGTTCTCTTCTTTCGAAATGCAGGCACCGATCGCACTGCAGACTTTAATACACTTGTTGCAGCCGATGCATTTATCGTTCGTATAAACGATGCTTTGTTTTTCCATATTGATCGCCTTTGTCACTTGTTGTTATCGTCAAGGAGTTTTATTATCTTATCGTATTCAAAATTATCACTTGCAAGCTTGAGTTTGCCGAACAGCGCTTTGTCGGATGCCGGTATCGTAAATTCGGTCATTTCCCTGAATATCGTATCCAGGCGGTCACAATCCATATCCTGAGCAGCTTCACGTATTTCCTGATATGTGTTGGCCATCAGCAGAACATCCGCTTCGGGCTTTTGTTCGGTATTCTCTTCGGGAATATACAATACTTTATCCAGCAGATCCTTCAGCCTCATGCAGTTCTTGCTGAACGATCCGTAATGCCCGCTGATGTATTCCAGATCTTCGCTCTTTGCGGCATTTTCAAGCTGCTGTGCATCTTCCCCGAGCTGGTTTGCTCCGACGATCTTGGCCGAACTCTTGAATGCATGCATTTTGATCGTAAAATCCTTGATCTTCTCTTCTGCGAGCAGTCCGGTCATTTCCTCGATCTTCTCGTCGATCGTTCCGTAGAAGATCTGCAGGATCTGGAGATACTCCGTGGGAGATCCGGTATTGTCGATACCGATGTCCTCATTGATCTGTGTAATGCCTTTGAGCATCGTCAGCATCTTCTCGCATCTCGGATCGATCTTTTCGGGTTCCCGGTCTGCTTCCTTTTCATTGCCGGCATCGCTTTCCGCAGGCATTATCTTTTCACCGGGAAGGTACCGGGCCAGCATTTCCTCGAGTGTATCGGGATCGATCGGTTTGGTCAGATAATCGTCAAATCCTTCCGCAAGATACTTTTCCCTCGCTCCGGAGATGGCATTCGCGGTAAGGCATATCTTCGGAACATCGAGATTCGGGTTACCCTCCAGCCCCATCATCTCGTGCAGGGTCTCGATTCCGTCCTTTCCGGGCATCATATGGTCAAGGAAGATCATGTCATACTTGTTTTCCTTTGTCATGGCAATGCCCTGATCTCCGCTGTCTGCCGTATCGCATTGTATCTTTGTCTTCTTGATCAGGCTTATGAAGACCTTCAGGTTCATCTCATTATCATCGACAACCAGCACCTTTGCATCCGGAGCCGTGAATTTCTCATGATATTTCTCACGCTCCACGGCAAGTGTCCTGCAGGAATCTTTGTAGTCCCCCATAGGTTCGGGATCGACTACCTTCTGAATGAGGGAGAAGCTGAACTTTGAGCCCTTACCGTAGGTACTCTCGACCTTAAGCGATGAACCCATGAGTTCCAGCAGGCTCTTGGTAATGCTCATTCCGAGTCCTGTGCCTTCGATATTGCGGTTACGTTTTTCTTCTATACGCTCAAATTCGGAGAACAGCTTATTCAAATCCTCCTCTTTGATACCGATTCCCGTATCTTCAACAGAAACATTCAGCTTAATACTGTTCTCGTCGGATGTGATCTTTTCATAACCCATCCTGAATGTGACACTGCCCTGTTCCGTATATTTTACGGCGTTGGTAAGGATATTGGTTATTACCTGCTTGATCCTGACTTCATCGCCGTAGAGGGTTTTCGGTATGTTGGGATCAAATTCCAGATTGAGCAAAAGTCCCTTATCCTCCGCACGTGAGCAGATCATATTTACAAGATCCCTGATGATCGTGGATACTTCATAATCTACGGGTATTATCTCTATCCTTCCGGCTTCTATTTTCGAAAAATCAAGTATATCGTTGATAATGCCGAGCAGCGTACCGCCGGCGGTCTTGATATTGTCGGAATAAGACAGGATGGCTGCATCATCGGTCTCGCGGATGACCATCTCATTCATTCCGAGTATTGCGTTGATAGGGGTTCTGATCTCATGTGACATGTTGGACAGAAACGCAGATTTGGCTTCGCTCGCGGCGGTCGCGGTCTCAGATTTGATCGCAAGCTCACTGGCCTGTCTTGCCCTGATCTCTCCGCGAACCATGAAGAATCCCAGAACAAGTACCAGTACTATTGCGATAACTATCGTGATGATAAGAGGCGCAAGGAGTTTGTCGAAATCCTCCGAAGCGTCTATGACAGAAATACTGGTCCATTCATTTTCAAGCGGCATGATATAGACCAGATAGTCTTTATCTTCAAATTCAAGATAGAAGAATGTGTCGGATGTGCTCTGCATTTTTTGGGAGATGACGTGCCCAAGTGCATTACTCACGTCATCATAATAGGTTCCGAGCAGAGCAGCGTCGGAATGAGAAATTATCAGACCTGTATTGTTGATAATAAATTCCGCGCTTGATCTTCCCTGAGCCACACGCTCTTTTACAAAGGTCTGTATTTCGTCCATCGACAGGTCCAGACCTACAACGCTCTTGGCATCGCAGAGCGTTTTAACAACGGTTATCATTACCTTTCCGGTATATACATCAAGATACGGGTCAACTATTACGATCCTTCCGTTTCCCGCTTTACCGGCAATATACCAGGGCCTCTCCAGAGGATTATAATCATCATCGGGTATCCAGCCGGAACCGTCCATATATTCGCCTTTGATAAAGCCGTAAATACCCGTAGTATCAGCGATCAGCGAATCCTGAACGGCAAGAGTTTCGGTTGTCAGATAATCAACGATCTCCTCGTTGGATCGTCCGTCGCGGATCATGTTGTCGAGGGTATAGCTTGCCAGCTTTACGATGTCAAGGCTGGATGTGATCTTCAGATTGATCTTGTCCGCGGATTCGATCGCATTGATCTGGCCTCTGTTGATGATATTCTCCCTGGTTTCGGAATAGATCATCAGATAGTACACGAAAACAATGCTTACAAAGAATACTATTATAAATACAAACAACAGTATCCTTCCAAGAACGGACAGTTTTTCCTTCCGGCTACCGGTTTTTGTCTCCAACCCCATATAATATCCTCACGATAACTCAAATATTGAATCGATCAATGTCAGCAGCTCAAGTACGCTTGAAAAGTCTTCTATCAGATCTTCCTCGAGCCACCTTGCGTTGCCCTGCCATTCGGCGTTCTGTCTGAACATGACCCTTGTCTTCAATGTTGCGAGTCTTCCTTTGGCATTATGTTTTATCAGGTGTGTCGTAGGCGCGACATGCAGTCTCCTTCCCATCACCTGCCCGGCCCCGCCGGCTCCGTTAAAGCCTTCACGGACATTTCCGGGACCCGGGGATATTCCGCCCGATCCGCCGCCCCGGGAGGCTCCGCCCGATCCACCGTAAGAATCCAGCGCCGCAAGCCCGATCCGCGTCACTCCCTCGTATTCGTTCTTCTTCGTTTTTCCGCCTTTTTTACCTTTATTCCCTTCGTCTGCTTCCTCTTCTCTCTCTGCCGCGAAGCTCCTTCGCAGATCCATGGTCTGGTGCGGGTAACCGAAGATATCAAAAATGTCTTCCAGCTTCGCTATCATTTCCATGGTATTTTCGAAACCGATGGCATCACGATAATACGCATTGAAAATACGACCCGAGATATCATCCTTCTCGTGCCCGTCAATGCATATAATGCAGAAACACATCTCATTTCGCAAACGCGAAGCACTGGCTATTGACATAACCTTAACCTCTCACTTCAATCCTCGGGCCGCCGCTTCCTTCAACGTAGCCCTTGGTAATGTATACTCGCCCGATAGTCGAGTCCTTGGGGATCTCGTACATGATATCGAGCATGAATTCTTCAATGATCGAACGCAGGCCGCGCGCTCCGGTTTCTTTCCCGAGCGCTTTTTCGGCGATCGATGCGAGCGCGTCCTCATCAAATTCAAGATCTACCTCGTCGAGCGCCAGCAGCTTCTGATACTGCTTCAAAATGGCGTTGCGGGGATCGCGCATGATCTGTACGAGCATATCCTGGTCGAGTCCGTGAAGCGGGCATATTACCGGAAGTCTTCCCAGAAATTCCGGGATCATGCCGTACTCGCGCAGGTCTTCATTCGTTGTATGCTCAAGTATATTGGGTTCCTTGTCGAATTTATCCTTCAGATCGGCGTTGAATCCGATACCTGACTGCTTGCTCAGACGTCTCTTGATGATATCTTCAAGGTCCGGAAATGCCCCGCCGCAGATAAACAGGATATTTCTCGTGTCCATGCTTACCATCGGTACCAGAGCGTTCTTGCTGCTTGCGCCTACCGGCACTTCGATCTTCGCGCCTTCAAGGATCTTGAGCAGCCCCTGCTGTACCGATTCTCCGCTTACATCGCGATTTGTGACGTTTCTCTTCTTTGCGATCTTGTCGATCTCGTCAATGAACACGATACCGCATTCCGCACGATCCACATCATTGTCCGCTGCCTTGAGGAGCTTCGAGAGCACGCTCTCGACATCATCTCCGATATACCCGGCTTCGGTGAGCGTGGTCGCGTCGGTGATCGCCAGCGGAACGTTCAGCAGTCTCGCAAGTGTCTGTACAATGTATGTCTTGCCGCAGCCCGTAGGCCCGAGCATCAGGATGTTGGACTTGTCGATCTGGATGTCACCCGCCGCATCCTTCGTAACTCTCTTGTAGTGGTTGTAAACAGCAACGGAAATGATCTTCTTCGCTCTTTCCTGGCCGATCACGTATTCATCAAGCTGTTCCTTGATCTTGTGAGGCGGCGGAAGCTTTTTATAATCGAGTGCAGGCAATTCTTCTTCCTCTTGACCGTTTGTGCCGTTTGCCTGCGCATTTACGCCCGCCCCGTTTTCACTTCCGGGTTCGCCTGTGATCTGCCCTCCGTTCGGATCCTGCGATGCCGGCTTACCGTCGGTGTTTCTCTTCTTTACCTTCGGCATGTTGGGCATCCCGCTCATCATATCCATATTCATGAACGGATTCATCATGTACGGATCGAATCCCGGTCCGAAGTTGGGGATATTGCCTGTATCGGCGGGCTTGCCGCCCATATTCATCATATCGAAGGTACGCTGCAGGCAGTCCGTGCACACATACAGTCCGCCGTACATGCGCAGCATCCTTCCGGCCTGCGATTCCGTGCGGTGGCACGCCGCGCAGACCTTCTCGTATCCGTCGTCTCTTGTGTTGTTTTCTGACATTCTTCTATCTCGCTTTCTTACACCTCAGTACGCATTCTTATTAATAAATCCCTTAAATACGGTAAGGAACAATATTTTAATATCCAGCCACGGCGTCCAGTTTTCTATATAATACAGATCGTGCTCGATCCTTCTCTTGATCGAGGTGTCGCCCCTGTATCCGTTGATCTGCGCCCATCCCGTCATTCCGGGCCTTACCTGGTGTTTGATCATGTATCTCGGGATCTCTTCCCTGAATTTCTCGACAAACTGCGGTCTTTCCGGTCTCGGACCGACAAGGCTCATATTTCCGACCAGAACATTGAACAGCTGCGGAGTCTCATCCAGCGAAGTTTTCCTGATAAACCGCCCGATCGGCGTGACTCTGTTGTCCCGGCGTTTCGTCCACTCGCCCTTTTCCTTCTCCGGATCCTCCACGTACATCGACCGGAATTTGAACATTTTGAACTCTTTTCCGTGCTTCCCGACCCTGTACTGCGAGAAAATTATCGGTCCCTTGTCGGTACATTTGATGATGATCGCGATCACTATCATCGGGATCGCAAATATCGCAAGCGACACCAGTGCTCCGATTATGTCAAATACGCGTTTCAAAATGATGTTCGCGGTATTGGTGAGCGGCACATTCCTGATATTGATAACGGGAAGTCCGTACAGATCCTCGATATACGGCACCGTGGAGATCATATTACCATAGTCGGGGATGAATTTCGTATGAACACCGGATTTTTCGCAGATATTGACTATCTTCTCCAGCTTGTCGTATTTGTTGATCCCGAGCGCGATGACGATCTCGTCGAAATCATTATTTTCGATATATTCATCCAGTTCGATTATCGGAGCGAGCACCTCAACGCCTTTGTAGCGCGTGCCGGCTGCCATCGAATCCGCCAGTATTCCGAACAGTTTGTAACCCCATTCCGGATTCGCCATCACTCTGTCGATAAAGCCTTCCGTAGTCCTGCTGTAGCCTACGATCAGCACGTGTTTCAGGTTGTGGCCGGACTTGCGGATGGTTTTCAGTATTTTCGACAAAACGATCCTGAAAGACGCTCCCAGGAACAGGTTCAAGATTCCGAACACCAGATAGAACAGACGGGAGATATCCGCCATTTTACCTATGTAAATGATGAACGCGAAGTAGAAAATACCGAGCAGATTGCCGTTAAACAGGCTCGCCAGGGTCCTCAGCAGCGAATGTGCCCGTTTCGGTTTGTACAGTCCGAGTGTATTATAAATAAGCAGATATCCCGGTACCAGGAATATCACGTTGATGCTGTATTGCGTAAAATTCAGGAAACCTTCGCCTTCCCGTATGGCAAATAAGGGGAAGAGCTTCGGGAGCAGGAAGAAACGCAGCGGATACGACAGGAAAAACGCGGCTACTATCAACGCAGCATCGATCACGATATGAAGCCTGTTAAGAGTATTCTGATTATCCTTTATCACGCGTGCTCATCTCCTTTCCTCATAATTTCTCAGTATGTATTGTACCGCAATTCTGATAATTTAGCAAATCTTTTCACCGATTCTTGTATTTTTTTTTCACATTTTGAACACAATTTGAAATTATAATGAGTTCAGAAAAAAGTTACAAGGAGGTTGCACCATGAACGAAAACAACTATACAGAAAACACTACCATACAGAACAGCGAACCTATTAACAATTACACCGAGACTACTCCGGTGCAGAACACCGAGCCGGTTTACACCTACAGCGAACCCGCTCCGGTACAAAACAGTGAGCCGGTTTACACTTACAGCGAACCTGCTCCGGTACAGAGCAGCGAGCCGGTTTACACCTACAGTGAACCCGCTCCGGTACAGAATACCGAGTACACCTACGGTTCGGGTGCTCCCACAGCTGTTGCGGGTAACACCTACACATCATCGTACGGAACAACTTTCCGCTACGACCCTTCTACTGCAGAGCGCAAGAAATCGCATATGCCTTCATGGCTCAAGGTTATCCTGAGCGCCGCAGCATTCGGTATCATCGCCGCAGCCGTATTTATCGGTATTAACTTTGCTTATGACCAGCTGGTTCCCGAAACCACTCCGGCTGTTACCGAAGAATCTGCTTCAAAAGACCACAAGATCATCAATAACAGCACCACAGTCAAGAAAGAAGAATCGGACAATACCGTTGCCTCCACTCAGATCCTTACCGGCAACGAAGTGAATGTTACAGATGTTTCCGCGGTTGTTGAAAATGCAATGCCTTCGATCGTACAGATCAACTGCACGTTCAATACCCAGAGCTTCTTCGGAACATACCAGTCAACAGGTGCCGGCTCCGGTATCATTATCGGACAGAATGACGACGAGCTTCTGATAGCTACCAATAACCACGTTGTAGAAAATGCACTTGATGTCAAGGTTACATTCAATGATGACACCGATGCGGAAGGTTACATCAAAGGTACCGACGCATACGCTGACCTTGCGGTTGTAGCAGTTGATCTCAGCAAGCTTGACCAGAGCACTATAGATAACATCAAAGTCGCTACCATAGGCGATTCCGACAGTGTCAAGGTCGGCCAGATGGCGATCGCGATCGGCAATGCACTTGGTTACGGAACTTCGACCACCGTTGGTTACATCAGTGCCAAGGATCGTGAAGTAGACGTTGACGGCAAGACCATGACCCTGCTCCAGACTGATGCAGCCATCAACCCCGGTAACAGCGGCGGTGCGCTGCTCAACATCAAGGGCGAAGTTATCGGTATCAACTCCGTAAAATATGCTTCTTCTTCAGTTGAAGGCATGGGCTTCGCGATCCCGATCTCACGTGCGGTAGACATCCTCAATGATCTTGCGACCCGCGAGGCTCTCAAAGATGAAGAAAAAGGCTATCTCGGCGTTCATATGAGTACTGTTACTTCCGATTTCGCAAACGCTTACGGCTGGCCTACGGGCGTATATGTAAATGACGTTGTTGAAGGCTCGGCAGCTGAAGATGCAGGAATCCTTTCAGGAGATATCATTACCGAGATCAACGGCAAAGCTGTTCAGACATCAACCGATCTGCGTAACGAGATTACTTCATACAAAGCAGGAACCACAGTTAAGATCGTTTTATACCGTTTGAACAGAGGACGTTTCTCAGAGGTTGAACTTGATGTGACCCTCGGTTCGAACCCCGAATATAATGCTAACTAACGGCTACTCGCTAACCATCCCCTTATAGAACAGGCAGGAGACAATAAAATGTCTCCTGCCTGTTCATTTTTTTCTGAGTTTTATTTCGTTTTCTGATGTTTTATTCTGATTTCTACCCCTGTTGATTTTCTTATGCTTTTCTTATATGTTTTCTTAATGCATTGTCAGCTTCTGTATACCTTCCTCAGGATCACATCCGCAATACGTCTAGACGCCTTGCCGTCTTCCTTTATGCCGATATTTTCGAAGAATTCTCTCTGCGCATTTTTATGATCAAATTCCGAATAATCTTCTATCGCATCGCATAATTCCCGTGTTGTTGCGGAATGTGGATAAGGCAGCTTATCATAATCAAAATAAAAGCCTCTCTCTTCCTCGTATTCTTCGGCATCGGACGCGTACAGAAATACCGGTTTTCCGGCAAATGCAAATTCAAACAGCGAATTCGAATAATCCGTGATCAGCACATCCGAGGCTTCCAGCAGCTCGTACAGATCACCCAGTCGGCTTCCGTCGACAATTCCGCTGCCGTATTCCTTTATTTTCTTACGCACCAGCGGATGGACTCTTGCAACTATCACAAATTCGCCGCCGAAGCGTTCTTCCAGCTTCTTCCTGACCTTATCAAGATCGGGGAATTCTACCTGTTTGCCGTTTTCACGGTATGTAGGCGCATAAACGGCGATCTTGTAATCTTCTTGCGCCTTCTCCCGGCCGGTCACATTCAACTGTGTCACGTCCGGTTCTGTCTCACCTCTCGAGGTTCCGTTCAGCTGCGCTCCGTTTATGATCGCCTGTATCCCCTTATTTTCTCCGACCAGCGCCGCGATCTCCTTTTTGGTGCGGATCACGCGCCTGTGATTCGGCCTTATCAGCGGATCCATCCTCGCCGAACCTGTTATCATCAGCTCGCACTCATATTCGAAAGCCTTACGGTATATATCATTCATAAACTCGCCGTTGGACAGGCACAGATCGGTCATTTTGCTGTCCCTGCGGGCGTTTTCCAGGTACTCTTCGGTCAGTCCCGCATAATCGCCCTCGATCTTTTTGAGAGGCAAACTGCCGTGCCATGTCTGGATATATATCTGTCCGCTGCGCTTTACGATGTACGGTTCCTTGCGGTTACAATCTACCCACACATGAGCTGTAGCCAGGTAATACACGGCTTTCGGAGTATTCGTCTGAACGACCCTGATCCCCTTCGGCACATGTTCCGCCATCGACCGGTCGGTCACAAATATGATCTCCACCGATTTATCGGCGCGCCGCAGGGCTTTCGCTATCCATTTCGGATTATCCCCGAATCCCCAGACATTGCAGAAAACCACGCGTTTCTTCCTGATCGGAAATATCCTGCAAATGCGAAACTCCGCTTTAATAACGCATTTCCTGACAATATTGTACAATTTCCGGATCCATCCCGGAGACAATTTTTTTAGAAAATCTCTCATGATAAAGTCCTCAAGATCTCATAAAACTGCTTTCCCGTATTCTCCCAGCTCAGATCCTTCATCGCATCCATTGCGCTCTCATGCATCTTACGCAGCTTTCCCGGATCCTTGATCGCCGCGTACAGCTCCTGTGCGATATCGGTCTTCGTGATATCGGTGAGTATCGCGCTGTCCGCGGGCAGGAAGTGAGTATATGTTCCGTCTGCAAATTCGATCACCGGCAGTCCCGATGCATGCATCTCGTAAGGCACAAGTGAGATATTACTCATGCTCGCGACCAGACCGAAATCGGCCTTACGGTAGAGTTCCGTAAGCTCCGTGCGGTTCAAATGCCCGAGATTCTTTCCTCCGGGCGCCTTGAATGTCTTGGCTTCGCCAAAATAGAGCACTTCCAGCTCGATCCCGCGTTTTTTCAGCTTCTTCGCAGTATTTCTCAACATGTACGGAATAAACTCCGGAAGCCGCTTCCCATAGAACTTGACATAAGCCGCGATCGTGATCTTCTTCCTGGTGCGGTAAGCACTGTAATCTTTTGCATTATCCGATGATGGATCCGTTTGTGTATACTCTCGCGGCTCGTAAGGAAAATCGACCACATCGATCTTGTATGTCTGTGATTTCCCGATACTTGTGCCACTTTTTCCGCCCTCATTTAGCCGCGAGTATGCTTCCGCATCTTTCAGTATCATATCCCGGTTCCATGATCCCAGGCTTATCATATGCAGACCCTGACCGTACGTACTGCGACACATCAGGAATTCCTCGCCGTATTTATAGAAATACGGTTCATAATCCTGTACAAAATACAGCTTGTAAGCATCCTCAAGCTTCTTCGCAAATGAAACCGTGTCCCACGAAGTCGCGCAAACGAAGTCTACATTCTCGATCCGCTTTTTTCCTGATTCTTTCAGATAATCCCCAAATGACATGAACCTGCCCCGGTATCCGGCCAGATTCTCCTTCGCGCAGTATTCCATTTCTTCCACGCTCTGGCGCTTGTAGATCAGGTAATATACCCTCATTCCCTGCTTGGCAAGCTCAGTTCCCAGCCTGAGCACCGATGTCTGGCCGCCGTGAAAGCGGACCATCCTTGTGATCACAAATGCGATGCTTTCACATTTTTGAGGCCTTTTATTGCTGACCGGAGCCGGATCATAGTTTTTTAGCAGCCCTTCAACATGCTGCTTGTCCAGCTTGTACTCGATCAAATGCATGAAACTGAGTATTCTGCGTTTCGCTTCCCTTACCAGTTGTTCGATCACGACTGCCTCCACATTTAGATTCCAAACTCAATCTATGGTCTGTTTGTTCCCCGTAACCGCGTACCACGCTTTGCGCGCCGCATTCCCGTCGTCATAGGTGTTGTATTTTCTGACAAACGCCGCTACTCTCGGAGTGATTTCTGCTTTCACAACCGGCGCATCGATATCAGAAAACGTCTCTTTTATTGCGTTGCCCAGCTCCTCTGTCGTCCTGCATATCGGCCCGGGCGCTTCTTCTTCAAGATCAAAATAGAATCCCCGTAGATGCCCGGCATATTCTTCCATGTCATACGCATAGAAGAACATCGGCCGTCCAAGCAGGCTGTAATCGAACATTGCCGAGGAATAGTCGGTTATCAGGCCGTCGGCCTTCAGATACAGCTTATTGATATCTTCGGAATGTCCGCATATTTTCACAAATCCGTTCCGGATCATACTTTCGGGAATATCTCCGGCCCTCATTTTCACCAGATAATGCGGCTTTACGATGATCCTGAACCCGTCGCCGAGCAGTTCGTGCAGTTTTTCGAAATCCAGCGGGCTCGAATAAGCGTACCAGCCGTTGCCTGTATACTTATCATCACGCCAGGTAGGTGCATACAGGAGTGTCCGCCGTGCCTTGGCATTCCGGCCTGCACCCTTTCCGATATTCCTATCCGTGCCATTCTCTGATGCCATCCCCTCGCGGGCACCTTCCTGCGCAGCCCTCACCAGCTCATCATTGCGCGGATAGCCGATCTTCAGCATCTTTCCGTGGAAATCAAAGCATCTTGCAAATGTTTCCGCCGAGAAGCTGTTCTGGGCTATCAGATAGTCCCATTGCGCCGCTTCGCGTCTGAAAGCATCTTTGTAGGCTTCTATACTGCCGCTTTCGCCCGCCATGTTCATTTCGTCGATATCAACACCGAGCTTCTTGAGCGGGGTTCCGTGCCAGGTCTGCAGATACTTTACTCCGGGCCTTTTTACGATATACGGTTCCTGTCTTGAGTCGAAGACCCAGATCCCTGCACGCGCCAAGTACCAGTAATACGCAGGGTGTCCGTATCTCACTATCTTGCAGGTTGCTTTTCCGGCGATTTCCTTCAGTTTTACGGCTTCCCCCGGATGTTTTTTCATCAGTTCATCGGTCAGAAACCACACAAATCTGTATCCGGTGTAACTTCCGTCCGACACCGCATACTCGTAGACAGCCCTCGGATTCCCGCCCGCGCTTTTACCGTTACTTGTCGAAAATACCGCTATTTTGCTGCTTTTGGGCAGGATAACATTAAGGATACGGTAAATGCATATCAGGATTTTCTTAACCAATGCTTTCATCCGTATCCTCCTTATTTTGACTGTTATAAATCTCCAAACGCCGCTTTGACAACTCTTTCGGCAGCATGACCGTCATCGAGTCCGCAGAACTTCTCCCTGAATGCCTTGTATTTATCGGTGTATTCACGCTCTACGGCACCGATGTCCTTCAAGGCACCGAGCACCTCTTCATTGGTAAACAGCAGCGGCCCCGGCACGCCCGATTCCATGTCAAAATAGAATCCGCGCAGTGTGTCACGGTATTTTTCGAAATCATAAACATAGAATACTATAGGCCTTCCCAGGTTCGCGTAATCGAAGAATACCGATGAATAATCCGTGATAAGCACATCACTGATCAGATACAGCTCGCCGATATCATTGTAACGCGAACAATCGGCCACGAACTGCTTTTTCGCATCATCAAGCTGCAAATGATCCGCGATGAAATAATGTGTCCTCAGAA
>JAFZNE010000005.1 GCA_017553035.1 Lachnospiraceae bacterium
GATATAGGGAATAATCGGATTTTTGGTGTATTATTGTGCCTCAAGCATTTACTGAAAAAAGACAGCCATTGGGATGAATATGTACAAGACATTCGGAAACTATTTGATAAGTACGATTGTGTTGATATAAAAACAATGGGTTTCCCTGAAAAATGGGAGGAATTTTTAGCACAACAATCATCTTCAGCCCAAGATTGAATAAGAAAACATTCTAAAAATGTAATGGCTCTATTTTGGCTCTAAAAAATTTGAAATCATTGATTTTTTTATGATATTTGATCGAAAGGATACTGTTATGATATCTTTTGCAAGCGACTATATTGCCGGGGCACATCCTAAGGTTCTCAAGCGACTTGTTGAAACTAATCTTGAAACCCTTTCGGGCTATGGTACCGATCCTTATTGTGAGGCTGCAGCCGCCAAGATCAGGAAGGCCTGCGGCTGTCCTTCGGCGGAGGTCTTCTTTCTCACAGGCGGAACCCAGACTAATCAGGTTGTTATAAGTACCATGCTGAAGGATTATGAGGGCGTTCTTAGTGAGGAAACGGGTCATGTGAGTGCGCACGAAGCAGGAGCCATAGAGTTTACGGGACATAAGGTACTTACGATCCCCGGACATGACGGAAAGATCGATCCGGAGGGTATAAAGAAGTTTGCCGATAAGTTCTATGGCGATGACAGCCATGAACATATGGTATTTCCGGGAATGGTCTATATTTCTTTCCCTACCGAGTACGGTACCATCTATTCGAAAGCGGAACTTGAAGCAATTTACAAGACAGCTCATGAGTATAAAATGACGGTATTTATCGATGGTGCGAGACTGGCTTACGGCTTGGAGAGCCTTGAAGCGGATGTGACGATGGAGGATATTGCAAGTCTGAGCGACGTATTCTATGTCGGAGGTACGAAGTGCGGAGCGCTGTGCGGTGAGGCGGTTGTGTTTACCAAGGGTAATATGCCTGCTCATTTCGTTCCGAGCGTCAAACGAAGGGGCGCACTCCTTGCAAAAGGCAGACTGCTGGGTGTTCAGTTTGATGCACTTTTTACCGACGGACTTTACAGCGAGATCGGCCGTTATGCTGTCGAAAAGGCTGAAGAACTGAAGAAGATCTTTATTGAGAAGGGGTATCGTTTCTTCATCAACTCTCCTACCAACCAGCAGTTTGTGATCATGAATGACGAAAAGCTTCGCGAACTTGAAGATAAGGTAACCTGTAGTTTCTGGGAAAAATACAGCGAGACGGAAACTGTTGTGAGATTTGCAACAAGCTGGTCTACCACTGCGGAAGAGCTTGACTATCTTCGCGGAATATTATAGTGAGCCGGAGTGTATTTTTAAAAAGAAGTAACTATAAGCTACTTCTCTTTTTTAATGAATTTGGTGTATACTAATAATATACAATAGTTATAACGGAGGATTGAATAATGAAAAAGATCATTCTGTGCATACTGGGCGTAATGCTGATCGCAGCACTTACAGGATGCGGGAAGAAGACGGAAGACCCCGGTAATACGACAGAAATAACCAAAGCACCGGGGGAGTTAAACATAATCGACAAAGAACCTGATGAAAATAAGACTACCGCAGCTCCGGTCACATCGACTCCGGCCACTGTAGCTCCGACTGCCGAGCCCACCTCCGTACCGGATGATAATAATGGTAATGAAGACTTATCATCGCCGACAATTGATGATATAGTGGGTCAATGGATCGAGGATACGGCCGATAAATCATCTGCACGCAGATTTATCGTAAATTGGGATGAAACGTTTAATTATACCGATCCGAACGGACTTGAAAAATTTGGTTCAATTGAGATCGTGGAACATTATGACTGGAATACCTATATAAGCACGTACTCATTTATCATGCATTCGGCCGATAATTATGCCGATTACTTTGGCTTCACCTGGGACCCCTCGTGGAGAACTTCACAGGCCCGAACATATATAGATGAATTTGGTGCTTACTTTGTAAAAGACCCGACATATGATCCCGGAGCCAAAGTCGTTTACAACGAGCCTTTCACTTTGGATCCGTATTCTAAATTCTTCAATATAGATACAACACTCTTCGGCTTGAGTTTCAGCGAATTCAAACAGCGACTTTATCTGGATGACAGTGTAAAGCTTGAAGACTGGCCCTGGTGGGGACATGATCTTCAGGTAGTATATATTGTTGAAGGAGTGGAAACATTTGCATGCTTCTTCCAGAAGGACCGTCTGGTAATCGTATACCGTGACTCGGAAAGGGGAGATAAAGACGAGATGTATGACGATGCCGTAGAATATTACGGTGAACCTACGGAAGTATCTACATACTGGAACGGGCTTCCCGCGTATGAATGGAAGATGAAAGCCTGCAGATACCAGCAGCATGTGGAAACCTATGATGATGCAGATCATTACAGACAGCAGTATATTTCCTGGGATTATGAGGAATAAACATGATCAGGTCATCTGTTGCGTCGTAGGTTAAAAAGGATCAGGGGGTTTTTTACTATGGGAAAGAAAATAAGTGGAATTATGAGAGTACTGTTTGTGATGATCCTGTGCTTTGGCATGTGTGTTTCAATGCCTGCAGGAGTGCGGGTTTCGGCCGCAGCCGGAGAAAATGCACAGTCTTCGAATACGGACCTCTCCGGTACAAACCTGACAGAACGGTGTCTGCAGAAATATCCCAAGCTGGCAGGACTTGTGGAAAAGGGCCTTATAGGTTTTACATTTGAATATAAAAGAGATACCCTGAAATTCGGCACATGGGAAGGAAAAGCCCTGGAATGGGAAGTGCTTGAGTATTCGGATGACGGTAAATACGCCCTGATCTGGTGCACAAACATAATCTGTAA
This sequence comes from Lachnospiraceae bacterium, assembly GCA_017553035.1. GTDB lineage: Bacteria > Bacillota > Clostridia > Lachnospirales > Lachnospiraceae > RUG11977. Next base: position 2,853 of record JAFZNE010000005.1, read on the forward strand.
CAGAAAATACAACGAAGAGGACAAGAGCGTCACATGGAAAAAATGTTCCCTTCGCAAATGGCTCAACGAAGACTTTCTCAATAGCGCTTTTACGAAGAGCCAGAGAAAACTTATCAAAAAGACCAAGATCCAGAATGAGAACAATCCGTATACCGGAACTAAGGGAGGAAAAGCTACAAAAGACAAGGTATTTCTGCTGACAGCATCGGAATTCGAGAAGTATCTTGAGGATAACAAAAAGAACGGTTATGTGGACAGGAGTATAGGCTTCAATTTTAATGGAGATGCAGACTCATACTGGCTTCGTACTCCCGGGCAAAAGGGAAATCCGGCCCCTGATTTTGATAATTGGGACTGGGAGGACTGGGAAGATTATGAGGAGGAGGATTTCCTTGCCGGTTATGAGACCTATGTCTATAAGGACGGCGAAGCTGACTGGAGCGGAACCGGTGTTGCGTATGAGTCTCTGGGCGTACGTCCGGTGATGCGTATCAAGCTTTCGAATAACCTCATCAGAAAGAATGCTCTTTCAGTCGGAAATAAGCCTCTGACCAATGTTTATATTACTCTTGGTTCGCAGGATACGGAAGATGGTAAGGTTCCTATCGAGTGGAAGATACTGGAATATGACGAAGAGAACAGCAGGGCATTGCTGCTCAGCAGATATCTGGTAGGTTCAGCACCGTATTATATTGAAAACAACTATACCATTACCGATAAAAGAGTAACTTGGGAGGAGAGTAAGCTCCGCAAAAAGCTCAACGATGATTTCTACGGATCGGCTTTCAGCAAAGAAGAACAGGCTCTGATCATGAAGGTTACGATCGAGAATAAAGATGATCCGGGCTCGAAAACCCTGGGTGGAAATGATACTTCCGACAGGATATTCCTTCTTTCACTTGAGGAATTGGAAAAATATTTCGGCGATCTGAACGATAAGACCAATGCCGAAGGCAGGATATGCAGGTTCGCGGACGGAGAATTATTCAACTGGTGGCTGCGTTCGCCCGGATATGGCGATGTCGGTCAAAAAGCAGCTACTGCCATGTGTGTTGATGATGATGGCAGTATTTACGGGAGTTTCCATATTTCAAATAGTAACGGCGTTCGTCCCGCTATGTGGATAAACCTGGAATAAAACCGGGCTATTTTAAATAACGATATCCATTTTGTCCTGATTTCCATAATTACATAACTTATATATACATGCCCGTAAAGTCGGATCATACAGCACGGATTTATTCCTGATGCTGTGTGATCCGGCTTGTTTTATTTTACTTGACTATTGTATGAAAAAGAATTAAAATAATTTGTCGAGTTGGCGCTTTAAAGATTTAAAGCTATAAAGTGACAACCATGATTGTTTTCAAAGGAAAAAGGAAAAGGAGACGAGTTTTATGAAAAGAAGGATAGTATCATTATTGACAGCCGCAGTGCTGGCTGTTGCATCGCTTACCGGATGTTCGGGAAGCGGGGACGGAGCATCCAAAGTTTACAATATCGGTGTATGCCAGCTTGTAGAGCATCCGGCACTTGATGCGGCTACAAACGGATTTAAGGATGCACTTATTGCGAAGCTCGGAGAAGACAAGGTAAAATTCGATGTACAGAACGCTCAGGGCGAGCAGGCTACTTCGGCAACGATATGTAACGGTTTCGTGGCCGACAATGTTGATCTGATCCTGGCCAACGCAACAATTCCGCTTCAGACTGCAGCTGCAGCTACATCATCGATCCCGATCCTCGGTACTTCGGTAACCGATTATGCTTCGGCACTTCAGATGAGTGACTGGAAAGGAACGACCGGAAGAAATATTTCGGGAACTTCGGATCTTGCACCTATCGATCAGCAGGAAAAGATGCTCAAGGAACTCTTCCCGAGCGCACAGAAAGTCGGACTCTTATATTGTACCGCAGAATCCAACTCAGCATATCAGATCGATCTGTTCACCAAGGCTCTTGATGCTGACGGTATCGCTTATGTAAAATACGGCATTGCAGATTCAAATGAGATCCAGAGCGTTGTAACCAATGCCGTTTCCGAATGTGATGTTCTGTATATCCCGACCGACAATACTCTTGCAAACGCGACCGAGACTATCTACAACATCGTCGTTCCCGCCAAGATCCCCGTGATCGCAGGCGAGGAAGGTATCTGCAAGGGCTGTGGCGTTGCAACTCTTTCGATCAGCTATTATGATCTTGGTTATACCACCGGTGAGATGGCATATGAAATACTTGCCAACGGCAAGGATATCAAGGCGCTTGAAGTAAAATACGCACCCAATACCACGAAGAAATACAACAAGAGTATCTGTGAAGCACTGGGGATCACGATCCCTTCGGATTATACAGCTATTGAGGAGTAAGTTTTCATGTTTTGTTCGTTTGCCGCATTAAATGTTATGTCACTGTTCCGTGCTCTGCCGGGTTCGATCGCCCAGGGCATGGTATGGGGCATAATGGCTCTGGGAGTATATATAACTTTCAGACTGCTTGATTTTGCAGATCTTACTGTTGACGGTTCGCTCGCTTTCGGCGCCGCTGTCTGCGTCATGCTTATCAGAGGGGGCGTCAATCCGGTTGTCGCGACTCTGGCAGCGTTCCTTGCGGGAATGGCAGCAGGTCTTGTTACGGGACTTCTCAATACTTTATTGGGAATACCGGGCATACTTGCGGGAATACTTACACAGATAGGTTTGTATTCCATCAATCTGCATGTTATGGGAAAATCCAATCAGCCGGTGTCGGTGGACAATTATCCCCTGGTTGCGTCATTGAGATACGTTACCGAAGGCGGTAAGACCAGTCTGCTGTTCTTCGCCGGGATGATCCTGTTCCTGATCGCACTTGTCGGAATACTGTACTGGTATTTCGGAACCGAACAGGGACACGCGATACGTGCTACGGGCTGTAATCCGCAGATGGCAAGGGCACAGGGTATCAATACCAATTTTATCAAGGTTCTGGCTCTTATGCTTTCCAACGGACTCGTCGGTCTTTCGGGAGCGGTCTACGGACAGTTCCAGGGTGCCGCCGATGTTAACATGGGCAGAGGCGCGATCGTTATCGGACTTGCGGCCGTTATCATAGGAGAAGTCTTTTTCGGAAAATTTGCATCGAAAAGACGGATGGCTTTTGCATGGACATTGATCGCGGTGATCGTCGGTGCGATCATTTACTACATGGTATATCAGTTTGTTCTGTGGCTCAAGATGCCTTCGGAGGATATGAAACTCCTTTCGGCTGTTGTGGTAGCAGTGTTCCTTTCGATACCTTATCTCAAGGAACGTCATGCGGCCAGGAAAGGAGCGGTGAGATCATGAGTACGGCACTTGAATTGAAAAATATACAAAAGGTATTCAACAGGGGTACCGTAAATGAAAAGATCGCATTGAACAACCTCGAGCTGAAACTTGAGGAAGGGGATTTCCTTACGATAATCGGCGGTAACGGAGCCGGCAAATCGACAATGCTGAATGCGATAGCGGGCGTATGGCCAATCGATGCCGGACAGATCATCATCGGCGGCAAGGATGTTACCCTGCTTGCGGAGCACAAACGCGCGGCATATCTCGGAAGAGTGTTCCAGGATCCGATGACCGGTACGGCAGCAACCATGGATATCGAGGAAAATATGGCGCTTGCCGTAAGACGCGGGCAGAAAAGAAGACTGCGCTGGGGTATCACACAGAAGGAAAGAGAGTATTTCCGAAGCGAACTTGAAAAACTCGGACTCGGACTTGAAGACCGCCTGACAACAAAAGTCGGACTTCTTTCCGGAGGCCAGCGCCAGGCGATCACGCTGCTCATGGCGTCGATGAAACGTCCCGACCTTCTGCTCCTTGATGAGCATACCGCCGCGCTTGACCCCAAGACTGCCGCCAAGGTTCTTGAGATCAGTGAACAGATAATCAATGAGAATAAACTTACGGCGATGATGGTAACTCATAATATGCGCGATGCGATCAAACACGGCAACCGCCTTGTTATGATGAATGAAGGACATATCATTTACGACGTACGCGGTGAGGAAAAAAGCCGTCTTGAAGTTAAAGACCTGCTCGCACGATTCGAAGAAGCGAGCGGGAGTGAGTTTGCCAATGACAGGATGATGCTTGCCTGACTAAAAAATTTTATAAATTTATTAAAAAGAGGTAACCAAAAGTTACTTCTTTTTTTTTTCAACTGTTGTAAACTAGAAATATAAGTGAAATCATGCTTTCCTTTTATATCGGCAAATGATAGAATTATCATAGGACCGGTACGGATAAGACGGTTGAGAAATCAGATGATAAAGGAGAACAGCATTTATGAGCGAAAACAACAACAATGAAGCGGAATCATTATTTGCGACGAGAAGAAAGAAACAGCAGGATGAGGAAGCTCAAAGAGCTGCTCTGAAAGCAGAGGAAGAAAGACTGGCGGAGCTGGAACGCCAGAAACAGCAGATGGCCGAAGAACTGAAGAAGCTGGAAGAACTTCAGCAACTCCAGAAACAGCAGGCCGAAATGGAAGCTCAGCGTGCGCAGGCGGAACGTGAAGCATTGGCTGCCCAGAAGGCACAGGCTGAGGCTGAGGCACGCAGAGTCCGCGAAGAACGTGAAGCACTGGCCGCCCAGAAAGCACAGGCACAGATCGAAGCATTGCGTGCAAGGGAAGAGCAGCAGGCTCTTGCCCGTCAGCAGGCACAGGCAGAAAAGGAAGCCCAAAAAGCTTTGAAGGCTCAGCAGAAGGCTACGGAACAGAAAGCAGCAGAACAGAGAGCGGCAGAGCAGAGAGCATTGAGAGAACAGCAGGCCAAGGCAGCAGAAGAGGCCGGGGAGACCATGGAGGCCGTAAAACCCCAGAAACCTGCGGCACAGGGATCCTTCGACATCAAGAAATATCTGCCTTTCATTCTCGGCGGAGTGGGAGTAGTTGTCGTAGTCGTAGTTGTATTGCTTGTTACCGGCGTTTTCTCATCCAAGGATAAGAAAGGCGGAAGCAATTACGATAATGAAGATCTCGCCGGATTTGTAAGCAGCGGAAGCTTTGGTACAGATATTGTGGACATAGACTGGTACAGAGAGTCCGGACGATTTGAAACTTCTTTCGTATATCCTACGTTCTTCGACGAATATACGGATGACGCAGGCTATACATATTATTATTTCTTTGATGAAGCATCCGGACAAAGTGTTGAAATGAGGGTGTATTCCGGAGTGCTGGACGAAGATAACAAATATCAGCTGCTCGATGAAGATTACATAATGAACGGCCTTGAGAGTGGAATGACCGATATGGGTGCAACCGGTTATGTCTTCAATGAGCAGGGTAATAATATCTGGTACGCAAACAATTCTCTTGATGATCAGGGAGTAGACGGCGAAATGGCCGCGGTATTCTTTGGAATAAAGGATAAGAGCTATTACATTGAGGTGGATCTCAAAGTTACACACGAGTATTCAGACAGCTTTAGATATATTGATATCGAAGACCTGGTCGATATGTTTGAAATAATGGTTGACAGGTTGTCTGTAGGATAATTGGGGGGTATGATATGTCTTTATTGATGACGGTATTTTTTGAAAACGGGTTTTCGGAGCATTATTTCCCGGCAGTAGACAACAGGAAGCATCCCATTTCCATCAGTCCATATATATCGGGGCTTGATGACGAACTGGTGCTGAATGTCGAAGTATGGGACGGAAAGTGGACAATATTTTCCGACAAGAAATATGATCTGTTAAAGAGCGGGGAGAAAGTAGACTCATCGGAACTTGTAAACGGTATTGTACTTGAAGGAACGGTAAGAAAAGACGAGTCATGGTTCTCACTTAAGATCGATGAAGTCTATGAGGGGAGTACCGGATTTTCCAAGTACATCTTAAGGAGAGACAAGATCTCTGCACTGAGTATCGGAACGGACAGTTCCTGTGACATTATTTATAACAACAGATTTGTTTCCGCAAAGCATGCAGACATTCTTCTGGAAGGAGAAAACACGTTCATTACTGACAATAACAGTACAAACGGAACGTTCCTCAACGGAAGGATGGTAGCCGGAAAAACTCCCGTAAAATACGGAGACGTCATCTATATCGTAGGTCTTAAGATAGTTTATCTGGGACAGCTTATTGCGATCAACAATCCTTCGGGAGGAATCAAGGTCAAACTGCTGGATCCGGTAGTTATTCCCGAGATCACCGATGAAAGCGAAGAAGAAGATTACGAAAAAGTTTACTATCTGCGTACACCGAGACATTTAAGGCTCCTCGATGAGGAAGCGATCACGGTTGAACGCTGCGCGGCAAAACAGCCCTATAAGGCCCAGCCGCTGATCTTTACAATAGGTCCTTCATTTACGATGGTAATCCCGATCGCTCTTGCAGCGGTTATGTCAAGCGAGGGAGGATTCGGAGCATCCAGTCTTGTAATGTCCGGCGGAGCCGCGGTCATGGCAGCGGTTTGGGCTATAGCAAATGCTAAATACAACAAGACTGAAGCGACCAAGAGTGAGCAGTCGAGACAATCAACTTATGTTGATTACATTCAGAGGATCGCTAAACGCCTGGCCGATAAAGCAGGATACAACAAGGGTGTTCTGACCGAGCAGTATCCTTCGGCTGAAGAAATGCTCAAGTTCGTTGCGGAGACGCAGGACCGCCTGTGGGAGAAGAGCAGCGTTCACAGAGATTTCCTGTCGGTAAGGCTCGGTGTCGGCGATATCGGTGCACCGAACGGCATAGTTCTTCCAAACGAGGATCTGGCTGCGGGATATGATCCCTTAAATGATCTTCCTGTCAAATTAAAGAATGATTTCGGAGTTTTGAAGCAGGTACCGGTTTCGGTTTCATTATACGACAACAGGATCGTGGGTATTGTCAGCCCGGATCCCGAAAGAAGATATTCATTACTCAGACTCCTGACACTGAACCTGGCGGCGAATTTCCCGTATACCGAGGTTCGTCTGTGCTATGCTTTCCAGGCCAAGGATTACGATGAACTGAATTTCCTCCGCTGGATACCGCACACCTGGACACCTGACGGTAAGCTCAGAATGGTGGCATACGACAGCAGATCGCTCGGCGACGTACTTTATTTCCTTTCTGATGTCCTGCGTGAGAGAACGGAAGATAAAGAACAGAAACAGAATGCTGATACAAAAGAGAAGATACTTCCTCATTATGTGATCTTTGTAACGGATGTATCTGTTATAGCAGGCGAACCTATTTCGAAATTCCTGCTCGATCCGCCCGCAGAAGCCGGTATCACGGTTGTATTCTGCGCGGATTCTACAGAAAGGCTTCCTTCCAAATGCGATACCGTTATCAGCGATGAAAACGGTGTTCCGAAGGTATACAGCATAGCTACTCAGGAACTGACAAGCACCAATCTTGCATTTGACAATGTTTCGCTTCCGGCGATGGACTCTTTTGCAAGAAAGCTTTCCAATTTCGAGCTGAGAAATACATCCGGCAATTCAGAGATCCCGGATATGCTGACCTTCCTTGATATGTACAAGGTTTCGAAGGTTGAGGACCTGGATATTTATCATAAATGGCTGGAGAACCGTACATACGAGACGATGAAGGCCATGGTGGGACAGAAATCCGGAGGCAAACCGGTATTCCTTGATATTCATGAGAAATATCACGGACCGCACGGACTTGTTGCAGGTACTACAGGATCCGGTAAATCGGAGACTCTGCAGAGCTACATCCTGAGCATGGCGATCAACTACCATCCTCATGAGGTTGCGTTCATCCTGATCGACTATAAGGGCGGCGGAATGGCACAGAGTTTCGACGGACTTCCTCATCTTGCCGGAATGATCACCAACTTAGGCGGCAACGGAACGACCAGAGCATTGCTTTCGATCAATGCGGAGATCAAGCACAGACAAAGAGTATTTAACGATTATAAGATAAAGCACATTGACCAGTACATAGAGCTCTATCGTAACGGAGAAGCGGATGAGCCGATGCCTCACCTGATCATCATCGCCGATGAGTTCGCGGAACTGAAGAAAGAACAGCCCGAGTTCGTTCGAGCACTCGTTTCGGCAGCTCGTGTAGGCCGTTCGCTCGGAGTAAACCTGATCCTTGCGACCCAGAAGCCCGGCGGCGTTGTAGACGACGAGATCTGGAGCAATACACGTTTCAGGATATGTCTGAGAGTTGCGGATAAACAGGATTCCAACGAAATGCTCAAGCGTCCCGATGCGGCATTTATAACCGGTACCGGACGTGGATATATGCAGGTCGGAAATGATGAGATCTTCGAGGAGTTCCAGTCCGGATGGTCGGGAGCACAGTATACACCCGATGTACCGTTCGATGACGGCAATAAGGGATTTGCCAGGATGATCGGTATTACCGGTAAACCCGAGAAGATCGGAAAGAAAAAGAAGAAATCGGGCGATAACCTGAACAAGGTAACCCAGCTCGATGAAATAGTAAAATATGCCGGCAAGCTGGCAGCGGAGAACAATATCGAGCCGCTCCGCCAGATATGGCTGGCACCACTCCCTGCAATGATGTATCTGGAAGATCTGGATATAACAGGCGTGAACAGGGATCACCTGGCAATACCGATCGGACTTGCGGACGATCCCGAGAACCAGAGACAGTTTACCGTATCGCTTGATTTTGTACGTGACGGACATCTGCTTATCTGCGGCGGTTCGGGTGCCGGAAAGACGACTCTGATCCAGACGATAGTATTCAGTGCTGCAAATAATTATACAGCTGACCAGATTAACTTCTATATCGCTGACTTCTCAGGACGTACAATGACAGCATTTGCGGGTCTTCCTCATACCGGAGCCGTATGCCTTGAAGGCGAGGATGACAAGATCGAGACTGTCATGAGCTTCATCAGGGAAGAACTCGAAAGAAGAAAGAGTATCCTGTCACAGAAGGGTATCGGTTCATTCAGGGATTATCTTGCGGTAGAAAAAGATCTGCCGATGATATTGCTTATTATTGACAACTATGCCGCATTTAACGAGAGTTACGAAGAATACGACGATCTGTTCGTACAGCTTTCGCGTGAGGCCGCAGGCTACGGTATCTATCTGGTAATAAGCTGCAACAACTCCTCGGATATCAGGGGCAGGATACGCCAGGGCATCACAAAGGGTATCGGAATGCAGCTTCCCGACAGATTTGAATATGATTCCGTTATCGGCATGAGAACAGAGATACTTCCCGATGACAGAGTAAGCGGACGTGGACTGATCAAGGAGAATACACCTCTCGAGTTCCAGACCGCGCTTCCTGTAAGAAGCACCGGAACGAGCATCATGCTTACCATCAGGGATATCATTGCTCAGAAATATGCAGGCAATCAGGGTTCTTCAAGAAAGCTTACCAACAGATACGAGAAGATAGGTTCCGATGAGATCCTTGCGGCGGAACAGGATCCCGACAGACTTATTGTGGGAAAGAATGTAAAAACCGGCGAAACCGTGAGCACCGATCTTGACAGGATGCTCGTATATACCGTGAGCGGCGGAGCGGGAAGCGGTAAGACCAATTTCCTGAAATTTGCCGCCAAACAGATGAAGGATAAAGGCAGCCGTGTATACATTTTCGACAGCCCGATAAGAGAACTTGAGGATTTCGCAGGCGATATAAATGCAGACGGATATATGACCGATTCCGAAGATCTCTTCAAGTTTATGGAGTCTGTTCTTGTTCCGGAGCTTACCGAGAGAAACGAGCTTGTTTATGAGGCAAGAGAGGCCGGAAAATCCGTCAGTGAAGCTCTGAAGAAGTTTGACAGGATAACGCTGATCGTAAACAGTGTGGTTGATTTTATGGAAGCTGTTTACAATGATGCGATGGATATGAGTGAATTCCTTGAGACAGTATTTGAGAAGGGAATGGAACACAAGATCCACTTTATCACGGGAGTTTCGTTCAGAGAGTATGATGAATGTACCAAGTACAGTGCATTTGGAATCGCATGTGATTTGAAGAACGGAATCCACCTGGGCGGAGAGCTGGCACAGCAGAGGATATTCGATTTTGACCTGTCTGTAGGCGAATATGACAGAAAGAGCCCGGCGGGTTCGGCACTGACAATTGACGGCACGGAGACGATCGAGATCATGACTCCCTTAATGCAGGACTGAGAAGGAGAGGTGTATTATGAGCAAGATAAATATTGAAGTCAGGATACCCGGAAATGACAAATCATATGAGTTTCAGGTGGACGACAGGATGAAGATCGGCAGTGCCAAAAGAGAGATAATGTCTTCTATCAAAGAATTCGAAGGTTATGACATTTTCGGTGGAACAAAGGATATTGCGGTTTGTTCGGTTGAACTTGAAGGACTGATCGAGGACGGTGAAAGCTTCCACAAAGTAGGAATCAAAAGCGGAAGCCGTCTGGTGATCGTTTAAAACGGAGGTGTATCGTGGCACAACAGAAGGCAATTGAGGTTGATACCGAAGCGCTGACTTCGGCAGCGGAAAAGGCAGAAAAGTCGATTTCCGACCTGAACGCAGGGGTAAAGAAGTTTCAGTCGATAATCGAGGGGCTGAACAATACCTGGAGCAGTGATGTAAAAACCAAATTCTTCACGAGCTATGAAAAGGACCTGAAGGCGCTTAACGAGATGGTGACCCAGTACAGTGAGGTATGCGCGGGACTTCGTGCTCTGGCTGAACAGCATGCGAAGACCGAAGAAGAGATCAAGGCTAAGATTGATAAAGCCGGTAAAGCGTATGGTTAACGGAGGGTGAGAAATGGCTGGAGATATTAACAAAATAGATACCACGCGACTTGTCGGAGCGGCATCGGAAATAGCACAGGTAAGGAAAACGATCTCATCGGGCGTCGATGCGGTAAATGCAGTATTCAGAAAGATGCTCGAATCAAATGCCGGTGAGTCGGCCGATGAACTTGGAGCTGTCGCAGGACAGTTAAAAAAGAGCGCTTCGGATATCCTGGGCGTCATGGCCAATTATGAGAATGTTCTGAAGGAACTGGCCGGGATTTATGACAATACGGAGAAGAGTACAAGTACCGAAGCTAGTAAATTGAAATTCGGAGGGCTGCGCTGATGGCAAATATCAATATCAATCTAACAGAAGTCAGAAAACAGGCCAAGCTGCTGAAAGAAGCCTCATCACAGCTCATGAGCGGAACGGTTAAGCCGATGGAAGAGGCAAATGAAAAGATGTCATCGGCATGGACAGGTAATTCGGCAAGTGCATTTACCAAATATATGGAAGAGCTGAAAGCTGCTCTTAAATCCAATGCGGATGACATAAGCAAGATCAGCACATTCCTGACAAATGCATGCACTTCGATAGAAAAAGCGGACAGAGAAGCTAAAGCAAAAATTAAATAAGGGAGGAATTACAAATGGCAACTCAACAGGTTAATGCGACAAAACTCAAAAAAGCCGGAAACGAGCTTACAAATCTTTCAACGAAGATCAAGGCGGAAGTTACCAAGCTTGATGAGAACATGCAGAAGGTATCTTCAATTTGGAGCAGTGATGCAAGTGCAGCTTATCTTAAGCAGTACAATGCCGACAAGTCCAGTTTTAACGAGCTTGTTCAGGTCATGAAAGAGATGGGTACCGCGCTGACTCAGTTCTCTGCCAAGTATCAGCAGGCAGACAACAAGGCAAGTGATCTTGTTCATAAATATCTTAAAAAGTAAAAAGGGGAGGTAAAAATCAATGGCAGGCGAACAGATTAAAGTCGATACTAAACAACTGAAGACATATGCAAATGAAATAAAGACAGGTTACAAGAACATGACCGCATTCCTGGCACAGAGCCAGCAGGAAGTTAAGAACCTGAAGTCTACATGGACCGGAACGGCAGCAAATGAATTCTACGCAAGATACGAAGCTATCCGTTCAAAGTGCGATGAGGTTATGAATATCGTTAACACATATTCGATAGCTCTTTCGGAGTCTGCGGATGTTTACAGTACCAACGAACAGAAGGTTACGGACAGTGCTAATAAGCTGAAGATCAAGCTTAAATAACAGGAGGTACTTATGGCTTCCATGAAGATAACGGTTGATGAGTTGAGATTCAAAAAAACGATATACTCAAAAGCCGCAAAGAATTTACGGGATGTTATTGCCGTCGTAAAGAAGGCGAAGAATTCCATAGGAAATGATAAGATGTTCGCAGAGGCAAGACAGTCCCTGGGCAAGCTGGCAGAGAACATGGACAGACGTGCTACCGTTCTGGAAGCATTGGCGGAGGCGCTTGTTTATTCTGCAGATACATACAAGGGCGCTCAAACAAAGGCAGTATCTTCGATATCTGACTATAAAGCTCATAAGACCGACTTCTACGGCAATCCCGTGCATGTTTCGGGAGCAGCGGGAGCCGGTGCGGCAGCAGGAGCGGCAGCCGCGTCACAGGCTTCGAGCACGGCACCGTCCTCTTATTCCGGCAGTTCGGGTGGAACAGCTTCGTCGGCAGGTACATCCGCAGGAACCTCAACCTACAACGCATCACAGGGATCGTCTTCCGCGTCGGGCAGTGCTCCCGCATCGGACAGCACTCCTGCGGCCGGTGATTCACAGAGTACGTCGACTACGGAAAACTATACCGAGAACATTACCGAGAATATTACGAACAATACGGTTATCTACAATACTACCATAAACAACGCTCCGGCTCCGGAAATGGCGGAGAGCGCATCGATCGCCGCTGAAACGGTCGCTGCGGAAACCATTCCGATAGCTGATGTTGCTACTCCTGCAGCTGCGGCAGCTACGGAAAGTGCCGGGATCGGAGGAGCAGCCATGTTCGGAGCGGGTGCAGCCGCTGCGGCAGCAGCAGGCGCAGCAGCGATGGGTGTTTCCAAGGTCGTAAAGAAAAAGAAAGAGGAGAACTCTATCGATCACCAGATAGAAGTGGCAAGGAAAAAGATCGAGGCGATACAGAAGGAGCAGGACGAAATAACTGCTTCGCTTTCCGGAGAGGAAGAAGAAACCTGAATGGAGGAAATGAGCTAATGAAGACCGGATTAACCAGAATTGCAAAAGTATTACTGACATTGGTTATGTGTGCTGCCATACTGTTTTCGGCTATGCCCGCATCACAGGCAAGCGCAGCCAAAATGACTAACAAGAAAGCGCAGAAGATCCTTAAAAAGAAGATCAAGAACAAATTCTGTAAGTATACATTTGTCGATATCGACAATGACAAGATCGATGAGATGATCGTACTTGGATTCAGCGGTAAGTTCGTTCAGGGAGATGACAAGAAGAAGACCCTTACCGTATACAAAGTTGTGGGTAAGAAGGCAAAATCGGTCCTGACTTATACCAGGGAAGGCAATTTATTCCATCCCGACGTGTCATTCAATATTTATAATGACGGTGACTTCTATATCACAGTCAATGACGAGCAGGAAGGTCCTTGTGTTTATACAACATATGTTTTCGGCGCCGAAGAATTCAATCAGATCGCAATGTATGAATATTGGAGCTCGGACAACGAAGAGAACTATTATCTCAGAAATAAGGGCGGTCTGAAGATCTGCAGCGAAGAAGAATATAATGAATATATGGCCGGCATCCTCGAAAATGAGGTAGAATACGAACTGCAGTCATGCTCGACCAAAGTTGCCAATAAATACCTGAAGAAACAGCTCATGGCTGAATTTAAGTATCAGTGTGAGACGGGAATATATGATGAGGATATTGTAAGTCCCGTATATAGTGATGAAGACGGCGACGGAATCGATGAACTGATAGTAAGGAAAGGCCCTCTGGGCGGAGATATCCTCTATGTTCAGATACCTGAAGGCAACAGTGCATTTTATATTGTAAATTCCTACGAATATTCATTCCCCGGAAAACCTGAAGGTGTCGAGTAAAACTCCTTATACGGCATCAGTCTGAGACAAATGAAAATAATGAAAAGGCGTTACGATCTGTAACGCCTTTTTTATTGTTATGGTAGTTATCGTTTTTGTCTATCCGTATTTATTTATCTGTTCTTTTTGTTTATCTTCTCCATATACAGCTTCAGTGCACTTTCCGCAAATCCTTCTATTGAAAACTTATGCGACATCAAAGAAGAATTCGACGCCATGCGGCGCTTCAGATCCATATTATCGATGAGGGTTTCAAGATGAGCTTTGAAATCTTCGGCATTTTCATACTGCCACCCGTTCACGCCATCTTCGATAATGCCTTCAAGACAGTTATCTTTTTTGCATAACATGGGAAGCCCGGCTGCCATGGCCTCAATATAGGTCAGTCCCTGTGTCTCACTGTTGGAAGCATTGACAAATACATCACCGAGATGATAATAGCGGCCGATGGATTTGGGTGAAACCATTCCCGTGAAAACGACACGGTCCTCGATATGAAGCTTCTTAACGAGATTAACAAGTCCGTTCTTCACAGGTCCGTCGCCCACGATCACGAGCTTGACCGGAAGATCGGAGCAGGCTGCGGTGAGCTGGAGCAGTTCCTGGATATTCTTCTCTTTGGCAAGTCTGCCGATATAGATCATCCTCAGCTCGGGGCCGGTAAGATCAAATGATCTGAGCGTTTCACCGATCCATTTCTGACCGGGATCTTTTGAAAAGGAATGAAGATTGATCCCCGTAGGTATGATCGTTACGGGCTTCTTAACCTTGTAACGCCTGAGCAGCTTTGTAACCTTGAGCGAAGGCGTGACAACGGCATCCGTACGTTTCAGATAGTACCGGGTAAGAAAAGCGGCTATAAAACGTCCCAGCGGTTTGATAGGGCAGAAGTAATGCGTATAATCTTCATATACCGTGTGGTAGGTATGAACAAGCGGAGCATTGCACTCACGTGCTATCCTGCAGGCAAATCCGAAAGTAGAAAATTCACACTGGGAATGGACTACATCGGGGTGCCAGCTGATCAGTTCATCTATAAATGAGTGCGGGCAATGTATCTTTATCCGGGTCCCGGGATAAATGACTGACGTATTGATCGAACCGATAAGATATACGCCGTTTTTGCTGAACGAGCGGCAACCGGGAGACAAGGTGAGTATCCTTACTTCGTGTCCCTTATCCTCAAGCCCTTTTTTCAGATTGAGAACGGAAATTACAACACCGTTCACCGTGGGCTTGTACAGGTCGGTAGTAATCAATATTTTCATAAATTAAAACCTCCTCAGGATCTGAAGACCGGCTTGAAACGGAATCCCATATGAAGCAGTCTCCGGCGGGCAAGATAAGCGCCTATTGCGATGATAACTCCCGAGAATACATCGATCATTACATGCTGTTTGGTAAACAGCGTCGAAAGGCAGATAAATATTGCCAGATACATTGATGCAAGCTTTATACCGTTGTGAACATCGGATTCGTCAGAGATAAAGAGGAAGCACAGCCAGCTCTCAAGACAGTGGATCGACGGAAATAGATTATCCGGGGCATCCATAGTATAAATTATGCCGAGAAGCTTCTCAAACATATTGGTTTCCGTGAGAACGGGGCGCACATTGGTAGCGGGCAGTAATACAAAGATCACACCGCACAGAAGCTTGGCGGCAACATTGACGATAACGGTTGCACGGCACTTTTCGGGGTTGCTGCGCAGGATCATAAAATATGTGATGTACCAAAACGGAAAGGCCAGAACATAAACAATTGAGAATCCCGGGATAACGGGAATCCTCATATCGAGTTTACTTGTCATATCGATGTAGGGCCTGTTTAATATGTCGTTCAAAAGTCTGGTGCCATAATATACGGCGATATTGGATACAATCAGTATGATAAGCGGTAATACCGCATAAGAAGGTATGAGCCTGCTGATAAACTCCCTGAAACTTTCAGGCTTTCTTTGTTTTTCCATTTCTTTTCCTTTTTCCTCCCAGATGTACAAACATAAAACTTCAATATGATATTATAAATCTAATCTGTCAAAGAAACAAGGGGGTATTTGTTTAAGAATTGCTTAAGGTTTTATTATGGTGGCTGTCTGCTTATTTTCATTTGCAAAAATACGGATTTTCAGGTATAATAGTAAGTTGAGGTATTGGGCATTGACTTTGGCGGCTTACAGTCAGGGGGTATCTATGATAAAACCTTTGGAATTTATTAAACTGTACAGAGATAACAGAAAGTTTTATTATCCTATGATCGATCTGGAACACAAACGGTTCTATATGAGTGAGGACGATCCGGTATTAAGGATCGGATTTGACTGTGGGGCGATAGGCAAAAGGCCTTATTTTGTCGAGCTTGTGATCGAGTATTCCGAATTTCTGACATACTATATTTCAACGCAGGGCATTGAGAACTACAGCAGAAAACAAGTGCTGGATATGCTGAAAGGTGCGGGAATATACCATCCGCTCGAGGGAGAGCCCAGACCGAAGATGTATGTGATAACGGATGATGACGGCAATGATTTCTTCGAGATAGATGTACGGGTTCCCGATGGTTATGATGATCTGTATGTTGAAGGAGGAGGGTCGATCTATTCGTTCAGCAATCTGACCGATTTCAATAAGACGAAAAAATGATCAAAAAATGATCAAAATCTGATGTAAAAGAAGGAAAAAGAATTGGGTAAAGAGTTTAAAAACGGGCTGAAAGACGGAATACCCATTGCGCTGGGTTATTTCGCCGTGAGTTTCAGCCTGGGGATCACTATAGTTGCGGCGGGAATTTCACCGATACAGGGCATGGTGATGAGCCTTACAAATCTCACCAGTGCGGGAGAATTCGCCGGGATACGTGTCATAGCGGCAGCAGGGACTATTGTCGAAATGATACTGACTCAGGTGATAATCAATCTGAGGTATTCACTGATGAGCCTCAGTATGTCACAGAAGCTGGATGAAAAGGTAAAATTCTGGCATAAACTGATAATAGCCTTCGGAAATACCGATGAGATATTCGCGGTGGCGATGAACCATCAAAGAAGCCTGACTCTGCCTTATATGGTGGGACTTCAGCTGCTGCCCATCATAGGCTGGACATCCGGAACCCTGCTCGGCGCGGTGGCGAGTAACCTGATGCCGGAAAGAGTAAGCGCGGCGATGAGCGTGATGCTGTACGGAATGTTTATCGCAATAGTGGTACCTGTGGCAAAGAAGTCGAAGGCAGTACTGATCGTCGCGGCAATAGCCGTATTCTGCAGCTGCTTGTTCAGATATGTGCCTTTACTCAATGAAATATCGGACGGCGTTTCGATAATAATCTGCACGATAGCGGCAGCTGCGGCAGGAGCCATTATATTTCCGAGAGATATCCCGGATGAAACAGAAAAAACCGAAAAAATAGATATTTGAAAGAAAACTAACATGAACATTTATATATACATTCTGGTAATGGCGGTTGTGACGTATCTGATCCGTATGCTTCCGCTGACTTTGATACGGGGCAGGATAAAAAACCGCTTCGTGATGTCATTTTTATACTATGTGCCCTATGCATGCCTGATGGCAATGACGTTTCCGGCGGTTTTTCACGGCGATTACCCGGTTGTGGCTGCGGGCGCGGGCGTAGGAGTAGCTCTGCTCCTGGCTATATGGGGAAAAGGACTCATGACGGTGGCGGTAGCCGCAAGTGTGACTGTATTTCTGGTTGCACTGATCTGAAACGTGATCTTGTAAATGACGGAAAAAGGCTTGTTTTGACTTGACATTTGGCAGATTTATTTACCGGGGGATTTATGAAAAGAAAGATCGCCGTATGTGCCAACGGCTGGAATTATGATACGCTCTATGACGCGCTGACCGGGATCAGGGAATATGCTCGGAAAGAAGATTTTGACGTATTCGTTTTCTTAAGTTTTGCGTCATACAGTGAACATGTAACCCTTATGCAGGGCGAACTCAATATCTATAAGCTGATGGATCCGGAAGATTATGACGGAGTCATTGTTTTTTCGACTGCGCTCAATTCTCAGGAAACAGCGGTATCTTTATGCCATGAGGCCAAAGGAAAAGGGGTTCCGGTCGTCAGCATCGGAATGGAACTTGAAGGGATCCATTCGGTATGTGTCAGCAATGACGAGGGAATGAAAGAACTCATCGAGCATCTGATAGAAGAACATAATGTGAAGAGAATTTTCTTTATCGGAGGTACCCCGGATCATGTTGACAGCTGTGCGAGGCTCAGAGTGACCCGTGAAGTTCTCGCTTCACACGGCCTGGAGCTTGAGGATGATGATATCGAGTACGGAAAATGGACAAACAGATATACTTATATGGCCATTGACAAAGTCTGCGATTCGGAAAAAGGACTTCCGGATGCATTTGTATGTGCAAATGATATAATGGCAATGGCTGCCTGCACCGAACTCGAGAACAGAGGATATTACGTTCCGCAGGATGTCATCGTGACCGGATTTGACAACTGTAAGGACGGAAAAGAATTCTATCCCGCATTGACCACGGTTGAGCAGAATTACAAGGAGATCGGATACAAAGCATGTGAGATCATTTTCGACGAAATTCGCGGCAATAAGGAGACCGTAAGGGGAGTCGTGCATTCACACCTTGCGTGCGGTGAGAGCTGCGGGTGCAGGGGAGATGAGGACTATGCGGCGAAACATATAGCTTACTGCCGTCATCTGTTCAAAAGGAATACCGATGCCAAGCTGCTTGAGCAGAATGAAAGGGTCATGCGCCAGTGGCTGACCGATATGCCCAACTACAGTGCACTGCGTGAGACTGTGTGCGAGCATTATCTGAATAATCACCAGTTTGAAGGCAAGGGATTTTACATTTGCGTAAATAAAGAATATTTCGATGATGTTATGATCAGCGAGCAGGAAATGTGGGCCAAAGGAAAAGAATCCGGAATCGAAACGCTCGTAGCCCTGAAGAACGATGAGATCATAAATGATATTGAAGTCAATGCCAAGATGATCATTCCCGGATACATAAAGAATGATGATGAACTGCATATATACTTCTTCATGCCGATGCATTATTTTGAAAATAATTACGGCTATGTGGTGCTGACCGATTTTCCTTACCTGATCACCGAAAATATGCTTTATCCGTACATGGAGAAACTCCAGCAGTCGATCAGGCTGATGCGTACGAATCTAAGGCTCAAGGCGCTGTACGATAAAGACCAGTTAACGGGACTTTATAACCGGTTCGGGTATGAAAATAAAGCGCTTTCTCTGTATGAGGAATGTCTCGGCAACGGAACCGCCGTGATGGTCATGTTCGTCGATATCAATTATATGAAGCGCATCAATGACGAATTCGGACATCTGAACGGTGATAATGCGATCAAGACCGTGGCTGCGGCTATCGCCGCAAATGTCTGCGAAGCTGCGATCCCGGTAAGATACGGCGGCGACGAATTCCTGATAATCGCACCGGACTGCGAGCAGACGAAGGCGGAACAGACCAAGGAAGCGATACTGAAATTCCTTAATGAGAAGAACGGCGAGAATAGCGTTCCTTATGAAATATCCGTAAGTATCGGATATACCGTGACCGACCCTGCCGGGCGTCCTGATGCGGCTCTGGCCGATTATATCAGGGAAGCCGACAAACTGATGTATGAGATCAAGAAAGAAATGCATATGAAAAATGACCGAAGAAGGCCCCGCGAGTAAGATAAAGGGATCGGAAGCCGGGTATAACAAGGATTGGCGGTTCACTCAGAAAGATCCGTCCTGGCATACAGGGTACGGTACCGGCTGGGGGAGATACCCGCGGTTTTGCTGAAGGTTTTGAAAAAATAAGCATAACTGGAGAATCCGAGTTTTTCCTGAACCCGGGTAACAGTAAGACCATCGCGCAGCAGCGTCTGCGCGGTGGTTATTTTTTGAAGAAGGATATAGCGGCTTAAGGTCACATGGGCATGAGCCTTGAAAATCCGCGACATATAGTCGGGATTAAGGTAAAAATGAGCCGCCAGTTCATTTACGGAAAGAGTTTCGCAAATATGGTCATGGATGTAGGCGGTGATCTCGTTTACGCGTTTCTGTGAAGCAGAAACAGTGTATTGAGCTTCGGGAATACCGTGAGCCTGCAGGGACATTTTGTCAATAAGCGAAAGGCATTCGAACAATACCGATAAAGCATCGGGAGATGTATTGGAGGCTGCCGGGATCAGCTTGTCAAAATAGTTTTTCAGTCTCCCGGCTTGTTTTCTGTCCGGGGTGATCAGAACCGGTATGCTGTTCTGCTTTAAAAATACGCAGGTTTTCGGATCGTTACAGATCGCCGAATCTAACCATCTGCTGTTGATACTCAGTATATAGCGTTCATACATAACATTGGCTTCGTGATAAAGCTGGTGAACGCAAAACGGCGGAATGATGATCAGGGTACCCGCCGGAACTTCGAGGACCTTGTTGTCCAGCAGAACATCGGGAAGAGGAGTAAGTGTGTAATATATTTCCGCGGCATCATGGCAGTGCGGCCCCACGGGAGTCGCGGTACTGCTGTGGCGATAAGCAGCGTCAAAAGGCTGGTGTACGGGGAACATCAAGGTTCCGGTGTTTTCTTTTTCCATATTGACCTTTCTTTTGAAAGTACATATATATTTTCAAATTTTTATCATTTCTTTGCGTTGAATAACAAAAGTCGGAATATTACATAATATTAGTTGTTTATGTACATATCATTCTATACCATTTCAGGATACAATTCAATCATAAGATCAATTTAAGGAAAGCTCGATCAGTACTTTCCCAAATCATGTTTCGTATGTTTCACAGGGAGGAATACCGTTGAAAAAAGCAGGAATAATTGGGTGTGGCGGCATTTCACAGGTGCATTGTGCGGTTCTTGCGGGAATGGATGACGTTGAACTGGCAGCAGTCTGTGATGTAACGGAAGAAAAGGCGGTAAAGCTTCGGGAACTGTACCTTGGGCAGAATGACAATAAGAAGGCGGATGCGGCCGGGCGGATACGGATCTGCACGGATTGGCATGAGATCTGCGGTATGGATCTCGATGTTGTGCATATCTGCACGCCGCATTATCTGCATGTTCCGATGGCAGTGGAACTGCTGGATGCCGGCAAGGCAGTGTTTATGGAAAAACCGTGCGCGATCTCACAGGAACAGTTCGATGAGCTGAAAGCCGCGGATGAAAGGCATCCGGGAATGCTCGGGATATGCTTTCAGAACCGATATAACGAGACGACCCGGATGATCGATGATGGCGTATCTGAAGGGAAGATCGGAAAGATCACCGGCGGAAGGGCGTTTGTTACCTGGCGCCGGGATGAGGATTATTATTCCGGAAGCCCGTGGAAAGGGCGGATCGCAACCGAAGGCGGAGGAGCGCTGATCAACCAGTCGATACATACGCTCGATCTGCTGCTGAGGTATCTGGGTGAGCCTGAAACTGTAAAGGCAACGGTATCGAACCATCATCTGGGAGCGATTCCGGCTTTCGGAGAAAGGCCCGTTACGGAGTGTCCGGTAACATCGGACAGGCAGGCCGTGAAGCCGGATGAACCGGCTGTGAAACCGGATATAGAAGATACGGTTGAGGCATGGATGGAATTTGCAGACGGCGCGAGGGCATGCTTCTATGCATCGACGGGTTATATAACCGATGCTCCCGTTATCCTGGAAATACAGGGCGATAAAGGCAGGATATCGATGAACGGTTCGGCGGTGATCCTTGAAAATGAGGAGGGAATGCAGATCCTGCAGACTGCGAACCGGCCGGGATATGTGAAAGACTATTGGGGAAGAGGACATAAAGCCTGCATAGAGGATTTTTACATATCGCTTGAGACCGGAGAGAAATTCCCGGTGGATCTGGGGAGTGTAGAGAATTCATTTAATACAATGATGAGAATATATGGATTTCGATCATGATCGTATGATGAAAAAACATCAGGAAAATATCAGGAGGTTAATATGGAACAGTTAAGACTTGGGATCATTGGTATCGGCGGCATGGGCTCGAATCACGCGAGGAGCCTCGTTAAGGGCGATGTGCCCGAGATAAAGCTTACGGCGGTTGCCGATATACGGCAGGAAAGGCTCGATTGGGCGAAAAAGGAGTTACCTGAAGATGTAGCGGTATTCGATGACGGACGGGCATTGATCGGTTCGGACAGGGCTGATGCCGTATTGATCGCGACGCCGCATTATTTTCATCCGGAATTCGTGATATATGCGCTTGAACACGGGCTGCACGCACTCAGTGAGAAACCGGCAGGTGTATATACAAAGCAGGTTCGCGAGATGAATGAAGTCGCGGCAAAAAGTGATAAGGTATTTGCGATCATGTTCAACCAGAGGACGAACTGCGTATATCGTAAACTGCATGAAATGATAGAGAGCGGTGAACTTGGACAGCTGAAACGTGTGAACTGGATCATTACCGACTGGTACCGGACACAGGCATATTATGATGCGGCCGACTGGAAGGCAACCTGGGACGGTGAAGGCGGCGGAGTACTTCTGAACCAGTGCCCTCACCAGCTTGACCTGCTGCAGTGGCTGTGCGGGATGCCGAAGAAGGTCAGGGCCTTCTGCAGTGAGGCGAAATGGCATGATATTGAGGTTGAGGATGATGTAACCGCATATCTCGAATATGAAAACGGGGCGACCGGTGTATTTGTGACTACCACGGGTGACGCGCCAGGTACGAACAGGCTCGAGCTTACATTTGAGATGGGAAAGATCGTATGTGAGCACGGCAAGCTGATTTTCGACAAACTGAGCGAAAACGAGCGTATTCACTGCAGAACGGCAACGGAAGGATTCAAGCAGCCTGCGGTAACGAGGACAGAAATAGAAACCGATGGTAAAAACGA
Source organism: Lachnospiraceae bacterium (assembly GCA_017553035.1). Taxonomy (GTDB): domain Bacteria; phylum Bacillota; class Clostridia; order Lachnospirales; family Lachnospiraceae; genus RUG11977. The sequence continues at coordinate 25,581 of JAFZNE010000005.1, forward strand.
GCAGCATACCGGAGTCATGAAGGCATTTGCCGACAGGATACTGCATGGAGGAAAACTGGTCGCAGAAGGCGTTGAGGGTATCCGCGGACTTACACTTTCAAATGCAATGTATCTGTCATCATGGCTTGACCGTACCGTTGAGATCCCGTTTGATGAAGAACTGTTTCTTGAAGAATTGGACAAACGCCGGGCAAAGTCGAAAAAGAAGACCGGGAGCGGCGTGGTATTCGATACAACAGGAACGTATTAAACAGGGTAACAGGAAAGGACGAAGAAAATGAATATGGAATATAAACTTACGGGTTTTGCGGATGAGATCGCAGGAGATCTTACTACACAGATAGAAAATCTGCACAGACTGGGTATGGATCATGTGGAAATGCGGGGCGTTGACGGAAATACGGTGGTATTTCACGATAATGAAAAAATAAAGGAGATCAAAAAAAGGCTGGATGACGCGAATATAAAGCTTTCGGCAGTCGGGTCTCCGTTTGGCAAGATAGGGATCGACCAGCCCTTTGAGGAACATTTTGAGCAGTTTAAACGCGGCATAGAGATCGCACATATGCTGGATTGCAGGAATATAAGAATGTTCAGTTTCTATATTCCCGATGGCGCTGACAGGGAAAACTATGAAAATGCGGTCATGGAGCGTATCGGGCAGTTTGTTGATCATGCGAAGACCGATGATGTGGTCCTTCTGCATGAGAACGAAAAAGGCATTTACGGTGAGATGGCACCGGAATGCAGGAAACTGATGGACAATTTCTATGGCGAGCATTTTAAGGCGATCTTTGATTTCGCAAATTTCGTGCAGGCACATCAGGATACGATCGAAGCGTATGAGCTGCTGAAAGACTACATAGTATATGTTCATGTGAAGGACGCGAAGCTCGCCGACGGAAGCGTCGTACCTGCCGGATACGGCGACGGTAATGTGGAAGCTATCCTGAAGATGATGTTTGAAAAAGGCTTTGACGGGTTCCTTTCGCTCGAACCACATCTGTTCAATTTCAGCGGTTTCGCGCAGCTTGAAAAAGACGGAGTCAGCATAAAGAAGGATTCTAATGCCGTAATGAGCGGTGCGGAAGCGTTTGAGACAGCATACAATGCACTGGGGAAGATATTGAGATCGCTCAAAACCTGTACCCAGTAAGCTTTCACCGGGCTCCATGATATATCGTTAAAAATTTATCGAAAAACATTAAAAAAGTACTTGACATAATTTCAAACGGGTGTTATATTTGACTCATGAAAATTATCGTAAAACGATAAATAATTAACGAAAGGAATAATTATCATGGAAAACAAGAAAATTGAAAACATCAAAAAAGCATCAGGAGTTACAGCAAAAGTACTGAACGTCATCAAGGTTATATTGATCGTAGGTCTTGTATTATGTATCGTGGGCGGGATCACGACGATGTGCTTCAGGACCAAGGACGGAACAAGTGTGGAAGTATTCGGCAAAACTATCAAGGTTCACAGGCTGGTGGATTTCGGCGATCTGGATGTCAGGGGCTTCGACATAGTAGAAGTATTTGGTATCGAGGATATGTTTGTAAAAGCCGGACTTAATTGTTTTGTAGCAGCGATCATGTGCGGACTTGCATTGGCAGCTGTGATCGTGATAAAAAGCGCTTTTGTTGAGATCGAAAAGAGTGATACTCCCTTTAAAGCCGAGATCATGAAGAAGATCAAGATCGCGGGTATAGTTGTTACCGCGCTCACCTTATCTACTTCCATCGGCACGGCGGCGATCGTCGGATTGTCCTTCTGGTGCGTTTACTGTATCTTCGATTACGGTCTTGAGCTTCAGAAGAGCGCTGACGAGACTCTTTGAAGCAGGAGGTGCATATGGGAAAGATCATATTACGCCTTGACCGGGTGATGGCAGACCGTAAGATGAGCCTTAACGAACTGTCGGAGAGAGTCGGGGTCACCAATGTAAACCTGTCGAAGATGAAGACCGGAAAGATCAGCGCGATACGCTTTTCAACACTTGAAGCGATATGCGGGGTACTTAACTGCCAGCCGGGAGACATACTTGAGTATGATCCGGATGCGGTAAGTGAAGAAGAGGGGAATTAAGTGGAAACTATAAGATCAATAGATGCGGCAGATGCAGGGAAAACAGGGAGCGCAATACAGGCAAGCCGAAGGTTCTATGAAAACCGCGTGGCACCGATGATAAAGGACAGATTTCCGCAGTTCGAAGACAGGATCGCTGCCGGCATCGCAGGCGAGGGTTCCGACTGTTTCGGTTATGATGATTATATGTCAAGAGATCATGACTTTGGGACGGGCGTGTGCCTGTGGCTGACGGATGATGACATGCGTGAATACGGCAGCGATCTGCAGGAAGCTTATGATGCGCTTTACGAAGCTGTTCTTGAGGAAAATCCGGAAGCCGGTATTACCGACCGCCTGCGCGAAAGACGCGGTGTCATGACTATTCATGATTTTTATTCGGATATTCTGGGAATAGATTGTGATACGGATAGTTGCGCGATAAGCGATGAAGACTGGAAAAAACTTGAGCACAGCTGTCTGGCAACGGCTGTCAACGGTGAAGTGTTCAGGGATGATCCGGGGATCTTCACCGCATTTCGAAAAATGCTGCTGAAATACTATCCCGATCATATCTGGAAGGTCCGGATCGCCAATGAATTACATAGATTTTCTTCCGCTATGCAGGTTAATTATGCACGCTGCATGTCGAGAGGTGATATGGTTGCAGCTCAGATGTGCCGGGCGGAAGGCCTGGATTCGGCCATGCAGCTGTACTTCCTGATGAAAAGGGAGTTTCCGCCTTATTATAAATGGACATTCCGAAGACTGGCCCAGATCGACAAAGCTGAAAGCGGAAATGCATTTTCGGACCTGATACTGAAATATTCCGAAACAAACTGCGATCCCGGAGCATGGGAAGGAAAAACATATAATGCCGATTCCCTGAATACCGGGGATCCCTTGATCAGGATCACCGAGAAGATCGCGGCGCAGATCGTAAAAATGCTCAAGAGCCGCGGATTTACACGCCGTTCGGATCCTTATCTGGAACGATATGTGGATGAAGTACTGTATGTATGATGTTGC
>JAFZNE010000034.1 GCA_017553035.1 Lachnospiraceae bacterium
CGATTCGACGGGCCATCTCGAAAGCAGAGCTTTCTCGATGACCGTTTGCTCAGCCCTCAATCAGCAAGCAAGCTTGCACTGAGGGCATTCGCTTATCGCACAAAAAAGCGGCCGGATTATGTAATCCGACCGCTGTATGTACATTACGGGGCTCAGTATTATAAAAGAGCCTTACATCGCGAGGTCCACGTGCTGTATGGTTCCGACTTCGCCGGTCTCCTTGAGATAGATTCCGGTCTTGCGGATCGCACCCTGCATTGTATTGGTCTCGTCCTTGATACTGAATTCGGTGCTTGCGCTGCCGAGATATATAGCGCCAACATTGGCTTCTTTAAGGTTCATCAGCTTGTCGTTTCCGTCGGCATCCTTGGTCCAGACTTTCAGCTGCGAATAGATCTCGTCATTTTCATCGATCCACGAATTCCCGTCCTGATCGTATGCCGCAAGGTCTGCAAATCCGTCGCCGCTCTTTGTTCCGAACAATTCACTTCCGTCATCGATCTTACCGTTGCCGTCCTTGTCAAGAGCAAGGAATCCGCTGCCTTCGCCGGCAAATGAGATCTCGTCCATCTTGCCGTCGCTGTCAAGGTCAAATTTGAATTTGACATCGGTAAGGCCTGCATATCCGTTATCGATGTTGATGATCAGCGGATCGGTAACGATCACATTTTCAGAAGTAAGCGATTCGAACTTGGCGGTAAATGATCTCGACATCGAGAGCTCCAGACCGAAGCTGATGCTTCTTCCGTCTTCGGTTACGGCCATTCCCGTCGATTGGAATGTCGTATACTCGCTTTCATTATGAAATCCGCTCGTCGCGGTGATCTTCTGCCATACGGTGCCCGATACGCTTGTTCCGACATTCAGCGCGGTCACATTTGAAGCGATATTGCCTTTGGGTCCGGCCGCCTGCAAACCGCCCGAAGCACCTCTGATCTGCATTACCATATCGGCCTTTTTGAAAGCGCTGCTTCGAAGGTCAAGCGCTTCGCCTTTTCTCATCTGGTCAAGTTCAAAAGGCTCCATCCTTCCTTTGCCGCTCAGAGCCGCAAGGAGTTTGCGCAGTAATTTGATCTGGGTATCGGTTTCATCGTTGATACGGAATACGGGTTGATTGCGGGTTTCATTCATCCGCTCAAGCATGTGCCTTATACTGTTCTGTTCGTTTTCTTTCCTGCGCTGATCATCATTGAGTTTCTCTTCTTTGTTGTACTCGCGCATTCCGGCAACCATGCTTCCCTCTTTGGATTCGGCAAATGCTGCGATCTGGTCCATCGCCTTGCTGCCGTTCCTTGTCATCACCTCAAGATGCTCAACGCTGCTGTATTCGCTGAGGCGATGCTCGGAATTCATAGATATGACACTTCCTGCAATTTTCATAGTGGGTCTCCTTTCCCGTTTTGGCCGGCATCCACTGCTTGTACGGAAAGCTATGCTGTCTGCCCGATCAGAAAAATTCTTTTTTCCGATAATATCCTGTATTCGTTATATCGGCTTTTTCAGGGGAAAAATTAACCCCTGCCTCCACATAGTTGACTTTGAAAGTTCACCTTACATTTCAAAAAATATTTTAGACTTTTTGTAAATTATGCTTGACATTTTGTAAAAGGGATGATATTGTATAGTCACAGAAATGAAAAAGCTATATAGCATGACTCAATTGATCAACCAAATTAATCACCACGGAGGATATTATTTATGAAACGCAATACGATCAAATTATGGATCGCTGTCCTGATACCTTTGCTGATCATCGGATTCATTTTCTTCAGGATCAGATCCAGGAATGATAACAGCTATTCCGGTTCTTTCAACAGATACATTCTCATCGAGAACGGCAAGGCAGACCCCGAGAGGAGCACGGTTAATTTCGGGATCGACAGCGACGGCGTATACGATCTCGCACTCAGCTTCCTTCCGATCGATCAGCAGAATGAATTGATGGATCCCGAAGATGTTGATTTTCACTATATTACAGGTTGTGTCATCACTTCGGAAAGCGGGGAACTGATACATGCCACCGCCGGCGGCTGGCTCACCTTCAACAAAAATTTCGAGCTTAAAAAAGGTACATATCAGGCTGATTTTTACTACATTACCAACAAACAGCAGTATTATGATTTTCTCTGCAATTATGAGGGAACCGCTCAGGCTGAACAATATGCCGCTGACATGGATTTCGACAGTTTCGTCAAGGACGGCGAGAATAATGTCAGATACCGCATCACTGTATCGTCCAGCCTCGATATTACAGGATCCCGCCTGTTCCTTCTCTTTGTGATCATCATTTTATGTCTTATACTTATTCTTGCTTTTGTCCATTACGAGGTTAAGAACCGTGAGAAAGGCCCCGATTATGACGAAAGGCAGGAAGTTGAGCGCGGACGCGGCTTTAAATATGCATTTTATGCTATGATCGTTTATATTACGATACTCTATATTTTTGATGCCGTAGGCTTTATTGCCAAAGATTACTATGTATGGTTCTACATGGGCGCGGTTATCCTCGGTACTCTTGTTCAAGCTGTATATTCCATCTGGCATGACTGCTATTTTACAATGAATGTAAGCAAAGTAAAAACACTTGGGATAATATGCGCGATCAGCTTACCATGTCTTGTTTTCGGAGTATTTGACATTATTATATCCAAAACGATCGCTTCAGACAATCCCGTATTCGGCAGGAATACACTCTTCAGGATCGGCGTTGTCGGAATTGCCGTAGCTTCGATGATGGTCGTGATCGCGGTTACTCTGGTCCTGAAACATATTGCCGATTCAAAAGAAAACAATGACGATGAAGCATGATCCCGAAAAACGAGGTGAGCGCATATGAAAAATCTTAAATTAAAAGCCGCCCGTGCGGCACTTGACCTGTCGCAGCAGGACCTCGCCGATAAAGTCGGGGTTTCGAGACAGACCATCAACGCGATAGAAAAGGGAGACTACAATCCCACGATCAATCTGTGTAAAGCGATCTGCAAGGCACTTGACAAAACTCTTGACGAGATCTTCTGGGATTAAAAAACAGTCCGAAAGCGTTTTCCACAACGGAATCTGCTTTCGGACTTATTTTATCCGGATTTCTTTTATTCGCGTTTCTTTTATTCGGGTTTCTCTTCCGCCATCCAGTCAGTGATCTGTCCTTCGATGATCTTCATCAGTCTTCTGCGGGCTTCTATCGATGCCCACGCAATATGAGGCGTGATCATCACTCTTTCGGGATGCCCAAGCTTGAGGAACGGGCTGTCTTTTCTCATAGGTTCAACCGAGAGTACATCAAGTCCCGCGCCCGCGATCTCACCTGCATCAAGCGCCTCGCACAGATCTTCCTCGACAATTATCGGTCCTCTGCCAAGATTTAGCAATATGGCGTCGGATTTCATCTTCTTCAGTGCCTCAAGGTTGATCAGTCCCTGAGTGTCTTCATTGAGCGGTGCGTGGATCGACACGATGTCGGAGGTCGCAAGCAACTCGTCAAATGATACCTCTTTCACCTTATCATCGTGGTTCCTGCCGGAAGTCGAATAATACTGCACCTTACAGCCGAATACCGAGGCGATCTCGGCTACCCGGTGGCCGATCGCTCCCAGTCCGATAATGCCCCAGGTCTTACCCGCAAGCTCATGGAAATTCTGTTCAAAATGGGTAAACAGCTTATCTCCGGCGTATTTCCCGCTTTTTACATACTCATCGTAATATCCGAGATGTTCGAACAGGTAGAACAGCAGCGCAAATGTATGCTGTGCAACCGTCTCGGTCGAATATCCCGCCACATTGCGCCATTCGATACCGCGTCTTGCAAGGAAATCCTTGTCAAGATTGTTGGTTCCGGTTGCGGTCACGCAGACAAGCTTCAGTTTCGGTGCTTCACCGACCGTATTTTCATCGATACGTGTTTTGTTAAGCACAATAACGTCCGCGTCTTTTACTCTTTCCGGCACTTCTTCGGGCATCGAAAAGTCATACATTACAACTTCGCCGAAGCGGTTAAATCCGGAGAGATCGAGGTCCTCTCCGATCGTCTTTCTGTCTAAAAAAACTATTTTCATTTTCCGGTATTCCTCTGGTCTTATCTTCCCAGGCACTCATCATCATATCTGGTAACGCTGTGTTTCTTGATGTATTCAACGATCTCATCGAAATAGCAGAACGCAAGTCCTACATAGCTGTCGGCAGCTCCGTAGTAGATCGCGATCCTTCCGGTGTCGGGATCGTGAAGCGTAGCGCAGGGGAAGCATACATTTGCGACGAAACCTCTCTCCTCATACCACTCCTGAGGTGTGAGCAGCCAGTTCTCGCAGCGGTACAGTACCTTCGAAGGATTCTCAAGATCGAGTATCGCTCCGCCGATGGAGTAAACATAGCCGTTGCAGGTCTGGGTTACGCCGTGGTAGAACAGCAGCCAGCCTTCGCTGGTCTCAATGGGTGCCGCGCCTCCGCCGATCTTCAGGCTCTCCCACCATTCCGATGAACGTCCCATTACATGGCGGTGCTTGCCCCAGTAGGTCAGATCCGGGCTCTCGCTGATGAAAATGTCGCCGAACGGTGTATGTCCGGAGTCCGAAGGACGTGACAGCATCAGGAAATTGCCGTTTACCTTGCGGGGGAACAATACCGCATTGCGGTTGAAAGGCAGGAAGGGATTTTCAAGTCTTGTAAATGTCTTGAAATCCGTAGTCTTCGCAAGGCCTATCGAAGCGCCGTAGAAATCGGTGCACCAGATGATATAATAAGTGTCCTCCACCTTTACAAGACGGGGGTCATAAGCATAATTGGGCATAAAAGGCTCGCCGTTCTCATCGACCAGCTGGATCTTCTCTTTTTCGAAATCCCAGTTGATGCCGTCTTCGCTCCTGCCCAGATAGATGAACGAAACTCCGTTGGTCTGCTCACCTCTGAACACACCGATGAACTTTCCTTCGTAAGGAACAACCGCGCTGTTGAAAATACGTGCCACTCCCTCGACCGGATTGCGGTTGATTATAGGATTCCCGTTGTACCTCCATACAGGTGCGTTAACAATTTTCTCAGGTCTTTCCTGCCAAGGCATCTTCTCGAGCTTTGGCGCGATCATTTTGATGCTGCTCATGCTTACCTCCGATAATCATTATTGTGTTTAAATTTTTATAAATGCCCGCTCCTGCGAGCTAACATTCAAGATATCATAGTTCCCGGACATAATCAATCGAAAATGATCCCCATTTTCCTGTATTATCCTGTCATTTTTCCTGAACGATCTCGTTATAGACTTTTTCTACAACCATAGAAAGTTCTTTGTCATTTTCAATTATCAGATCAGCCCACTGCTCGTATTTTTCATGCCTCTCGGCAAAGAGCGTTTCTACTCCTTTTGCTGCGGTTATCGGTCTTCCTCCCTGCGCCAGCTTATCAAGTTCGCGTCTGATATAGATGATCTTTCCTGCCGCATGCAGAAGTTCCTCATTCTTCGGGATCTCGACCACTCCGCCTCCGAGAGAGATAACGGTCCTCGTACATTTCCTGAACTCGGCGATCACTTCCGACTCTTTTTCCCTGAATTTCGGCACTCCGAAGCATTCGATATAATCCGCCGGACTGATCCCGATATATTCCTCGAATTCGGCATCGGCATCGATAAAGTTGTAGCCGAGTTTTGCGGCCAGCATGCGCCCGATCGTACTCTTACCACATCCGGGCATTCCGATCAGCAGTATATTTTCCGGTTTTGCCATGTTCTCTCACTTTCATTTTTTTAACTAATAAATAAATGATACCATCAATCGGAACTTTCTTCAATTGATTTTGTTGAAAATAAAAGCATTGTGGGAGTATAATCATGATATATCCGGTCATAGGAAAATCCGGATGACAATTATTGCTGAAAATAACAGGACTTACCTGAAATAATCGTAACAGAAATCAGAGGTTGACCATGAACATTTATCTTGTCCGCCACGGGACCACCGAATGGAATTCCGGGCGCCGCATCCAGGGACGCACCGACATCGAGCTTGATGCGGTCGGAAAGGAAATGGCCAGACAGACCGGACTGCGCCTGCATGAAAACGGTATCATTTTTGACCGTGTATTTTCAAGTCCGTTAAAACGTGCTTATGCCACGGCGGAGCTCATCGGCTCTCCCTGTCTTGCCGCGGGAGCGTCGCCCATATTTACCGACAAGCGTCTGACCGAGCTTGGTTTCGGTTGTTTTGAAGGTAAAAATGTTGAGGAGATGACCTCCGATCCGGATTGTATCTTCCGGTATTTCAAGACCGATCCCAAACGATATAACGATGAAGTTTGTAGTATTATCCGGATGAGATCATGCGGTGAAATGTCCGATATCAAACCGGATTCGGATAACTTACACGCTTCTGCCGGTCGGAATGATGCCGGCATACCGGAATCGCTTGAAAGCCTTCTTCATCGGGCAAGCGAATTTATCATAAATGTCATTGAGCCTCTGATCCTCTCTGAAACAGGCAGTGATCGCAAAGAACCGGACGTATCCGATATTCTCATCAGCGGCCACGGCGCCGTTAACCGGGCGCTGCTCATGTATTTTAACAAAAGTACCGACCTGAGCGGATTCTGGGGCACCGGTCTTCAGCCAAACTGCGGTATTACAAAAATATCCTGTACAACGGATGATTCCGGAAGGATCACCTACGATGTACAGGATGAATGTATTGTGTTATATGACAGTGCTCTCGGTAAAAAGATTAAAATGCTGTTGTAACCCGATTCATTCACAGCGCTCCGCCGCAATTATAGCAGAACTTTCCGTGGCCGCTCTGTCTGAAATCCTGGCCGCAGTGAGGGCAGAATTTCGGGGTGATCTCATTTGTCTGATCTGAACCGTTTCCCCCGGATGCTGCCTTGATGCCCAATGATTCCTTAACTTCATCAGAAAAACCTTCGGTTCCTCCCGCATGAAGCTGTTTCTCCGTAGCCTCTCTCTGGGCCTTGATGACCTCATTCATATCCATCATTCCGAACAAACTGTTCATGTAGCCGTTATTGGCGGTGGGGATCGCAGGATTCAGCGGGGAAGGAGTTGTCGGCAGCGGAGGGAAAGGAGTTGACGGCATCATAGTACTTACGGCAGTTTTTTTAGCCGACTCGGGTATCTCGATCTTGTCGATCATTTCAGCTCTTGCAAATACCGTTGAGGGCATACTCATATCACAGACCATCCTCCATGTAAGGAGCATATCCGGTTTAACTTCAACCCTGCCGAAACCGCTGAAATTATCATCGATCAGATTCTCCGGAACAAGATAAACCTTCTCGGATTCATATGATCCCTTATAGCTGACCGCGTGGAATTTTCCTCCTCCGAAGCTTCCCCATGAAAGAGAATTGCCGTTTATTACAAGATCATCGCCTTTAACGGTATCCCTGATATCCTCACGTACCCATTCTTTCCAGACACCCTGGAGCTTGTCGAGGAACTCATCATCCCTGATGATAATATTATCAAAAGGACCGTTCTCAACCTTGTGAAGCTTCCGCTTGTCCCAGTCATCATTGAAAGAATAAGCATGAGTATAATATATCTCACCGTTTTCGTAATAAACATCCTCAAGCCAGGACATCGGCTCATTCATTAAATTGGTCGACAAAACGTTATTTTCAAACGTGATATCGGCCCGTTCTCCCCGTTCCAGGGCTGCGGCGTCATAAGAGATCGTGGTTTCAAGCTCGATGCTTTTCCTGTAATCCCTGACCGTAATCTTATCATCACGTATCTCAATGTATTCATGATAGCCTTCTTCCCAGTATCCGTTCAGTTTATCCGAGTATTCCATATATTATTCCCCTTTTTATTACTATTCATATCCTGCAATCAGAAAGTCCATAGTATTATATACAAATATCAACAAATTGAAATTTCTCTACGTCAAACAGCCCGTTATCCGTGATCTTCAATGCCGGGATTACAGGTAATGCCATAAAGCACAGTGTCATGAAAGGATCGGCATATTCATTGATCTTGAGTCTCTCACGGGCAAGCTTGTCCAGTTCATCGATCTTGTGGGCTACTTCCTCACCCGGTCGGTCTGTCATCAATCCTGCGATCTCATGCGACAGGAAATCAAGTATCTCACCGTCCGCCGCGATCACCATACCGCCGCCGATCTCAATCAGTTTGTCGACAGCCAGCGCCATATCGGCATCATTGTCGCCCGCGACTATGATATTGTGAGAATCATGAGCAACGCTGGTAGCGATCGCTCCGCCGCGCAGACCGAAGCCTTCCAGCAGGCCTACGCCTACATTGCCCGTTCCGTGATGGCGTTCTATTACGGCGATCTTGACTATATCCTGCTCGTCCCTTACCCATCTGCCCGATTCGTCGATCGTAATGAAAGCATCTCCAACCTCCGTAACTACCGAATAAGGCAGAAGCTTGATCGTACGCACCTGATCGATCGCCGGTTTCAGTTCGAGACGGGATGCCGAGAAGTTTTTGACATTCATTTTACCGCTGACATTCTTCGGTTCAACATGTACGTCTTCCGCAAGATATTCGCCGTTGTGGGCTACATGCACGCCTTCGATCCATACATCGCGTACTTTTAAGTCTTCCAGGTCATCAAACATGATCAGGTCGGCTCTGCGGCCGGGTGCTACCGCACCTCTGTCCTTCAGTCCGAAGCATGAAGCTGCATTGATCGTAGCCATGCATATTGCGGTGATCGGATCCAGCCCTTCGGAAACCGCAAGGCGTATGTTATTGTCAATATGGCCTTCGTCAAGAAGGCTTGCAGATTGACGGTCATCTGTACAGAACAGGCAGAAATGGTCATTTCCTTCATTTATTCCCGGAAGCAGGTTCACCAGATCATGACAGGTGCTGCCCTGACGCAGCATTACATATACTCCCCTGCGGACCCTGTCGATCAGATCCTCCGGAACGGCACATTCATGCTCGGTCCTTACACCGGATGCCGTATAAGTATCAAGCTCATATCCTCCGAGCCCGGGACTGTGTCCGTCTACGATCTTGCCGGCGATCTGAGCAACCATCAGCTTGTCGAGTATTCCGTCGTCGGCCGCGCATACGCCCGGGAAGTTCATGAGTTCCCCGAGTCCGAGGACTCTCGGATTGTCGATCCGTTTGGCTATCTTTATCGCATCAAGAACCGCACCGGAATTTTCAAACGGAGTTGCGGGAACACACGAAGGGAACTGCAGAAATACCGAAAGCGCGATATCTTCCGAAGCATTCAGCATGTAGTCGAATCCGTCAAGCCCGCATACATTGCATATTTCATGAGGATCGGCCACAACCGTGGTGGTCCCGTGCGGAACAACAAGCCTTGAAAATTCAGCCGGTGAAAGATGACTTGACTCGATATGGACATGCCCGTCGATCAGCCCGGGAGCAACGTATGCGCCGTCTGCATCGATCACTGTATGCGCTATCGGATGCAAGTCGCTTCCGTAACCCGCGATCATTCCCTCGGCAACAAGCACATCGGACTCAAACACCGACTTGTTGAAAACATCGATGACCTTGCAGTTTTTGATGCACAGGTCGGCGGCCTCTCTTCCGGCAGCCACATCGATCATTCTTTTCAGATTGCTCTTGTCCATACTCCAAACCTCCTATATTGATCAGAGGAACTATTTATGTAACACTACTCTGCGGCCTGACGCATTCCCGTTTTCAAGCAATTCTCCCGCCGCGTCGTTCCATGTAAACTCAGTCAGCTCGTAATCGCCGTTTTCATATCCGTAGCCGTCGCCCGCATCTTCATACATCGTGAAATGTCCGTCGCTTCCCGGATAGATATGCAGAGTGATATCATTCGAAAGCTCCTCCACGGACAGAGCCGCTTCGGTCCTGGGAATTATCGAACCTGCCTTGACAAACAGCGGGATCTTATCAAGCGGCGCATCTGTCTCGATCCACTGCCCGCCTGCAAACTTAACATCCGTATAATAATCGTACCAGTCACATCCCGCGGGAAGATATACTTTTCTCGTATGACTCTTTCCGGTTTCATTTCCGAAATACATTGGATCAGCCACAGGGCAGACCATCAATGCATCTCCGAACAGATACTGGTCGAAAATGTCTTTTACATTGGGATCGTCCGTGAACCCGAATACGAGCGGACGCATTATAAGACCGTCATTCACATGAACATTGCCGGCAGTTGAATAAATATACGGCATGAGTTCATAACGCCTTCTGTTGGCCTCAACAAGCGCCTCGTAGAAGGGTGCCGCCTTATGATCGAAATTCCAAAGTTCGCGTCTTACATCGGTACCGTGCCCTCTGAAAACAGGCAGGAATGCTCCCCACTGATACCATCTGGTAAACAGTTCACAATAAGCCGGGTCTTCGGCTCCGAGATCGTAATCTCCGTTCCAGTACCACTGTACGCCGTTCTTTACAAAGAATGCGCCTATATCCGTTGTCCAGTACGGCATTCCGCTTGCGCAGAAATTGAGTCCCGCGGCGATCTGCTTCCTGAATGTATCCCAGGATGCCGAAATGTCACCTGACCACAGGATCGTTCCGTACCGCTGCTGCCCCGGATAGCCGCTCCTTGTAAGGTTGCAGACTCTCTTCTGTGTGCCTGAGGCGCGCTGGCCTTCATAAATGCCCATTGCGTGATACAATCCGAATGCGTTCATGTAAGGCGCAGGGATATGATTGGCGACACTTCTGCAGTATTCCGCATAATTGGCCGCATTCTCAGGTCTGACCTGCCTCATCCACTCGGGGCAGACCGGCTCGCTGTTGTCGCACCACCAGGCATCGATGCCGTGGACAAACAGTCCTTCCCGGGCCTGCTTCCAGTACAATTCCCGTGCTTTCTTATCAAGTGCGTTGTAGATATTGATGCCCGGAAGGAGCAGATCAGCTTCGCTGAAGGCTTTCACATCATCCGTGCTGTTGTCCATATTCGGCCAGATCGAGATCATAAAATGCACATGCTCATCGTGCAGCTTGTCGGTCATCTCATCCGGATCCGGAAATCTGTTTTTATCGAAACTCTTCTGTCCCCACTGCCCGTCGGGCCATGAGATCCAGTCGAGTACTATGCAGTCGAGTCCGATACCTTTTTCGCGGTATTGGCCGGCAACTTCGAGTATTTCATCCTGTGTTTCGTATCTTTCCTGGGACTGGATATATCCGAATGCCCATTTCGGAAGCATTGCAGCTTTGCCCGTGATCTTTCTGAATTCGCGCACAACTCCGTCCATGCTGCACCCGTTCATGAAGAAGAAGTCCATCTCACTGTCCGCTTCGGTATAAAAATATGTTCCTTCGGCGGTATCGCTGAAGATCGAAGGGCTGCAGGTATTTACGAATATCCCGTATCCTTTTTCAGATACAAATACGGGGATCGCTATCGTACGGTTGGCCTGATTCAGGTAGATGCAGTTTCCCCTTGCGGAATGATATCCTTCCTCATGCTGTCCGAGACCGTAGACCGCTTCGTCTTCCCCGAATTCAAAATGGAGTCTCGTACGATATGCCGAGCCTGTCTGGACCTTTACGGCATCCTTTATCACTTCCTTGACACCGTCTGCGGTCTCGATATATTCCTTCTCGGCTTTTCCCTTCACAAGCCCGTATACGGGAAAGCTCTCGAGCTCCTTGCTTCTCTTTTCTCTCTCCTTCAGCAGGAGTTTGCCCTGCCCGTCAAAATATTGAAAACTGTTCGTCTTCTTATCCATTCTGACCTGAAGTTCGGGCATTTTCAAAAGGATATGATCATCATTTTCCGTATAATTCCAGTCCGCGTACGGAGGCAGTTCTGTGATACACGGTTTACAGCCGGCTTCATCCCTGATCGGCTCCAGCGAATACATTACCCGGATGCTTTGCCCGTCAACAGGTATGATCCTCTGAAAGCCTTTTTCAAGCCGGATCTCAAGCATGTCGTTATATCTGTGTGCGCCCAGCATGCGCATATTGTTATAGGGGATACAATCAAGCATTGTTAACCTCCTTCAGAACACATCAGAATGCCTTATTTACTGCGGCCGCGAACCTGTCATTTTACGCGTTGAGGATTGTGAGCAGCCCATCCGCGATCTTGTCCGCCATATACATTTTGTACGCAAATCTTGACGGCTGGACCGGAACCGAATAATGGAATTCTTTTGTTCCTTCCGCGGTAGACAGTGCAAAGAAGACCTCTCCCGGGATGCTGTCGGCGTTGTTCGGATCGGCATTGCCGAAACTTCCGGTGATCCCGATCCCGATATCCGCACGGTATGCTGCGCGGCAGGCGTCGGCCATGGCTACCGCCGTCTGTATCGAATATACGCCGTATTCATCGATGATCTGCGCAGGCACGCCTTCGCGGATCTTACCCTCATTGCTGTAAGTCACAAATGCCCCTTTCAGGATTGCCGAAGAGCCTTCGGTATCCGTAAGGAGCGAGGCTACCTGCCCCGAAGTACAGCTCTCCATCGTTGTGATCGTAATATTATTCTTTATCAGAAGCTTTGTAATAGTCTCGTATTTAGCATGAACAGCCGCCTCTGTAGAGGCCGCTGCGGTCCCTGTTTCAGTCATGATCAACCTCCGTATTATTTGTTACCATTATAACCTTTCAGAGCCTGTTTTGTCAAAAGCAGAACGGCTTCCGGAGGAATATTTACCTGCACCTTGTCGGCACGAATTTTTTCCCACACCGGTTTTTCAAGTTCCATTCCTATGGCCCTGTATTCCCTGCCTGCGCTCAGCATAACCGTATACGAAAACGGGTTTTCCACGACATCCGCAACCGTGAAAATATACTCGTTTTCACCCGGCCCGGGATGGATATCGTGCATCCTGACTCCGACACAGTCGGCGTGTTTATTTGTATTGGGGATCCTGAGCGTAATTCCCCATTCGTCTATCCTTGCCCGGCCATCGGGAGTTATCACGGCATCTGCGATATTTTTACATCCGGTCATGGCCGCGGCATTTCTGGTAAGCGGATCCGCAAATACTTCTTTTTTCCCGCCGTAAACATCTATACGTCCGTTGTTCATTATCGCAAGTTTGTCGGTGATCCGGAAAGCCTCGTCACGGTTATGTGAGACCAGTATAGCAGTCTTACCGAGGTCTCTGATCACTTCACTCAGCACACGTTCCAGCTCGAATCGCAAATGTGAATCAAGAGCCGAAA
The DNA here is from genome assembly GCA_017553035.1 of Lachnospiraceae bacterium. Classification (GTDB taxonomy): domain Bacteria; phylum Bacillota; class Clostridia; order Lachnospirales; family Lachnospiraceae; genus RUG11977. Next base: position 13,134 of record JAFZNE010000034.1, read on the forward strand.
AAGGTTCATCCAGCATCAGGATCTCCGGTTCATTTACGAGGATCCTTGCCAGTGCTGCCCTTTGCTGCTGCCCACCCGAGAGCATGGAAGGCATCAACTTCTCACATCCGCCGAGCTTCATACGGTCGAGCATTTCGCGCGCGATCTTCTCTTTTTCCGCACCGGAACATTTTCTTCTCACGCCGCACATCACGTTCTTCAGGACATTCATATTCGGGAACAATGCTCCGTGCTGGAACAGATATCCTGTCCTGCGTTCCTGGGGGGGAATATTGATCCTTTTCTCCGAATCGAATAGGACACGGTCATCGAGTACGATCCGCCCCCTGTCCGGAGTTTCGATCCCTGCGATGCATTTGAGTGTCATGCTCTTTCCGCATCCGGAAGCCCCCAGCAGCGATATCGGTTCGTTTCCCGCTTCAAATTGCACATCGAGGCGGAAAGAACCGAGCTTTTTCTTAATATCTACATACAAAGCCATCAGTCGTTCCTCCCCCTCTTATTCTTCTTCTCCAGAAAATTGATCGCGAGCAGTACGACTGCGGAGATCGCAACATTTACGAGTACCCAGCGGAATGCCAGCATATCATCGTCCGTCCGCCACAGCTGATACACCGTGGTTGATACGGTTGCCGTCTTGCCGGGCGTATAACCGCAGATCATGCTTGTAGCACCGTATTCACCGAGTGCCCGCGCAAAAGAAAGCACCAATCCCGCGATTATCCCCTGTCTGCAGTAAGGCATCCTTATTTTCCAGAAAACAAATGTATTGCTCAGTCCCAGTGTCCGTCCGGCGAAGGCAAGATTCTCGTCAAATGCCTCAAAAGCCCCGCGCGCGGTACGATACATGAGCGGAAATATCACGACAGTCGTCGCAAATATCGCCGACCACCACTGCATGGTCAGTCTTAAGCCGAACACTTCAAGAACCCAGGCGCCAAAAAAGCGTCTGGGTCCTAATACTCTGAGTAACAGATATCCGACAACGGTTGGCGGCAGTACGAGCGGAAGCGTAAATATCACATCGAGTATGCCTTTAAGTACTCTGGGCGCTCTCGCGATATAATATGCCGCACATATGCCTGCAAAGAAAACGATCACCGAGCTGATCCCGGCTATCCGCAGTGAATTCAGTAAAGGAAACCAATCCATAACATCCTCGTCAATTAAGCGGTGTAAAGCCTACGGATTTAAATATTTCCGACGCCTCGCTGCCTTTCAGGTATTCAAGAAAAGCCTTTGCAGCCTTCTCATTTTTGGTATTCTTCATTACCGCGGCAGGATAGATAACCTGTCCGCACATGTCGGGCGTAGCGGTTGCGACAGTTGTAAGCCCTGCTGAAAATGCATCGGTTGCATAGATGATACCGCAATCCACTGTCCCCTCTTTTACCTGGGTCGTAACCTCTTTAACATTTGATCCGTAGGTGAGGACTCCCGCTGCCGCAAGAATTTCTTCATCAAGGTTAAAATATTTGAAGATCTTCTGTGTATACTGTCCTACCGGCACGTCCGAATTGCCCATTGCAAGCAATACTGTCCCGGAAGCCAAACGCGAGGCCAGATCATCATATGATGTAATCCCGGCAGGGTTTCCGTCGGGCACGGCAAGCGCCACTTTATTTTCGAGCAGGTTGAATCTTGTCCCCTGCATTACAAAGTCCAGGCCTTCCGTATTGCCTCCCTCGGCGTCTTTCGCGGAATCAAGCTGATTCATCTGCTTGGGAGCCGCCGAAATAAAAATATCGCATTCCGCGCCTTCGGCGATCTGGGTCTTCAGAGTTCCCGAAGAATCAAAGTTAAATGTCAGTGTTACGTTCGGTGCGGTTTTCTTATACAGCCCGGCAATGCTGTTCAGCGTCTCGGTCATTGATGCGGCCGCAAATACGATCAATTCGGTCTTCTCTTCTTCCTTCTTTGAACATCCGGCCGTAGTTACAACAAAGCATATCACAAGTAATACAGCAATAAGTTTTTTCATGATGATCTCCCACCTTTGAAAAATTTATTTAAAAAAAGGCAGCATAATACTTTATGCTACCTTTATCCATTATACCTTTATTCACTGTATAGTCAAGTAAACCGAACGGTTTTGACCGATCCTTCAGGTCCGTTTTGCCGAACTTTTTTACGCTTTTATTATCTCATCCTTCGCCGCTTCAAGTGCTCCGATGACCTTGTCGCAGAATGCATCAAATTCGGGATCCTCTTCATATTGATCGGTATGTGATAAAACATATTCCAAAGCGATACGGGCGCCTTTGTGGAACGGTATGGTGGTGGTCATCTGCGGAACAAGCCTCTTCAGTTTGCTGTTATCGAATACCACGGATACCGATTTGTCCCCGAGAAGGCTTCCCCTGAAGTCAAAGCCGTATTTTTCTCCGACTTCGCTTAAGAATTCAGATGAAACATAATACGGAACAAGCTCAACTCCGAGTGCATCCGCCACAGTCTGATAGATCTGGTTCCATGTAAGTATCTCATCGCCCGTTATCTGGAATGCCTCGCCGATCGCATGAGAGTTGCCCATAAGCCCGATGTAGCCTGTTGCAAAGTCACTGTTAAATGTAACCGCCCAAAGTGAGGAACCGTCGCCCTGAATGATAACGGGTTTTCCCTGCTGCATGCGCTTGATCACCTGATAAAAGCCCTTATTGCCGTGAACACCCAGCGGAATATTTCTCTCATCATAAGTGTGAGAAGGTCTTACGATCGTAACGGGGAATCCTTCTTCACGATATTTTGAAAGCAGGAATTCCTCACAGGCGATCTTGTTCCGTGAATACTCCCAATAAGGGTTGGCAAGAGTCGTGCCCTCTGTGATCACATAGCTTGCGGCAGGCTTATTGTAAGCGGATGCCGAGCTGATAAAAATATACTGTTTGGTTTTGCCCTTGAACAGCCTGTAATCACGCTTGACCGCCTCAACATCGAACGCAATAAACTCACTTACAACGTCAAAAGTCATGCCTTCAAGCTTTTTAAGCGCATCCTGTTCATCATAAATATTCGCGGTTATCTGGTGAATGCCTTCGGGAACCTCATTTTTACGGTTACCCCTGTTCAGCAGGTATACATCCCATAGCGGATCCTGCGCAAGTTTTTTTATGATCCCCATACTTATTGTTCCGGTGCCGCCGATAAAGAGTGCTTTCATGTTTTATCCTCCTCCGTGTTTTTCTTGATTATAAACCAATCCGGACGTGAATAATAGTGTTTATTTACTACATACTGCCCATTTTTTGACAGCAGTTTCGCAAATTGTGATGTTGAACATAGTCCGCAGCTATGTTAAAATTCCTACAGAGAGGGGGATTTTTAACCATGATAAAATTTACTGAAATGCCTTATCAAAGGCCCGATATCGAAAACCTGAAGAAGAAGCTCGCAGAGGCAACACAAACCGTTGTCGAGGCCAAAAGCTATGCCGAGGTAAAAAAGGCTTATTTTGAATTCCAGGATATGGAGCAGGAAATGGAGACTCTGTTTTCCATAGCATACGTCCGCAATACGATGAATACAGCGGATGAATACTATGAGGGTGAAGTCCGCTGGCTGAACGAAACGGCTGCCGGCCTGATTCCTCTTACAAATGCGTGGAATAAGGCTCTTACCACATCGCCGTTCAGAAAGGATTTTGAAGATGAATACGGAAAGCAGCTGTTCAAGCTGATGGATGCATCCCTGCTGACCGCCGACGAAAGGATCATTCCCGAAGTGATCGAAGATGCGGATATATGTCAGGATTATTCCAAGACCGCCGCACAGGCATCGATCGAATTCAAGGGCGAAAGCCGTAATTTCTACGGTCTTCTCAAATTTATGGAGAGTACCGACCGCACCGAGCGCAAGGAAGCTTTTGAAGCCTGGGCGGCATTGTACGAGCAGATCAGTCCGACGCTCGACAAACAGTATTCCAGACTGGTTGAACTGCGTGATACTTCGGCTCATAAGATGGGCTTCGATTCATACACCGACATGGCCTATATCATGCGCAACCGCTTTGATTACACTCAGGAAGATGCCGCACGCTTCCGTGAGCAGATACGCACCGTTGTAACACCCGCTGTAGCAAGCATCCGTGAAAAGCAGCGCGTTCGTCTGGGCGTAGACAAGCTGAGATTTTACGATGAAAGCCTTAAGTTCCCCGAGGGTAATGCCAATCCCATCGGAACTACAAGCGAACTCGTCGATAAAGCACAGCACATGTATCATGAAATGAGCCGGGAAACCGGTGAGTTCTTTGATTTCATGAAGGAATACGAGCTGTTCGATCTCGAGACACGCCCCGGCAAGCACATGGGCGGTTACATGACCGGTTTCCCGGCTTACAAGGCTCCGTTCATTTTCTCGAATTTCAACGGCACATCGGCCGACGTGGATGTCCTTACCCATGAAGCCGGACACGCTTTCCAGGGATACCTTGCCATGCGCAGCATCCCGGTCACCGCGCTGTGCGGTTCTACTTCCGAGATCAACGAGACCCATTCCATGTCAATGGAACATTTCGCATATCCGTGGATGGATTCGTTCTTCTGTGAAAATGCCGAGAAATACAAGACTTCACACCTTATCGGGGCAATAGAGACCATCCCGTATCTCGTAAGTGTTGATGAATTCCAGCACGAAGTGTACGCCAAACCTCAGATGAGCGCTATGGAACGCAGGAGCGTATGGCGCAACATCGAGCAGAAGTACATGCCGTGGAGGGACTACGACGGTAACAGATTCATGGAAGAAGGCGGTTTCTGGATGCAGAAGCAGCACATTTTCCTGTATCCTTTCTACTATATCGAATATGCCCTGGCCCAGATATGTGCTTTCCAGTACTACGGACGTATGAAAGAAGACCGTGAGGGAGCCTGGAACGATTATCTGAGGCTCTGCAAGGCCGGCGGTACAAAAGGATATTTTGAACTTCTTGAGATCGGCAATCTTCTCAATCCGTTCAAAAACGGCACGGTTGAAAAAGCAACCGCGCACGTGATGAAGGAGATCAACGAGAGGTATTGAGTTTAACGAAATGAGTTGAATTCAACGAGATGTATTAAATAAAGGGGCAGCGCACCGGTAAGTCTGCCCCTGATTTTTTTTTCAAATATTATCAGCCCGTAAATGTATTTCCTTACTCTCCCTTTTTACTTTGATGATATCTCCATGCGGTGAACCGCAGGTACGGGGTTGGTGGTTCAAACTTATTTTCTCTTCTCCCCGTTGTGGTATCTCCATGCGGGTATCAGCGGGATAAATGTCAGAAGTACCAGTACCGCACCTGTCAGGAGAAGTGTATTCGTCGGCAGGTATTCCGTGAACCCATTTTCATCTACGAATTCACCGCTTCTCTTGATGATCGGATTGGCGATCAGCGGCGCTATTACCATCGGGATCAATACAAAGAACAATATCCTGATCCCCTCGAACTGTCCTCTTGCTTCCTGCGGATAAAGAGGTTTGCTCCAGGCTGTGATCGTCTGCAGGAAGATCACGTATCCTGCGCCGAGCAGGAAAATACCGATAAACAGCACCGGATTGAACAAGCTCCGGGTGTCGATATTGTCAGGTCTCACAAACAGCCCCATGATACCGACACCAAGGCTGTTCAGCACTATCGAAACCGCAGCAGTCTGCGGTTCTTTTCTGTTGTTGAGGAATCGTGTACAGGGTATCGTTGTGAGCATTGCGAGGATCAGCGCGATCCCCTCGATGAATCCCATCATATCGGCGGTAAATCCGAGATAATAGATCATGTAATTTCCGATATGGGTAAAATACATGTTAAATGCTATGAAATACACCGCCAGTGTCAGGTTTACCCACGCCAGTTCTTTATTTTTCAGATACTCTTTGAAATTAAAAATGCTGAAGAACTGTTTGGAGAAGCTTCCTCTTACGGATGGCTGCAGGTTTTCGGAATCCCGCATTACCAGAAGCGAGATCACGCCGAATACAATAACCGCTATTCCCATTACGAGGAAGAGCCTCATATAGTTATCGTCCGCTCCGACCAGCATTCCTCCGACAACCGTACCCACTATGGTTCCGATGATCGGCTGAGTTGCGGTTGCAGCTCCGAGCTGGCCACGGTTTTTATCATTCATGTGATCGTTGATCCAGGCGTTAAATCCTATATCATTACCCATCGATCCAAAGAAGCTCATGATCGCATCCGCAGACACTACCGCGATCCCGACCGATGCGAGCACAGCAGAACCGCTCCCCGCCTGTCCGGCAGCGATAAACTCGGTCAGTCCGAATACTATCGTAAATATACCCCACAGGATATATCCTGTCGAGATCAGGATCCTTCTCTTGCCCTTTCTGTCGGACACCGTTCCGAAGAAGAATGTCGAAATGGTTGTCGCTGCCGCGGAAACCCCGACCATCCAGGAGATTATCGTCGGATCTTTGACGATCTTTGCATAAACGAATGTGTTGAACCACTGATTCTCCATGTTCCAGCATAGCTGGCCGGCTATTCCGAGCCCCCATACCAGAAACCAGAATACCAGATTGTTTTTCTTTTTCATCAGTCAGCCACCTCCGATCGAACCTTGTCCCTTTCGTTCACACCGTCCATTCGGTCCATTCGATATGATTATATTGCATTACATCATCAGCCTTTTTCATGCCGATCTTCTCATAAAACGGAACTGCATCTTCATTTGCGATCAGATATACGGCAATATCCTTCTCGCCGCCTGCCAGTTCATGCGCAGTTTTCATAAGTCTGGTCGCGATACCCTGCTTTAAGTAATCCCTGTCTACCCCGAGGTCCGTCACATACAGCCAATAGCAGTAGTCCGTGAGCCCGAACAATGCTCCGACCACGAGCCCCGCCTCATTCCGTGCGATCAGGCTGATGGAAACATTCTTGACCAGTTTCCTTATTCGTTCTTCAAAGCGCTCCCTGGGATATTGAGATCCAAGATCCGTCCTTTTCAGAAAATCTATATACTCCTCCGCGGAAATGCGTTCTTCCCTGATCTGAACCCCGCCTGTTTTGTTCATTGCTCTTTGTTTGGAATAAAACACGAATTCCGCAAGCTGTTCCACTCCTGACTCCGTCTGGTCTGCACCGGGATCCCGGTTTGTCATCACAACGGAAACCTCTCCGGTCACGTGATTCATTTTTATCATGCTCTGTCCGTTTTCTCCCCAGCCCTGCATTACCAGCGTGTCATCGCCGCGTCTGAAAAGTCCGAGGCCCACCCACGGAAAGTTCGCTGCCGGCCTGATCATTTCCTGTGCCGATTCCCTGCGTAAAAATGAGCTTCTGCCATTTACCGCCTCAATGAATTCTTTTGCGATCACCATCAGTTCACCGGGCGTGCTCCATAAACCCGAAGCCGCGAGATCCGGTACCTGCGGGTACTTTCCGGGGATCAGTGAACCTTCATTGTCATATCCGGAAGCCATTTTCTGATCTTTTTCCCGAAGTTCAATATTCTGTAGTGAAGCAAAGAAGGTCTTCTTCAGATGTAGCGGCGCGAAAACATATTTCCCGACCGCTTCCTCAAAGCTGCAATGCGTGATCTCCGCGATCATCAGCTGAAGCACGCAATAACCGGCATCACTGTATTCAAACTCCGTTCCGGGCTGTTTTTCAGCCGTAGCGCGGCGGTTATTATATGCAGTTCTGCCATCAAGGATATCCGTTACACCGATCACGGGATCACTGCGGCGAAGTCCGTAAAATGAATCTTCCCCATCGACGATCCCTGCGGTATGGCTGAGGATCGACCTTATCGTTGCATCGCTTTCCTGTCCGTCCGGTGTAAGCAACTTCCACTCATGAAGATAGCGGTTGACAGGTTCGTCTATATCCAGCTGATCCTGTTCCTGAAGCTTAATCACGGTTATTGCGGTAATAAACTTTGATATCGAACAGGCCGGAAAAACAGTATCCGCCTCAACCGGAATATCGTTTTCCTTATCGGCAAGCCCGTCGTATTTCAGGATCTCTCTTCCGGCTGTGTCCCTGTATGAGCAGCTTACTCCCGGAAAACGTTCATAAATCTGCCGTTCGGGGCTTTCGGGATCGAGATTCATATACTCCCTAAGCGCCATATATTCCCGCTGGTAGGATCCTCTTTTTTCCTCGCTTACATCAGCATATGATTCGTGCTTGGAAAACAGATCTATGGCATCCTGCATGGGGATCCATTCCGGCTGTACCCCGCGGCGTTTTTCCGCATCGGTAAGATTCATCTGACCTTTTCCGGTCACTTCGCAAATAAAGAAATACCCCGAATAGCGGTATTCTTCGTAATACTCCCGCATGGCAAGAAAGCGTCTGAGCGGACGGACAAGGTATCCCGTTTCTTCCTCGACCTCTCTTACCACGCATTCTTCAGGAGTCTCTCCTTCTTCCGTTCCGCCTCCCGGTATAAGCCACCATCCGGAATTCAATTCATGAGTAAGAAGGATCTTTCCGTCCTGTACGATAACCGCCCTGCTGCCTTCACGTGTCTTCGTATAATTTTCAAACCGGTTCGCACCCAGTATTTCTACAGTCTTCATGTATTTTCCCTTTATTACAATGTAGCCTTTATTTGCAGTAAACCCTTTATTTGAAATGAATCCTTAATTCTATAATTGTATATGTCTTAACCCTTTTTACGACAGATATACAGGAGATGATTTGTGTTTCCCAGCAATTCTCTTTTTTCGGAAAAATGCAGATACCATTCGGCAAGAGCTTTAAATTCCTCATCCGTCATAGAAAAATCAGGACGCTTTTAAAAGCAAACAGGATTACGCCGTCCGGTTTTGTGACCCGGATTGCCTCATCAATAGCGCGGTTCACTTCGTCTGCTTCATCGGTTCGCCCCATGATCCGAGATCTCTGCCGTCATAACCCAGGTATGTTTTCGCCGTTGTCTTGACCGGTGCTATCCGTGAAAGCTTCTCCGCCACGGTTTCATCAGAAGATAACGATTCATCCTGAAGGACGTTCCTTATCCTGCAAAGCATGATCTCCCCGTCTCCTCTGGTGATAAATTCAGATACCTCGAGCTCGAAATTGACGGGTGAATCATTCAGGATCGGAACGTTCAGTACTTCTCCTTTTCCTATATCAAGACTTATCTTCATTTTATCGGGGTCTTTGCCGCTGACACATCCCAGATGGTCCGCAGCCGGCAGCAGCTCTTCAGTAACAAGATTTGCAGAAAAGACTTTATCGCGCCGTATATTATCTCTCGTAGGCTTATCACCGCCGATGCAGCACATCACTCCCAGTTCGCTGTCCCAGATATAGCTGAACCAGCAGAACAGACCAAAATCGGGATTTCCGTTTTCGTCATATGTGCCATAAAGGAACAAGGTCTGCGGACAATAATCGTTATTAGGTTTCAAGCTGATCTTTGCCATATATCTCCCCTCCTGATCTTATATTGATCCTCTGAATACCTTCCGCTTTCATTATAACATACTATTGAACTCAACACATCTTTTTCCATAAAAAAAGCGGAGACTGACTGTCTCCGCTCTATTCTATACATTGACCAATTTCAGAAACTTACTGTCATTCATCTGCTCATTTGTGATATACTCACCGTCATGAAACAATGCATAATTCGTGACCGGAGTCGGAGCATTCTGCGCCTCTTCCCTGCTCTCCAAATGGATCGTCCGGAACGGAATACCATTCTCTTTGGCAGTCTGCTCCACGATCGGAATATACTTTGCATTAAACGGACATTGACTCGTATAATACAAAACATAGCCCTTTTCATCTATGTGTGGATGTCTGGCGCACTCTTTAAACCGCGGTACATCCGCATTTTCTTCAAATGGCAGGAACATAAGCTGAATGCCGTTATCTGCCTCATCACCAACGACAAACCCCTTGTATTTCAGGAATTGCGGATCTGCAAGAAACGGCTTTTTCTTTACAGCGCATAAAATACAAAGTCCCTTTTTTCCCTTTTTCTTACTGTCCTCAATGCACGCAGCAAGCAGATCTGTGGAATATCCATGTCCTTTTAAAGATCCGGAAACCCACAGACAGTCAATGTACATATACCCGTCTGCCTTGATCGGTACCCATGCATTTTCCGCCGGGATGTATTCGATAAAGCACTTACCGCGCTCCACGCTTTTTAAGAAAACAAGTCCTTCATCAAATCTGTCCGCCAGCCACGCCTTCTTTGAAGACACCTGCACATCCTTATTATTGGAAATCGCACAGCATATATGTTCTTTCTCCAGATTTTCCTTTGTAACCCTGATAAATTCCATATTCATCATTCCTCCCCCAATATCTCCTTCTGTTTTTTCTTACTCAAACTCCCAAGCACTATCCGGTATGCCTTGTCAAGCAGATCCCTCAGGATGTCATCCGGTACCTCTCCGTCAGCCTTTACCGAGTTCCAATGTTGTTTGTTCATATAGTAGCCCGGGATAATGTCTTCATACTGTTTCCGCCAGAAATCCCCCTCCATAGGCTCAAGTTTCAGCGTAATGTAATAGGGTTTGTCATTATCATCCAGACATATCGCAGCAAACATCTTTCCTCCGATCTGAAACCGGATCCAGTTCCATTCCGCCTGCAGATCTTTCGTCACACCTGTTTTTCCCATAAGATACTCTTCAATCCATGGATATTTCATACCGTTATTTCCTCCTGTAATTTTTTATCATTGCTTCTACCGTAGTTCTGACCTTATCACGGACCTCCTTAGGTTCGAGCACTTCCGCCTTATCTCCGAAGGTCAGGATCCAGGTGATCAGATTCTCCATGTCCGTATAATCTGCCGTAAAAAGAAGCCTGCCATCATCCGCCTCCGTAAAACATGAAGGTCCGAACTCTTCTACCAGTCGCCACTTCTGATCCGCTTCAAATAACGCCTTTACTTTGATCCCACCGGGAAAGATCTTTTCATTTGAAAGATCCGGCACCGCTGCCTCCCTGCATTCAAAAGTCCTGTCTGTTCCCGTGACTTTATCCATACGGTTCAGTTTGAACAGCCTGAAATCCTTCCTTGTCAGGCACCATCCCCATAAGTACCAGCTCGACCAGCGAAACACCAGATAATATGGTTCAACCGTCCGATCACTTTCCCCTGACGGCGCATAATATCGGAATCTTATCAAATGTCTGTCTCCGATCGCATCCTGTATGGCCTCTATCTTCGGTGCAAGCGATTCCCGATACCATGATGACAGATCGATCAGTATGGAATCCCTGCCGTTGATAAATTCAGAGGATCCCGCCCGGATCTTCTCCATCAGCTGTCCGTAATAACTGCTTCCGCTCACGCTGTCCAGGCTTCGCAGCCCAGCAAGGATCATCTGCATATCCTTTGATGTCAGGATCGTCCTGTCCATCCGGTATCCGTTCATAATGCTGATCCCGCCTCCGGTTCCCTGAACCGTCTGTATTGGAATTCCCGCCTTGCACAGATGCTCAATGTCCCGGTTTATTGTCCTTCTCGATACTTCAAACCGCTCTGCCAGTTCAGGAGCTGTCGTCTTTTCTTCCTGCAGCAGCACGGAAAGTATTCCGATCAGTCTGTCTATCTTCATTTCTTAATCACCTTCTTGCTCACGCTCCATATGTATCATATCAAATCAAACATGACAACTATATGTCATGTTTATTATAGCAAATAAAATTTTTCTCGACAATATAAAAACCGCCGACAGATTAAAAATCTCTGTCAGCGGTCGCTTGTTTTTTGATCCGGATATCAATACTCCTGTCCGATCCCCGCATAAGGAATACCATTGATCAGGCATTCCGCAGCGTCTTCGATATCTTCATAGTCCAGTTCCTCACCTTCACGCATAGAACATTCAAATTCATCCACGATATTTTCGATCAGCACCATATCTATGAACAGCGGCAGCTTATTTAACATCTCATCCGGAATCTCAGTTTCGGTTCTGTAGCCCTGCAATTGAAGATCGAAACACTGCTGCATCAGCGCAAAGCGCTTGTCCGGGTCGGTTTCCTGCCTTGTCCAGCCTTCGTTATGGGTCCAGAGGTTGGCAAGATCAAACATATACCAACAGTTCATGCAGTTGTCAAAATCAAACACCGTGATCGCGCCTGTATCCATGTCGATATGATAGTTGCCATCACTGAAATCAAAATGAACCAAACCATAGCAGCTTTTATCCATCGGTAACGTATGGAATTCGTCCAGACGTTTGGCGATGGCTGTTTTCAGCTCACTGTATTCGTCATATATCAGGCGGTTAATGTACGCCATATTGTATTTGTCGAAGTAGTTCGGGCGTTTATGGACAGGCATATATATCTTGGACAATCTGTGGATCGCGCCCAGAGCCTTGCCGGTGTTATAGAAATATTCGCTCAACGGCACGCCTTCCCGGTATCGATAGCCGTTATCCGCAATAAGCATTCCTTTGGCGTAGGCAAACAGGCTGACATAAACAGCCTTACCATCGGCATCGGCCTCCATACACTCCACAAGCTTGCCATTGACAGACGGGATCACATCCGCCACAGGCGCGCCGTTCTCCGCTAGAAAACGCACAAACTCAGTCTCGGCAAGATAATCGTTCTCGCTTCGATCTCCGAGGGCGGAGATGCGAAGAACATACTGCTTTTCCCCATTCCTGCTGACGATCACAATCTGATTCCGTCCGCCTTCATGGCCGGATACCGGGGTAAAGGTGCAGTCCTCCATGGAATATAAAGCTTTAACTTGTTCAAGAATTTTCTTCAATCAAATACCTCTCATTCGTTTATTCTTTCCCGTCTGACGTCGATCGTCCGTAATACGGGGAATCTCCGTAATACCGGTCTTTCAGAGTACAGCCGGACCAATATCTGCGAAAATAGAAATAGTCGTCACAATACCGATTGTAGTGATAATCGTAGACCGTTCTCTTTTCAAAGAGCCGGAAACCACTCTTCTCCGCCGTCCTGCGGGACGCCGGATTGTCAACATCCATTACCACGATCAGATAATCAATCCCATGTATCCGGCAGAAATCCTCGGCAAATGCCTCCGCCGCCTCGGATGCATAACCTTTACCTGTATATTCACCGATCATCATCCATCCCAGTTCATATTCATGGAGCATATTATGTTTGCTGAAGGAAAGGGCTCCCATAACAACACCGGTTACCCTGTTCTCAATGGCATAACAGCGCCATGTATCGGTGTCGCAGTTTTCCTCAATTCTTTGAAATTCACGGATGTAGCTTTCCATATCGTCCCGTTGCACGTCAACATCCAGAAAATCCGGACAGAATTCCGTTACCTGCGGATCGGTCTTAATCCTGTACAATGCCTCCGCATCATCCTCCCGGAACGAACGGATGATCAGTCTTTCTGTTTGATAATCCATCATAATCCTCTGCTTTTTATTTCATCGCTTCTTATTCCCGCGCCATATAAGCGTAAAGCGTTATCCACTTGTTCTCTTCCCCGACGTTTCCGGCCTTGAATGCCGGTACGCTTTTGGATGCTGTCAGCACATATCTTCCGTTCTCCAGTCTGTGCTGATCCAGCACTTTATACCCGGCCTGCATGGCTTCCGACTCCGGATCGCACCCCAATGCGCGCAGAGCATAAACGATCTGATGTGCCCCGATCTTGATGGGATCGAGCGGATAGAATGTGCCCAGCATCACGTCCACCATGGGCGTTTTCATATCGTCCGTCCGGTAGAAAATGTTTCGCTTGGTAAAATAATGTACCAGTGCCTCTTCGCATTTTTCCCTGTATCCCTGTAAATGCAGTTCCGCCACCAGCAGCAGGTACTCCACCGTCAGCCGTGCGCAGCTCTTATGCGGTTTCTTTGGATCATTGATCTTTTTGTTGGTGCTGATGCATCCAAATCCCCCATCTTCCTTGATAAGTTTAAGAACGGAATCAATCTCATTCTTAACTATATCTTCCGTATAATATCCCAGTTTCACCAGGTTTCTGAGCAAAAGCGGCTCACCGCAGAGCATCTTGAAGCCTGTATTCTCGATCAGTGTAAACACCTCATCATCGATATCCTTTCCGATATCTGCCCTTGTCAATCCCCATTCGGCAAAAGCCATGATCGCATCATACTTATCCCACGGCTTGTCTTTCTTTAGTTTCTTAAGTCCGCGCTCATATACCTTGCTCTGAAGCAGTTCTTTTTTGCAGTTGACAACGCGCTCATCATCTTCCGAAAGCTTCATATATTCCTTCAGAGTTCTGAGCCGCACTTCCGGGGTTTCTTCTTCGAGCAGCCATTCCAAATTTGTCCGTTCCATTCTTCTCCTCGTTGTTCGTCCTTCACATTACCTTCGTTGCAGCTGGATTCTGACAACCTTATCCTTCATTGCAGCTGAATTCTATCATTATTCTCCTTCATCGCAGTTGAATCCTGTAATACAGATAATCTCCGGAAAATGCCGTTTCTCCCTGATTCTGTTTTCTGTCATACAGGACAAATCCCACACTCTCATAATTTTTCGGAGCGATCAGATTACTGTTTGTCAGCACGCGGATCTCTTTCAGCCCTTCATATTCCCTGATACGTCTGAGTGCTTCCGCGAGCTGAGCTTTGCCGAATCTGTTTCCCTTGAAGGCTGTTCTTATACCATTATGACCAATCTCCACGTATTCCGGCCGGTTTCTGGGATCCCAGCTGATAAATCCGATCGGTTCCTCATTGAAGCAGGTTACGAAAGCGAATTTAACCGCAATCTCCGGGTTATCAAAAAAGAAGTCATCAGTTTCTCTCCAGTTTTCGTCCCAGCACTGTGCACAGCGTTCGTCAAAAGAATACGCATCTTTCAAAATGCTGTACATGATGCCTCTGTCAAAATCTGTAGGTTTCCGAAAGGACAGTACTTCACGGCTCCATTCTTCCCTCGTAATTGCAAAAGCATAGGAAATTGTGTTCTTCGGATCCGGGTATTCCTTCACTTTCTTCATTCCATTGGCCATGGCGGTTCGCCATGAGCCCTCATTGGTGTATTTCATATACGAATACAAAACATTATACTTTGTATTCAGAAATGCCCAATCCCGCACAGCCCTGGCCGCTTCCTTCGCGAAGCCCCGCCTCTGGTATTTCTTATGGATATGATACCCGATCTCCGGCAGCATCTCCCCATCGATATTCTGCAGAGTCAGTCCGCAGTCCCCGATAAATTCTCCGGTCTCCTTCAGTACTACCGCCCAAAGTCCAAAGCCATTTTGGGCATAATTTTCCAGATTCCATTCGATCCAGCGTCTGGTACGGGCTTCGTCAAAAGGCGCCGGATAATGCTGCATAGTCTCGGCATCAGACACTATTTCATACAGTGAATCATAATCATCTGTTGTGTACTCCCGCAACAGGAGTCTTTCCGTTTCTATCACCACTTTGATCTCTTCTCCTCAAAAACACCAATGCAGCAGTTAATCCTGCCTGTTTATGTTCCGGGAATAGTCCTGTTCCAGCTCACGTATATCGTCTTCAGCGATCGGGTGTAACTCTCTGCTCTCTACACGGTAGATTTTTCCGACGATGTCAATCTTTCCTTCTTTGATAAAGAAAGCACTCATATCCTCCATCGCATATACTGTGCGGGTTTCAGACATTTCCAATGTCTTTTCGTACCGCCAGGTATCATCCGGGTCATGATGACAGCTTACGGTAATGTTCGTAAGCCCCAGTCCCGGGAAAGGTTCCATGGATTCAAAGAAATCCACCGTATTACGTGCCATGTTCATAGACCCCGCGCTCACGCCGAAGATCGCTGCATGGCAGTTAAGTAATGCCTCGTAACAGTCTTTCTCCCTGATCAGACCAAGCTGTTCCTCACAGACTCCTCCTCCCATCAGAAATATGCAGTCGGCATTTTCAACGAGCGTCTTTGCCTCCGAAGGATCTGTGCGCTTATCTATAACGCAATGCTTCTCAAACGGCAGGCCCTGTTCGGCGAACATTTCATGCATGCCGTTGCAGTCATCGTCATTTTGCGCGTATTCAAGCGGACAGGCGGTGATAAAAACGATGCTTTTTCGCACTGTCAGTTCTTCGCGAAGCCGTTTTGTTATCTCTTCGGAAAAATGATGATCCGGAAACCCGCTGAACACAGCCAATAATTCTTTTTTCATTCGTTTATTCCCTTTCCAGTATTTTCAATCCCTCTTTATAATCCTGCCCCAGAATTTCCTGGACTTTCTCAAACTCATATTTTTCATGTAGTCTTGTCTGGATTTTCAGAAATTCTTTCTTTCCATGCTCCCTGATATACAGAGACTGGGCCTTTGCGGCATTTGCTCCGTCATTTGACGGTACATAGAATCCCTTTTCACAGGTCTCTATTTCGCTGCATTCGTAACATCCGTCAATATTCTTCTCATTACAGCACTTTACATTGGGACATATCCTGCCTTCGGAACAGGTGGCAAAAGAGCATGTATTATACTCTGTTCTGCAGCCTCCGCACCACTCTCCAAGGAAACAATGGTTGCATGATAATCCGCAGATTGCGACAGGGTCGACACCCTTTCTGGCAATCATACAGAGTTTATTTTTAATACGCCTCATCGCTTCAATATGCATGATCCAGTGGCGCGAAAAGGGCATCTGGATAAGTCCTTTTATATCTTTCCCGCACCAGTAATCGATCAGCCAGAATGCGTTTTCATCTTCACTGACGCACTTGCTTTCTGTCAGCTTTTGTTTTATTTCTTCGGAAAATTTTCTTTTTAAATCTTTATATTGCAACTGTAAAAGGATCTTATCACTTGACTCTTTTACGGCCTTTGCATAAATGTATAGTTCCTTCACATTCAGTTTCTTCGAAAACCCGGCGATATCTTCGCCTTCAAGTTCATTACCCGTGGTAATGATAGGAGAACCGGTCGCATCAAGATAAGCATTCCTGAACAATATCTGCTCATCCTCAGCGATCATCTCATGAGCCACGATATCCTCTATCCTGAATATATGCCATATGGAATACGCGAGTGTTTTGCTGTGATATCCCTTGGCTCCCGCGAACGGCATTTGGTAAAAAGCCTCATCGGGATAGCCTTCTACTATCCAGGTTATCTGTTGAAACAATTCTTCCCTGAATTCTATCAGCTTCTGAACAGCCTCGTTAAATGTCGCTTCTTTCGACAACAGTTTTTGTATTTCCTTATTCTTTTCCGCCCAATCCCTGTCCATCTCTTCTCCTTTTATTTCTTATCTTTTTATTTCTTCTTCACTGGAATGCAGATCTCGCTCACATAATCCTTTGACGCGGCATCTCCGGGCAGATAATTTTCGATATCCACATCCGGGATCAGCTCGTAATCGGATACCGGCAGCCATTCCTTGTAGATCCGCTCCCACATATCCTGTATCGCCTTAGGTGCCGGTCCGACGCATTTGAATACAGCCCAATCGTATTCAGGGATATGGATAACCTCAAATCCATCCGGCACACCGTCTACGTCGCTTGCCTTACAGCCGATACCGTACTTAAACTCATTCCTTCCGGCCTTCTCCTGAGCACATACCCCCAGATAACCGGGAATCTTTCTATACTCCTCATCAGCATAGTATTCATCCCAGAATTTCGGGATCTCCTCCTCGCTTGTTTCGGCATTAAATTCCTTTGCGTGTACGAGAAGCTCCATTGCTTCCCATCTTTCAATATTATATTCCATGATACAGCCTCCTTCTATTGTGATCCGGACGGTATACCTGCTCATGAACCGGATAGGTTCTCCTTTTCTGGCCTGCGCAGGTGAAACGCCATGAAACCTTGTAAATGCTTTGGTAAAGCTTTCCGGCGTATCATAACCATATTTGAGAGCAATATCGATGACTTTCCCATCGCCTTTTGCGAGCTCCGATCCTGCCTGCGACAATCTCCTTTTCCGCAGATATTCCGCAGGAGACATATCGGTCAGCAGCGTGAAGGCACGCTGAAAATGGAATGCTGAAAGATTCACTGATTTAGAAATATCTGCGAGTGTTATGTCTTCTGTCAGATTCTCTTCCATGTATTCTATTGCTTCATTGATAGTCCTTACCCAATCCATTCGGTATCCCTCCTTTCGCTTCGCTTCAGGCACTCACAGATTCGCCTTCGGCGAATTCTGCCTGCCTTTCGCTTAATATTTTAAGGCTGTATCTGTAATTAATCCTGTCTTTGCTTGCTTTGTTTTGTCAGGCTCCGCGATCTTTCAGATGATCCGTAACTCATAATCGATCAAAGTCATATTCTCGTTGACGGGCTTTTCATCCCCTACTCTTACAAACCCGCACTTTTCGTACAGATGGCAGTTCCGCCCCTCCTGAAGGATCGTCTCGAGTTTCCATATCTTTACTTCGGAATACATTTCAAAAGCCTTTTGTATCGCAGCATAACCTATCCCGCGATCCCAGAACTCAGGGCATATAAATATCGGGCTGATGAACGAAACCTTCTTCTCATCTGGATCGTTGTGTCCGAGATTGATCGCTCCCACTCTCGTGCCGTCCATGATGATAAAATAATACTTTCTGTTCGGCCGTGCCGCTCTTGCCCTGATGCGTTCGATAGATTCTATAGCAGGCGAACCCTCATCGTGGTATTTTTCATAGAGAGGCATAAAACTTTTTACCTGCATCTCATGAAGTATCTGTAATTCATCCTCTCTTACTTCTTCGAGCTTAATGTGATCAAGCATGTCTGTCCTGCTCATATTTAATCTGTTCTCCCTTTCATATTCATCTTTTAAATATGTCAAATGTGAGATAATGTCAGGATTCCAGGGGATCATATCAGGTATCAGTTCACACGGGAACTCCTTACAAAGGCCGCAGAATTGAACACCGTGATCTCTCGCACATTTATGTATCCTGCACCTGCCCGATCCTGCCCATTCGGGAACGACGCCGTCGGCCTCTATACACCCCGGACATTCTCCTGCGACTTTTTTAGTGCATCTAGTGCAGCATTCTCCGCAGGCTGTAATGACGGAAAAATCAATATTTTGATATGCCTTTTCTACATGAGCGAGTTCTTTCTTTTCTGTTAAGCTTTCGCCATCAAAGATCAGTTCCACAATGTATGGCATCCAATTTACGATCCTCAGAAAATCATTTACCCCAAATGACCGGTCATAATAATTCAAAATACAGCTCAAAGCAGTCCCATGGGTTCCGATGACCACAGTTTTGCCTTTGTAAAGATCGAGAACATCCTTAAGCGCTTCTATGTTTCTTTTTTGTACAGATTCAAGGTTCTCCCCGCCTTCCTCCGCGAAAGAAAAATCCGCCCATCGCCTTTCGAGCATTCCGGATGCATCGGTTCCTGCTTTCCTTTCCCGAAATCTCTCGTCGGTTTTTATATTCATACAGAAGAAATCCGCAGTCGTTATGATCGTATCAATACTTCTTTGATACGGGCTGCTTAAAAAAGCATCTATATGCCGGTCTTTCAGCGTGTCCAATACAAGCTGCCGGTCGATCATTCCTTCATCCGTCAACGGCCTTGTACGGTCATCACTGTACGGGTGCAATGACTGGGCATGTCTGACAAATATTACTGTTGTTTTTTCCATCTGATATCTCACATCCTTACTCTGCGAAACTCATCCTGTTCTTTCTCTTTTAAATCTCTCCCTTGGCAAAGAGATTATCCTTACCCATTCCGCAGACATACGGATTGCTGTCATACTCATGACAAAAATCCAGAAAGTCTTTTCTTTGCAACGGATCTTTCATTATCTTTACAAGGATCTCATTCGGGATGGTTCTTGCATAAGCTCCGGGGCCTGCAAGAGATATGTTCTTCACACCATTCTTTTTAAGGATTCCTTCCAGTTCATCCGGCATAAAATGATAGGAAATACTCCACGGAGTTTCGCCATTATCATAAGACTTCTTTGACTCTTCTACATCGCATAACAAGCCGTTTTCATATGTTTTCCACAGAGCCTCTTTGTTAAAAGAAAACCCTTCTATCATCTTCTCTCTGCTGCTTATGCACCACTGTACCCATGCGTCCTTACTGTCCTCATCCAGAATAAACTGATTCTTCTGTATGGGATTGGACAAATAAGGCAAGGCTCCCAGCCGGCTCGATACGCTTATCATAATGCGCTTTTTTGCGATTCTGACAAGTTCACCGATAGTCCGTTCCTGATTGGGATAAGTGTAGGATATCGGTGAATCAAAGGACATTACAAGGTCAAATGAACGATCCTCGTATTCTGATAGATCTTCAAGTGCTCCTTTAACAAAAGTCAGCTTATCAAGCACTCCCTCTTTTTCTGCTATCTCTTTCGCTTTATCGATCATGGGCTGAGAGATGTCAAAGTGCGTCACACGGATTCCCTGCCTGGCCAACAGTATTGAAAAGCGTCCGCAGCCCGCTCCGCCGTCAAATGCAGTCTCTATACCGTCGAGATTGGCAAGCAGTTCTTTTTCTATGTGTGATTTCTGAACTATATCATCGATAAAAGTGTGTTCCCTCTCAGCTTCCAGTTCACCTTTATCAGGCTGATTCCACATTCTTTCTGAAATTTTCGTACTGTAATCCATTTCAATCCTGACTCCTAAGTTTCGGAACTTATAAGGTCCAATCCGTCATAGCTTCCTGCCACTTGTTTAGCCAATAGAGCTGTCCGTCAATAAAACCTTCATCTATGCAATCCATTCCGTAAATCTCAAGGATCGTCGCCTGCAGCTGAAAATGCCTGATCGCAACCCAGTATCCAGGGATGTCTGTTCTCTGTCCTGTATTTATTATCATCCCTGTCACCGCCTTTAAAAAATCTGTCTGTTTGCAAAAAGAATGAGTTTTTAAAGATACTTTTCCTCATATTCTCCAAGGGGAATCGGTTTACTGTAGTAGTAACCCTGAATGATCTCGCAGCCAAGGTCACGGAGCCGGTCAATCTGTACGCGGCTTTCTGCTCCTTCGGCAAGGCAGACAAACCCGAGTTCTTTTGCGAGGGTGATTATGTGCCGCAGAAGGATAGTATCTTCTTTCCGCTCGGCATCAACGGCAATCTTGTCGACAAAACTCTTGTCTATTTTTAATGTATCGATCGGCATCTGTGTCAAAAGCGAAAGTGAAGAATAACCGGTTCCAAAGTCGTCCATGGATATTTTATAACCACGATCACGAAGTTCCCGTAAAACGCTTAGCATGCGCTCCATATTATCGTAAGTGGCGCTTTCTGTAAGCTCAAAATCTATAAGGTGATGGTCCACTCCATATGAATCAACAATTCCTGTAAGTTTATCGATAAGGATATCATCATACATGCGGGTGCGTGAAAGATTCACGGAAACCGGGTAAAGAGGTTTTCCTTCCTTCTTCCAGCGTTCCATGGCCTTGCAGATTTTTTTCAGAACAAGATCATCAATTTTATCAATAACGCCGTCTTTTACAAAATACGGAATGAATCTGTAGGGCGGTAACAACTCCCTGTTCTTGTAATTCCAGCGGATGAGCGCTTCGGCGCCCTTTATCTTTTCCGTCTTGATATCAAATTTGGGCTGAAGATACACGACGAATTCATCCTGTTCGATCGCTGTTTCCACATAGGCCTTTATGTAATTTCCCCATGAAAGGTCGTCATGCATTTTATCTGTGTAAAAAATGATCTCCGTACCCTTTTTCTCTGTACAAAGCGCCTGTGCCATCTTTGCGGCATCCGCAACCCTGTTTCCGGAAAGCATTGCACGCCGCATGGGGACAACACCACACTTGTAATAGACTTTATAAAACGGATCTTCCTCCAAAACAGAATTACTTTCAAATAACTCCTGAAGCTTTTGTTTCAGTTCCGGCTCCGGCATGTCCTTAAGGATCATCGCGAAATTATCATTATGACACCGCGCGCTTGCATAGACAAAATCAGCTTCGTTCATTGCTTTCACGATATTGCTCAGAACCTTGTTGGCAGCTATGTGTCCATATGCCTCATTTATTACGCGGAACTGTTTGATGTCAAAATGCGCGAAGGCATAGTCATTGATCTCTCTGTCTCCGGGAACTTCAAGAAAAGCCTCAAGATGACTCCAGTTGTAATTGCCTGTTATATGATCCGTAAATGCAAGCCTGTATAATTCTTCTTTTTGGAACCGGTCATGATCATCATTCATGACATAGATCGCCCTGTCATTATAAAGCTTCCATTCATGCAGGATCCTTAATTTTCTATAACCGTGAAAAACAGCGATAACTTCTGGTTCTTCTATGCAAAGATCGCTGTAGGGTCTGTGCGCATCATCGTCCCCGGCGATCTCCTCAAATAAATTCCTGATGAACGGAAGATCTATCTCTGCATCATCATCAATTTCGATCGAATAATAAAATGACGCATCAAGCTCAAGTGATCTCATTTCCGTCGGATATTCGACGCGCGGATCGCCGTTTCTGAATTCTATGCCTATTACCTCTTTCTGCAATTGGCGGATATAAAAGACACCGGGATAGTCATAAACACCGAAGGCGTCGGCATATTTCTCTATCGACGGCGGAATGACACCTTTATAGAAGGACAGTATGTCCTCCTTCGAAGCGTCCAAGTAATAGAGAGTTCTTTTTGGCTTATACAGCTGGTTTAGTCTGTTAATGATCATCCTATACACCGCCTTTCCGTGTCTGCATTTCAGACATCTTTTTTGCTCAGCGAAACTACCGTCTCAACATGCACTGTCTGGGGGAACATATCCACGCACTTCACCTTTTCCACTCTGTAGCCCCCTTCGTGCAGGGCTGCGAGGTCGTTGACAAGGCTGGTTGGCTTGCAGGAAATATATATGATCCTGTCTACGCCGTAATTGATTATCTTGGTGAGGGCTTTCGGATGAATGCCTTCACGAGGCGGATCCAAAATGATGATATCCGGCTTCTCGGTTATATTGTCAAGGCATTTTAAGACATCACCGCAGATGAATTCGCAATTATCGAGTGCGTTGAGAGCCGCATTCTCTTTTGCGGCTTCAACGGCTTCGGGAACGATCTCCACGCCGATCACCTTTTCGGCTACAGGCGAGAGGACCTGTGCGATGGTTCCCGTGCCGGTATACAGATCGTAGATCACGCCTTTTCCGTCAGTATCGATATTTTCGGACTTTTCCTGGTCATTCTTCCGTGCAGCGATATGCTCCTTGGATTCTTTGACAAAATCCCGCACCGTTCTGTACAGGACTTCCGCTCCGAACGAATTTGTCTGGAAAAACGAAAATGTTGTGATCTTAAAATACAGGCCCAGGATCTCTTCGAAAAAGAACTCTTTTCCGTAAAGAATGTCGGTTTTTTCGGCTTTGACGGCGTCTGCGGGATCATCATTGTATGAATGGAGTATTCCGACGATGCTTCCCCCGAGATCAAGTTCCATCAGCCTCTTCTTTAATATCCCCAAAAATTCGGTCTCGGTAATGATCCCATCCTTCCACTCGGTCGTAGTGATCAGGTTCAGGAATATCTCGCCGGTCGTTGCGGCGCGTCTGATCAGAAGATGCCGCAGATATCCGTGGTGAGTGATCTTATGGTTGTATGAAATGCCGTATTCGCGGCAGGTTTCGACAACACATTTTATGATATCGTTAAAGTCCTGATCGGTGATCTTACAGTCGGTAACCTGCAGGATATCATAGAAGCTGCCTTTCCTGTGAAGTCCCAGGGTCAGCTCGCCTCCACGTTCCTCGTCTCCGAAAGAGAATTCCATCTTGTTCCTGTAGGCCCATTCGTTAGGACTGCCTGCAATTCCCATGAATTCATAGTTATAATCTATCACTGAGTCGAGGAGTTTTTTGACCATCCCGGCTTTCATTTCGAGCTGTCCGGAATACGGAAGTGTCTGATAGGCGCAGCCTCCGCATTTTCCGAAATGGGGGCATGCCGGTGTTTCGGTTTCCATCGGCGACCGTTCGATCACTTCCTTAAGATTGCCTTCAGCCCTTCCGTTGCGCAGCTTTCCGATCGTAAATCTGACTTTCTGCCCTTCAAGAGCTTCCTTGACCGTAACTTTATTTCCGTCGATATA
The DNA here is from genome assembly GCA_017553035.1 of Lachnospiraceae bacterium. Lineage (GTDB taxonomy): Bacteria > Bacillota > Clostridia > Lachnospirales > Lachnospiraceae > RUG11977. The sequence continues at coordinate 37,076 of JAFZNE010000034.1, forward strand.
CACTATCCCCTTGTTCGGAAATGTATATCCGGTCACCTTTCCCTCATACTCAACTCCCTTTTTGAGTTTGTTCTCTTCCATGCTGTTATCTCCGATCAGTGTTCTAAAGTACTTTATTAGATTTCATTATATCATATAATGCTGTGCTTTCATACCAAAACAATAAACTAAATCATTCACGACTGCATCTTTGAAGATTTATATTGAATTTGAAAATAAATCTTTACTTTAGTTCTGCAAAGTGCTAAAATGATGTCACAGTAAAACTTTTTCGAAAGGGGTATATACCATGAATCCCAAAATTCATACCGAGGCTGTGGACTTTCTGTTTGATGCCATTCTGAGCCTTAATGATAAAAAGGAATGCTACGACTTTTTTGAGGATGTTTGTACGATCAACGAACTGCTCTCGCTTGCGCAGCGTTTCGAAGTAGCTGCCATGCTGCGTGCGGGCAAAACCTACCTTGATATCGCCGAAAAGACCGGTGCTTCGACCGCAACGATCAGCCGCGTCAACAGGTCGCTGAATTACGGCAACGACGGATACGATATGGTCTTTTCACGTATCGACACTCCGAAGGGAATGTAAGTTTCCTTTCGATCCGGTATATACATTGCCGGACTGTTCAGACTATTTTTTATAAAGATCACGGGAGCGATAAAGGACGTTATTCTTTACCGCTCCCGTATTTTATTGACGCATGATGTAACCTCAGACAATGATCATGCTTTTTAGCATCATAAGGTAATTCATGCCCCCTCAAATGAGAATATATCTTCAAGCTCCTCTCTTGTAAGCGAGCTGATGAATACCTCTTTGGACTCTATTACCGAATCCGACAGTTTCTTCTTTTCCTGCTGGAGCTTAAATATCTTCTCTTCGATCGTTCCTTTGGTCAGCAGCTTGAGTACATATACATTGCTCGTCTGGCCGATCCTGTAGGCACGGTCCGTTGCCTGTTCCTCGACAGCGGGATTCCACCAGGGATCATAATGAATGACCGTATCCGCTCCGATCAGGTTCAATCCGGTTCCGCCGGCTTTGAGCGAGATCAGGAACACTTCGCCCTCGCCGCCGTTGAAACGTTTCGCCATATCAAGTCTTTCTTCGGGCTTGGTCTGCCCGTCAAGATAGAAATACTTCAATTCACGCGAATCCAGTTCTTTTCTGATGATATCGAGCATCGTCGTAAATTGCGAGAACACCAGAGTCCTGTGTCCGTTGGCAAGTGCTATGTCAAGCTGCTGCAGGAGCAGGTCGAGCTTGCCGCTTCCGCCGTGATAATCCTCGAGGAATGTGGACGGATGGCAGCAGATCTGGCGAAGTCTTGTAAGGGCCGCGAGGATCTTCATCTGGCTCTTCTCAATACCGTTATTGTCGATCTCGCCGAACAGATCCGACCTGATACTCCCGACATAACTGATATACAATTTCTTCTGTTCGTCGGTAAGCGGGGTTACCATCTTTTCTTCGACCTTATCAGGCAGCTCGCGCAGAACGTCTTTCTTCATCCTTCGCATTACAAAGGGCCTGATCCTGGTATTCAACCCCGCCAGAACCTCTGTATTGCCGCTTATTATCGGCTTCTCATACCGCTGTACGAATCTGGAATGTGCCATAAGGAAATTCGGCATGATAAAATCAAATATCGACCACAACTCGGAAAGCGAATTTTCAATAGGTGTACCGGTGAGCGCAAACCTGTGCTCGGCGCGGAGGAGCTTTACAGACTGGGCATTCATTGATGCGGCATTCTTGATAAACTGGGCTTCGTCAAGGAATACCGAATCGAACACCACATTTCTGTAAACCGCGACATCCCTTCTCATAAGCGGATATGATGTTATCAAAATATCATAGTCCTTATAATTTTCGATCAGTTTCTTACGATCTTCGGGAAGTCCTATTACCACGCATGCAGACAGCCCCGGTGCAAATCCGTTGATCTCGTCCATCCAGTTGAAGACAATGGAGCTCGGGCATACGATCAGAAAATGCCTGTCCTCGCCGCGTTTCTTCATTGCCTGGATATAAACGATCGTCTGAAGCGTCTTGCCCAGACCCATATCATCAGCCAGGATCCCGCCCAGGCTGTTATGCGCAAGCGTCATCAGCCAGCGGTAGCCGACTTCCTGATATCCGCGCAGCGTAGCGCTGATTCCTTCGGGAACTTCGTAATCCTCCTGTTCGGCATTTCTGATATTATCGATCAGATGAACAAAATCCTCATTCTTCTCGACCGTAAAACCGCAGCCTTCAAGGGCATCTTCAAGATAAAATGCATTGCTCTTACTGAGTTTGATGCCTCTCTTGCCTATATTTTTCGACGAAACTCCAAGGTTGTCGAAAATATCCATCAGTCTCTCGAAATCGTCGCTCGTAAGGTCGATAAAGCTGCCGTCCTGCAGTCTGTAATACTTCTTACGCACACGCAGGGATCTGTACAGGCTCTGCAGTTCTTCCTCCGACATGTCCGAATATCCGAAATCCATTTCGAGCAGATCCATATCGCTGCTGACCCTCAGTCCGATATTGAATCCCCTTCCGCTGACAACGCGCAGCTTATGGAATTCCTCCGAATAGTACAACTCGGCCTCTTCGGCAAGTACCGACCTGTCGCCGGTCAGGAAATCATAGATCCCGGACTCGCTCTTAAGCAGATAAAAGCCGCTTCTCGCCTCGAATCCGAACGCCTCAAGTTTCTCTATGATGCTGTTTTCATCCTCTTTCTTCCGCACTATGATGTAATAATCCGATTGAGGGTTCTCGAAAGAATTGAATTCGAAATCCCCGTAGATATAATGGACTTCGGCCTTGATCCCGCCCGCATACCGGTCAAAATAAATACTGCATTTGAAATCGGGCGAAATGTATCTGTCGGCGAGCTCATCGGGGATATCGATATCCATGCTGTCGCCGATCTTGGGCAGAACTTCTTCGAGGAAGCGCTGTTTATTGACGCCTCTGAAGATCAACGGTGATTTATCCTGCCCCAGGCTGTTGAAAAACGGCGCATAATTACGTTTAAATCTTGCGTCGGGAATAAATACCGCGCCGTTATAATAGATCAGATCTCCGCTCTTGGACAGCGAAAATACGGCTTCTTTGTCCCTGTAATCAAGCATTATCGAATCGTCGACGACATCAAGATCATATTTGATATTCGGATTCTGGTTGAATACCCTCACATTCTCATAGGTGGTATCGTACAGATTAAGGGTGAATGTCCCCTTGCCGATTATCCCGAGAAGACGCAGAAGGAGCGTCTGGGTAAGCATCATCCTCGAGCGCTCGAATACGCCCGCGGTCGAAACATTATCATCCATTCCCAGTATATCGAGTGCCTCTATGATAAAGCTCAGGATCTCCTGGGATGAATGGTCGAATTCGCTCTCATAGTAAATAAACCTGAAATCCTTGCCCAGTATGATGTCGTTTTTCTGGATATAATCGGTAACGAATTTCTTCAGATTCTGAACCTTGTACAGGCGGTCATGACCGCATTTTAACGACAGAAATGCATTACCCTCGCTTGCGGTCAGCATCTTGGTAACGGTTATGACGGGCTCGATATGAAAGACATCCATGGGCTGGATCAGCTCTTCCTGCCCCTTGAAAAAGTCCATGACAGAGCAGGCCCTTCTGTCTTCAGGTGTAGGCATGCTCTTGAGCTTCTCGTGCTCCTGATGCTTGAGTACCGTGAACAATCCCGCAACAACATGCCTGCATGCACCTTTTTCCTTCACTGCGGCAGCACAGTTACAGCTGTACACGATCTCGGTCTCGGGCGTTTCTTCGAGAGTAACGGTATACTCATAGCCGTCCATGACACTTATCCTGAACTGTCCCGTCGTTCTCTGTACGGAAACACCTTTAACGGCTCCGATCCTGTACAGCTGGACGCCTCTGGCGTAAACCGTTGAACTGACGGCCAGGTTTCTGATCATTGTCCTCGTCAACTCCTGCATATATACCCCTCATCATAATAAACAGTATCTATCAGTGCCCGGTATCGGTCCGTGCGGGCCCCCTCAGGATATCCCCTTCAGAGACATCACCGTCAAATACCACATTCAGCATCTGTGAAGCATGCGGACAGCTCTCCATCGAATTGCCGTTATCGTCGGTAATGGATAATACTCTGACAAAAAACGGCTCTATGGTAAAAGGTCTCACTACTTCGAGTACATCACCGACCATGAATTTGTTCTTCTGTTCCAGCCTGCACAATGTTCCGATGTTGTCTTGGGACCCGGGATTTTCTGCCGGGTTCCCCCTCTTTTCGGCCTTTTCCACCGTCCCGAAATATATAAAGTCTTTGACATATGTGCTGTTCTCATAAACCTGCGATTCGGCCGACGGCTTTCCGAAAAAGAATCCGGTTGTAAATCGTCTGTTGGTGCATTTTGAGATCTCTTCAAGATAGGTCGGAATGTTTGAGCGGTATTTATATTCACTTTCAAAATAATCGTCGATAGCATTCCGGTAGGCCCGCGTAACGGTCGCAACATACAGCGCCGTCTTCATCCTGCCTTCCACCTTGAACGAGTCAACTCCCGCTTCAACAAGTTCGGGGATATGATCGATCATGCACAGGTCTTTGGAATTGAAAATATAGGTCCCCCGCTCGTTCTCTTCGATCGGCATATATTCTCCGGGACGTGTCTCCTCGGTCAGATAATATCTCCATCTGCAGGGATGCGTGCATTCACCCATATTGGCATCGCGGCCGGCAAGATAATTGCTCAGCAGGCATCTTCCCGAATATGAAATGCACATTGCGCCATGAATAAAGGTTTCGATCTCCATATCCGAAGGGATCTTCGACCTCAGTTCCCGGATCTCATCGATCGTGAGCTCCCGTGCGGAAACCGCTCTTTTGGCTCCCTGGTCATACCAGAATCTGTAGGTAAGATAATTAACGTTGTTGGCCTGTGTGCTTATATGCAGTTCAAGACCCGGGGCATTCTCCTTTGCAAGCATGAATACTCCCGGATCGGAAATGATCAGTCCGTCGGGATGGACTTTATCAAGAAATGTCAGATATTCTTTTACACCTTCAAGGTCTTCGTTATGTGCCGTAATGTTGACCGTAACATACAGCTTTTTCCCTTTTTGGTGGCAATATTCGATCGCTTCGGTGATCTCCTCTTCAGAAAAGTTTCTGGCCTTGGCCCTCAGGCTGTACATGTCTCCGCCAATATAAACGGCATCGGCTCCGAATGCCAGGGCTGTCTTCAGCACATCGAAGCTTCCCGCGGGCATCAATAACTCAGGCTTTTTCATGTATCAACCTCTCTCTTCGTTCTTTAAGCGGTATCCCTGCACAGCGTCTGTAAGAAACGGCAACTCCGTCTCCCACAGGCAGTATCACCGTCTCCAGTTCATCGTGATGCGTTATCACCTGCAGGTACTCACGCATCCTTTTATGTATCGTTCTGTCTCTTCGTTCGATGCTGAATTTCGATTCCGCGATGCTCCCTTCAAGGAGACAGTTATCGGTAACCAGCAGCCCTCCCGGCACGAGCACCTTCAAAATATCATCAAGCCATGAACAATACTGTCCTTTGGCTGCGTCCAGGAATACAAGATCAAAGCGTTCGGACGATGCCGCGAGCCTTTCAAGCGCCTTGCCGGCGTCCTCTTCGATCAATGTGATCCTTTCCTTTCCGGCGAGGTTTTTTCTGGCTTCCTTCAGCCTCATTTCCACTTTCTCAATGGTAGTTATATGAGTTTCGGAAGGCGCAAATTCATGCATATATAACGTCGAGAAGCCGACAGCGGTCCCGATCTCGAGAACCGCTTCCGGCTTTTCTTTTCTGAGCAGATACTTCAACAGGCTCTGTACATCCCGCCTGATGATCGGAACGTTCTTGCGCAGGGCTTCTTTCTCCAGGTCGGAAAGATACTGCGGCAGTTCCTCTTCAAGCGAAAACAGATAATCCCTTACATGTTCATTTGTGATCATAAATTTCTTATCATCCCGCTCTACGGCGTGGATTCCACATCTTCAACGGTAGTTTCGGCTTCGATCGATTTTGAATAATCCGTGATGATATCCAAAACCTCATTGTATGACATCGATGTGTTCAAAATGTAGGTACCGGGCATTACATCGAAGCCCGATGTCTCCGGATCGTCATCCTTCTTGCCCAGTTCCATGAGCTTGAGCTTGACGAAAAATGAATATTTGTCGACTATGACCTTGGCATCCTTCAGCTTGCTTGCAATGTTCATGGTCGATTCGCCCTTCATGATCGTCACCTTGACGTCTCGTCCGGGAGGGGCTTCGACCGCAACATCCCCGAATATCTGATAGGAAAAATCATAGGAATAGTTCGCAAGCTTCTTTATGCCGTACACGACTCCGAAGTAAAACAGTATGGCGATCCCGACTGTCAGTATCAGCGCAGACATGTTCAGCATCATTCTTGCCAATTTCGATGATCTTCGCGAACTCATAGATCAGACCTCCATAACTATCGGCAGGATAACCGGATTACGCTTCATCTTCTTCCACAGATGGTCGCTGAGCGAATCCCTTATCCTGTTCTTCAGCTTAACCCTGTCGGTAATATTACGATAGAAGCAATCGTCTATTGTCTCATTTACGACGTCGGTAAGCTCGTTTATAAGTTCCTCTGCCTCCTTCATGTAAACGAATCCGCGCGAGATGATATCGGGTCCCGAAATGATCTCTCCGCTTGCCTGATCAAACGCAATAGCTACAATGATCAGACCGTTCTCCGAAAGGAGCTGTCTGTCGTGGAGCACGACATTACCTACATCGCCAACTCCGAGTCCGTCCACGAGGATTCCGCCCGTAGTAACCTTGTCGGTTATCGCGGCTCTTTCCGAAGACAGTGAAAGCACATCTCCGGCGGACAGGATAAATGTATTTTCTTTTGGCACGCCCATAGTGATGGCAAGATCCCTGTGTGCGGCAAGATGTCTGTATTCGCCGTGTACAGGAATGGCATATTTGGGCTTGGTCAGAGTATAGATCAGTTTGATTTCTTCAGCACAGGCATGGCCCGAAACATGGGTATCCTGGTAGATCACCCTCGCGCCTTTCATGGTCAGTTCGTTGATCACCCTGGAAATGTTCTTTTCATTGCCCGGGATCGTCGAAGAACTGAAAATAACGACATCGTTGGGCGAAATGCTGACTTTCTTGTGAATATTGGCAGCGATCCTCGAGAGCGCCGCCATTGCCTCACCCTGGCTTCCGGTCGTGATCAGGACTATCTGTTCCTCGGGATAGTTCTTCATATTTTCGATCGGGATCAGAGTATTCTCGGCTGCTTTAATATATCCAAGTTCCTTGGCTGCGGTGATGACGTTGATCATGCTGCGTCCCTCAACGGCAACCTTACGCCCGAATTTCTCTGCCGAATTGATGACCTGCTGGATGCGGTCCACATTGGATGAGAAGGTTGCAACTATGATCCTGCTCATCGTATTTTCGGCAAATATCGTATCAAATGTCTTTCCGACTGTCCTTTCCGACATCGTGAAGCCGGGCCTCATAACGTTGGTGGAATCACACAAGAGCGCGAGTACGCCTTTTTTCCCGTATTCCGCAAAACGGCACAGATCGATCGTTTCTCCGTAAACAGGTGTGTAATCGACCTTGAAGTCGCCCGTATGTATGATCGTGCCGGCAGGCGAATTGATCGCAAGTGCTGCGGAATCCGCTATACTGTGATTTGTACGGATGAACTCTACCCTGAAATCACCCAGATTGACGCTCTGTCCGCAGCTGATCTCTTTGAGTTTGGCTTTTCTCGGAACCGGATGTTCCTTGATCTTATTTTCTATAAGAGCGATCGTAAGCTTGGTAGCATAGACATTCGCGGGAATGTCATTCAAAATATAGGGAAGCGCACCTATATGATCCTCATGTCCGTGAGTGATCACATAACCGCGGACCTTCTGTGCATTCTCCTTCAGGTATGTGATATCGGGAATGACCAGGTCGATCCCGAGCATATCATCTTCCGGAAATGCGATACCGCAATCCACCACTATGATCGTTTCGCCGTATTCAAACGCGGTCATGTTCATACCTATCTGTTCAAGACCACCCAACGGTATGACCTTTACGACCGGACTTTCGAATGTCCCGTCATCAAATAAAAATTTCTTTTTGTTTCCCATTACCTAATTTCTGTATCTTCCTTTCAATCCTCGTCGTCGCTGACGAGCTCTATCTCACCTTCAAGTAATTCTTCAAAAATAGGAGCTACGGCATCAAGCTCCTTCTCATCTTCCACTATGCTGTAAGTCAGTTCTTCTTCGCTCTCGCCGCCCTGTTTGAGGATGTAAGCCACTGTCTCGTCATCCTCGCTCTCCTCGGCAAGTACATAAATATTGCCGCCGAATTCGGTCTTTTCGAGAACGATCAGTTCGATCGTCTCTCCTAATTCGCCTTTAAGACTGATAGTACGGTTATCTTTATTGGCCATCAGATGGTAAACCTCCGTTGTAGATGCTGTCAAGGTAGTTCTGAAGAATGATAGCGGCTGCGATCTTGTCAACCACTTCGGCTTTCTTCTCGTATCCGAGACCGGCTTCGTCAAGGATCCTGTGGGCTTCGACCGTGGTAAGCCTTTCATCCCACATGATAACTTCCAGACCGGTCCTGCGCTCAAGCCCTTCGGCAAATTCCCTGCATGCTTCGGCTCTTTCGCGGACATCTCCAGAAAGAGTGAGCGGAAGGCCAACAACGATCCTTCCGACATTGTTGGCAGCGATCAGCTCTTCTATCCGGGCATACGTCTGCCTCAGCTTGGTAGCATGCTTGCGCCGTATAGTTTCAACAGGCTGTGCGGTAAGCAGCAGTTCATCGCTCAGGGCCACTCCGCAGGTCACCGTGCCGAAATCCAGTCCCATTACACGCATGTTCCGGTCCTCCGGTTAATCAACCGCCTTAAAGTTATTGGCGATATAGTCTTTTAAAAGCTCCTCAATGATCTCGTCGCGTTCAACCCTCATGATCTGGCTGCGGGCACCGTTATGGCTTGTGATATAGGTCGGATCGCCGGACATGATATATCCTACGATCTGGTTGACCGGATTGTAGCCTTTCTCGGTAAGAGCAAGATATACACTGTCGATAGTATTTTTAACGATAGTGTTCTCTTCCTTCTGAACTTTGAAATATTGAGTGTTTGAAGAATTGTCCATAAGTTAATACCTCCGTTTCGTAACCTCATCATATGATTATAAACCGAAAAACTAAGTTTTTCAAGCTTTTCACCAAATAAATAATTAATTGAAAAAGCAGGTCAGACTATATCTGCGGGTATTCCCGTAAGCACGCCCCGATCGATGATCCCGGTCACCAGACAGTCGACAAATACGTTCTGGGGACAGTCCCGGTTGTCCAGTGCTACCCTGACATATCTCTCGGTAAGCCCCGTCATGTACTTTTTCCCGTCATAGACTTCTTCCTGTTCGGTAAGGATCCTTACCTTTTTCCCAACGAAGCCCGAGACATAGTTTATGTGGTTGGCTTCATCGATGCGGCTGAGCATTTCACTGCGCCGGGTCTTGATCTCCTCATCGACCTGCCCCGGCATTTTGTCGGCAAATGTTCCCTTACGTCTTGAGTATTTAAAAATGTGAATCTTGGCGAACCCTATCTTCTTCGCAAATTCCATCGTTTCGTTGAATTCTTCTTCCGTTTCCCCGGGGAACCCGACGATGATGTCGGTATTGATAGAAGGAAGTTCATATGCTTTTCGTAGCAGGTTGCAGGCATTTTCATAATCCTCGGCGGTATAATGCCTGTTCATCCGCTTCAGAACGGTATCGGACCCGCTCTGCAGTGAAAGATGGAAATGCGGGCATACCTTGGGATTGTCGGCAATATGTGCCACAAAACCGTCGGTAATGATCCTGGGCTCGAGCGAACCGAGTCTGATGCGCTCTATCCCGTCAATCTTCGATACTTCGTCGATAAGATCGAGAAGGGGCACCGCATCGGGATCGGATGTTAGGTCGGTCCCGTACGAACTCAGGTGGATACCTGTGAGCACGACCTCCCTGTATCCCTTATCACGCAGGTTTACAGCTTCTTCGATAATGCTTCCGGTATCACGCGATCTGACCCTTCCGCGTACATAAGGGATGATGCAGTAAGTACAGAACTGATTGCATCCGTCGGTAACCTTGATGAATGCTCTTGTCCGCTCATGGCAGAAGTCTTCCTTCTCTCCACTCCCGTATGCCGGTGCCGTGTCGCAGGCGGGTTTGGGATCCTTCTTCAGCAGCGCTTCCGCCACAAGTTCGGTAATGATGTCTTTTTTATCGTTTCCCGCCAGAACATCCGCATCGCCGCTTTCAACCACTTTCTCGCGTACAGCCTGCGCATAGCACCCTGCAGCCACTATCACCGCGTTCGGGCTTAGTTTTCTGGCTTTATGGAGCATCTGCCTTGATTTCCTGTCCGCAATATTTGTGACCGAACAGGTATTGATCACGACAGCATCGGCATTTCCGTCTTCAAACGGAACGATCACCGCCCCGAGCTTCTCAAACCGCTCGCGGAACACTTCTGTCTCATAGGCATTCACCTTGCATCCGAGGCTCAGGAAGCTGATCCTCTTATCTTTCAAAATCTGGTTTTCAATATTTTCCACAAATACTCACCGTTATCTTTGTGCATTATGCACAAAATATTCAGAATTTTATGACTATAAAGCGCCCATATTCATCCCAAAACGCAGAATTTCCGAAAAAAGTTTATAAACTCTGTATATTGACTATTTTCACTAAACCGTATAAGATAGCATTGTAGCAAAAAACTGAAATTCGAAAGGAGAAATTTAGGATGAAAACAGTTAAAATCAGTTTAAATTCGATCGATGCAGTTAAATCATTTGTTAATACCGTAACAAAGTATGATTCGGACTTTGATCTTGTATCAGGAAGATATGTTATCGACGCTAAGTCGATCATGGGTATCTTCAGTCTTGATCTTTCCAAGCCTATTGATCTGAACATCCATACAGAAGAGAACCTTGACGGTATCCTTGATGCCCTCAAGCCTTATCTTATCTGATATCGGTTGAATTTAACCCCCGCGATGCGGGGGTTTTTTTTATTTCGAAAATCATCCTGTAAGATGAAACCATTATCTTCTTTTATACGGTATCATTCCGCTATATCTATGATCTCCACTGTGCTGATCGCCTGCTCGACCAGCTCTTCAATGACTCCCTCGAGCTTCTTTTCAGACCTTTCGATAACATCGATCCTGGGTTTGGTCTTCGGATGCTTGGCAACAAATATCGTGCAGCAGTCCTCGTAAGGCTCGATCGACGTTTCGTATGTGTTGATCTTCATTGCGATATCAACGATATCCTGCTTGTCAAATGCGATCAACGGCCTGTAAACGGGCATCGTACATACGGCATTGGTCGCCGCAAGTCCCTGCATGGTCTGTGATGCCACCTGTCCGATGCTCTCACCGGTAACAAGGCCGAGCGACCTGCATTCTCCGGCAAAATGTTCCGCGATCCTCATCATATATCGTCTCATGATGATCGTCAGTTCCTCACGGGGGCATTTATCGATAATAGCAAGCTGAACGTCCGTAAAATTGACCACATGCAGCCGGATCGGTCCTGTATAGACGCTGATCAGCTTTGCAAGATCAACGACCTTCTGTTTTGCGCGTTCGCTGGTATATGGAGGTGCATGGAAATAAACGGCATCAATGTATACACCTCTTTTTGCGACCATATATCCCGCAACCGGGCTGTCGATACCGCCGGAGAGCAGCAGCATCGCTTTTCCGTTGGCGCCTACCGGCATGCCTCCGGGGCCCTGGATCGTATCGCAGAATACGTAAGCCTTATTTCTGATCTCCACCTGAAGTTTCACCTGCGGTTCATGTACATCTACCTTCAGGTGTGGAAATCTCTGCAGAAGGTAATCTCCCATCCCGGAGCATATCTCGGGAGTTTCGATCGGATACTTCTTATCGGAACGTCTCGCAAATACTTTGAAAGTAAAGCTTTCTCCGGCAAATCTTTCTTCCACGAAGTCGCCGGTGTGTTTTGTAAGACTCTCCCACGATGCATCTTCGATCACGATGGCGGGACATATCGCCCATACGCCGAATACGGTTTTGATCGCATCTATCGTCTCGTCATAATCGTACTCTTCGGGACACTCTACCAGTACCCTTCCCTGTTCTCTAATACAGGAAAACCCTTCGGAAATCTTCTTCAGTTTCCTGCGGATCCTGTCGCACAATGCGTCTTCAAATACGTAACGGTTCTGGCCTTTTATACCTATTTCTGCGTACTTTATCAGCAGCGCTCTGTATTTCATATTATTTCCTCACTACATTATTTTCTTGAAAACCGGCCGTATACCGGAACCAGTTCTTTCAAAGTCTCTATTCCGTAATCGATCTCCTCGGCGGTGTTGTTCCCGCAGAAGCTGAACCTGATCGTTGAATCCAGAAGTTTTTCCGGAACACCTATGGCTTTCAATGTTCCGCTGATCCCCGGATGGTTGGATGAACATGCCGATCCCGAACTTACATAAATGCCTCTCTCTTCAAGCGCATGTAGGAGCACTTCCGCTTTGATCCCGTCGAAACTCACGCTCAGGATATGGGGCGCCGTCTTATGTATGTCCTCCCCGACCGCATTTACATGTGCCTGAGGGATCCGGGCAAGGCCGTCGATCATCCTCTGCTTCAGTTCATACATATGAGCTGTTCTTGTATCGAGATCTTCGTATATTTTGCCTGCGGCAATTCCCAGACCTGCTATAGCGGGAACATTCTCCGTTCCCGATCTTCTGTCCTTCTGCTGCCCGCCTCCGAATATCAAAGGCCTCAGTCTCACTCCGTCGGCAACATACAGAAATCCGCTTCCTTTCGGCCCATGGAGCTTGTGTCCGCTGACGCTCATCAGGTCTATGCCTTCTTTTTTCGGATTGATCCTGTATTTGCCGTATGCCTGTATGGCATCCGTGTGAAATATGATATGAGGGTTTTTCTGCTTAACCGCACGCGATAATCCGGCAATATCCTGTACTGCGCCGGTTTCGTTATTAACATACATTATCGAGACAAGTATCGTATCATCACGGACCATCTCTGAGAGCCGTTCCGGATCGATATGCCCCAAATTGTCCACAGGAACGAATTCCACTTCAAAGCCGAATTCTTCAAGCCCGAGCAGCGGATTGTAGACTGCGGGGTGTTCAAATGCGGAGGCAATGATATGCTTTCCCCTGCGTTTGTTGACAAAAGCGGATCCCGCGAGGGCCATATTGTTGGACTCTGTGCCCCCGGAGGTGAAAACGATCTCCTTCGGCGCCGCATGAAGCGTAGAAGCTATTGTGGCTGCGGCATCCCTGATATATTTCTCCGCATCAAAACCTTTGATATGTTTCGACGAAGGATTGCCGTAATCCTCAAGCATCACGCGGTTCATTATCTCCGCGGCTTCATTGCATACCCGCGTAGTTGCTGCGTTATCAAAATAACATTCCATTTGTTAAAAAAACCTTCCTGATCCTTACTTTCCCAATGGGAATGCAGCTGCTGTTTAATCAAGCTCAAATCCGATAATGGCAAGCGCCGCAAGTCCCGCGGTCTCGGTACGAAGTATCCTGCGGCCGAGGCTTATCGCCTTGCACCCGGAATCGATCGCCTTTTCAGCTTCTTCCGGCTCAAATCCGCCTTCGGGACCGATGAATACACCGATACTCTTTTTTCCCCTGAGCGATCTGATAATATTTCGGGCTTCTTCCATTCCGGCATCCGAATTGTCGGCATTCTCATATGGTATGAGGCTGCATTCGAGTTCCGAAGCCATCTTGAGCGCCGTCTCAAAACTAACGGTCTCGTGTACTTCGGGAATTATCCCTCGCCCCGACTGTTCCGCCGCGCTCTTGGCAATGCTCTGCCAGCGCTCGAGCTTTCTTGCTCCCTTTTCATCCGAACCGGTCTTGACTATCACTCTTTTGGTCATTACCGGCACGATAAGTTTTACTCCAAGCTCTACGGATTTCTGTATGATAAGCTCCATCTTGTCTTTCTTGGGGAGCCCCTGAAACAGCACGATCCCGGCTGACGGTTCCGCGGCCGAGCCGCAGCTTTTCACAATGTCGGCAATAAGCTTCCTGCCCTCATTGCACCGGATCCTGCAATAATGATCCATTCCCTCGCCGTCGCAGATTATCAGCTCCTCGCCGTCCTTCATCCTCAGGACATTGCGTATATGATTGACATCCGGACCGTCGAGAACGATATGATCCTCAAGAATATTGGATCTTTCCGTATAAAAATGATACATTTACTCTATACTCCAAATATATCCGCTATTTTCCCGGCTGTTTCCATTTACTGCTTCTTAAGCAGATTTCCGACTGTTGTTTCCTTCACATTGCTTGACGGGCTGTCACTTCTTTGCTACGATGCTTACCCAGTCGTTCATATGCAGAACTTCCACGATCTCGAACCCATTGGTAAGCACGGCTTCCTTAACGGCCTCTTCCTTGGTATTGATGATGCCCGAGCTGATGAACAGTCCGCCGTCCTTCATGAAATTACCTGCTCCTGCCGACAGCGGAATGATCACATCCGCAAGGATATTTGCAACGACCACGTCCACTTCGAAACATTTCAGATCTTTACACAGATCATCTTCGGTCAGTACATTGCCCTTGATAAATACCGTCTTTCCTTTCTGAGGGATTACGGCTTTCTCACATCTTTCGGCTGAAATGGCGTTGACTCCCGCATTTTCAACCGAAGTGTCGACGGCGATCTCGTCTATATCGATCCCGAGTACCGATTCTGCTCCGAGCTTCATTGCGGCTATCGACAGAATGCCGCTTCCACAGCCCAGATCGAGCACACGGTCACCGGATTTCATATATTTCTTTAATGCAAGGATGCACAGTTTGGTCGTCTCATGTGCTCCCGTACCGAATGCCGTGCCCGGATCGATATCGATAACTATCTCGTCCGGATGTGCAGTCCCGGTTTCGGATGCACCCCCGGTTTCATAAGCACTGCCGGCTTCTCCAGCGCGGGGAAGGCTTCCCGGAACATATTCTTCCCAGGTCGGTTTGATCACTATGCTGTCATCGATCCTGAAAGGTTTGAAGAACTCTTTCCAGTTATTGATCCAGTTATTGTCATCTTCGAGCGTTACCTCTAATTTCATCGCCCCGAAATCGCACAGACCCGAATAATCCTCTGCACATTCGCGGATCCTGGCTTCCAGCTCTTTTTCGTCAACGTCGGGGTCGACATAGAAACTTACGTATGCTATCCCTTCATCGGGCGGAAGTTCGGGAAGGATGTCTATGAACATCCTCTTCTTCTCGTCTTCGGTAAGCGGAACATTATCCTCGATCTCAAAGCCTTCAAGTTCAAGGTCCATCGCGATCGCTCCGAGATAATCAAGTGCCTCCGTTGTTGTCCGGAGTCTGAGCTTTTTCCATTTCATCTTCGATCCTCAGTTATTCATTCCAAATGTATTTGATATACTTCTTTTTGGGACTTCCGAGCATATAATCATCATTTGCGACCAGCGTGATCACATTATCGGATTCCGAAACGCTCTTGAGACTGTACTCACCGGCGCCGATCAGTTCGTTGACACGCTCGCGGCCGAGATAAATGTGCTTGGGTACCACGTAGAGATTGATATCTGCGGGTGCGACATCTTCTCCGATCAGGAAATATACACATCCCCTCATAGCCATGTCATCGTATCTGTATGCTCCGGTCGTGATCCCGGAAATAACTTCCACGGGCTGTCCTTTTGTCAGATACACTTCCTCGACATAATCCTCAAAACGCTTCTCGTCGTTGCCCTGGACAGGTCTTTCGTAATTGATGCCGGTCTTGTCATCCAGATCGTACTGGTAATATTTGAAAATGACATCATACAGGTCTTTGTACGTGAGCGGGGTCGTGTTCAGATCGTAAGTATCGCCGTTCGTATCGGTCATAATGCCGGTCCTTGAGTTGTAGGTCTTCATGTATCCCCACATTGCGAATGCATATGCGATCTTCAGCGATTCGTCCGCCGAAACTCTCGACCAGGTAAGCGAATTGGAAAGGAATGCCTGAACATAAGCATTGCTTCCGTAATGTTCTCCAACGTAATTTACGATCTCTTTTGCGAACAGCTCGCCGGCTTCCTCCCAGCATCCCCAGAATTCTTTCTGTTCCGAAAGAAGGATCCCGTCGATCTCCGGATATGTCCCGTCTTTGTTGATGCCGGCTTTTTTGATGGTCTCGGCTTTCTTTATGCGTTCCGCGGTTACCTGAGTGTGGTAATCATTCATTCCGAAAATATCATTTTCATAGTATTTTTGCGGACCGTCATAATTGTGATTACCCAGCACATAAGCCGAATATACAACATCATCTATTGTTACGGGCTGTCCGTCGGAGAAATTAATGCCTTCTTTCAGGACCACCCTGAGCACTTTGTACTTCTTACCGCTCTCCTTGGCAGCTTTTGCCGTATTTCCGAAAAATGAATCATCATCGATAAACTGATATTCATAAGCAACACAAGGATACTCTATACCTGCCTGCGCCTGTCCCTTTTCGTCAATATAGAACAGCGGAGCCTGGGTCTTTGCAACTATCTCATCGGCCAGATCACTGTCGGCATAAAAAGGATTCAGGACCATTACCTCGTCGTCGAATCCTATTTCAACGGGCTGTTCGTCTTCGGCACTTCTTGCCTCAACACTTGCGTCATATCTGCCCTGCGGCCTGTCGATGATCGGCGTCGGCAGCGGAGTCGGTGTCGGCGTGCTGGTCGGCTGTGCCGGCTCTGTTATCTGTACCATCACGTCTCCGTCCGGTTCTTTATTTCCCGAGCATCCCGTAAATATAAAGATGCATAACAGTGCGGCAATAACAAATATATCTGTTTTAAAATACTTTCTCTCTTTCAACTTCAAAGCCTCCGTTTGTAAATGCCTTTTCATTTTGTGATAATTCGTCAAAACAATGACTCTTTTATCCTTATTTGCACATACGAAAATAGAATACCACATTGTGCTTCTGATGTCAAAATGAGCAGATCAGAGTTGATCTTTGATAATGTCGCCGAGTTTGGTCGAAGCATTGTCAAACGGCGGTGACATATACCTCTCCCTGAGCATATTCCGGTCTCTTTCCACATCGGCATGAAGATCCGCAGCAGTCATGAGTTTGCATCCTGCGCCCCTGATAATGATCTGTTCGAGACCGTCGGAAGTCGCCACCGTGATATCATAAAGAGATGCTTTTGTGTGGGCGAAGCGCTCGATAAAACGGTCCGCTGTTTCGGCTTCTTTCGTATAAATGACCTTGATATTGTTGAGCGTGATGCACTCTTCAGCGTGTCCGGCTACCCTGTATGCGTCATAAACAACGATCAGCTCCGTGTCTTTCATGGCACGGTAATCGCTCAGTATCTCGTTGAGCCTCTCGCGCGCTCCGTCAAGATTGACCGACGCCAGTTCCTTCAGTTCGTCCCAGGCAAATATGATATTGTAGCCGTCTACAAGAAGGTATTTCTCCTTGTCCGATGCTTTCTTGGTGCCCGACGGTCCGGACGTATTGCCGGAAGCCGCCTGCATGGCATCATCTCTTCTGTGTTTACGGTAAGGGTTCTTTATCGTGTTCTTACGGTTGGAGTAGGCGGTACGTTCAATTATCGCATCTACTTCATCAACGCCCATCCATCTCTCACCCTGATCCTGTGTGTTCTTCCGTTCTTCCGCATAGTAAATATCGCGGTCATTGTCGCGGCGTATCAGTCTGGCTTTTCCTTCCGCGATGCTCAGTTCGCAGCTGATGTGTTTATAACGGTCAACTTCGTCCCAGGGAACCACAAATCCGGCTCCGTGGGCGCAGAAAACAGACGATGCCGGATTCCGAAGGTCAGCATCGGGATCGTAATTTTTGGCAGCGATCACTTCCTCTGCATTATGGCAGGGATGATATCCGCCGTGGCAAAGTGTCAGAACGCCTCTGCCTTTGGTATATGCCGAAACATCCTTTACATAACCCTGTATTTCCGAAACAGGTGCCCTTCCTTTCAGAACGGTCATCTCCCCGATCATATCGGGTTCATCGGTGATCTTGCCATACATGCGCTCTATGTCGGTCATGGCACGTCCTACGGACTCCCCCGGAACAATGAGCGTAAATTCGTACCAGGGCTCCAGAAGGACGCTCTCAGCCTGCATAAGACCCTGTCTGATGGCCCTGTATGTCGCCTGCCTGAAATCTCCGCCTTCGGTATGTTTCAGGTGTGCCCTGCCTGCGACGATAGTTATCCGCACATCGGTAAGAGGCGCGCCCGTCAGGACTCCCTTATGCTCTTTTTCGTAAATATGTGTATTGATAAGTCTCTGCCAGTTCAGTTCGAGTTCATTCGTACTGCAGACCGAAGCGGATGTTATCCCGCTTCCTTCCTCGGCCGGTTCGATCAGCAGCTGAACCTCGGCGTAGTGTCTCAACGGTTCAAAATGCCCTACCCCGATCACGGGCGCCGAAACAGTTTCTTTATACAATACGCTTCCTTTGTCAAATACCACGTCCTCGCCGAACCGCTCTTTCAACTGGTATCTGATTATCTCAAGCTGTATCTCCCCCATTATCCGGATACACAGTTCCTTCAGTTCCTCGTCCCAGTATACATGGAGCGTAGGCTCCTCTTCTTCGAGGATCTTCAGTTTCTGCATCAGGGATCTGAGCCTGACTTTATCGTTCTCCACTACCCTGTAGGTCATTACGGGGATCAGTTCGGGACTGACTTCGCCCGTATCTTCCCCTATGACCTGTCCGGGAAATGTTTCCGTAAGGCCCGTTACCGCAACGATCATGCCCTGTTCGGCCTTATTTACGGTCTCGTATTTACCACCTGCATAGATCCTGATCTGGGTAACCTTCTCGGCCGTTTTCGGGATCTCTTCCTGCCCGGCGTTTCCTTCCCTGGGATAATATTCCACGATATCCCTGTTGGACAGCTCACCTCCGGTGATCTTCATGTATGTCAGCCTGTTGCCGTCATTGTCACGTCCGATCTTATATACTCTTGCGGAAAATGTCTCACTCGTAAACTGGCCTGGCGTATAATGCGCGACAAGTCCGAGCAGATCCTCCACTCCTTCTGCTTTCAGCGCACTTCCAAAGCACACCGGAAACAGGCCGCGTGTTCCGACAAGGTCGGTAATACTTTCGTCCCTTATATCCTGTGAGGAAAGAAATTCTTCCATGACATCTTCCCTGCACATAGCGATCTCTTCAAGAACGGAATTTCTCCGGGAATCGTTGATCCCCGACATATCCGTACAAAAACCGGAAAGCTCCCGCCTGATATTCTCAAGCGCGAGCTGTTTATTGACATCCCTGTCGGTTTTATTCACAAATATAAATACGGGTATATCGTAATTCTTCAGAAGCCGCCACAGAGTACGGGTATGTGCCTGAACACCCTCCGGTCCGCTGATGACAAGTATTGCCGCATCAAGGACCGACAGAGTCCTTTCGGCTTCCGCCGAAAAATCAACATGCCCGGGCGTATCAAGAAGCGTAAAAGAAACATCGCCGTATTCGAAAACCGCCTGTTTTGAAAAGATGGTAATACCGCGTTCCCTCTCAAGGACATAATTATCAAGGAAAGAGTCTTTTTTGTCCACTCTTCCCATCCTTTTCAATCTGCCGCAGGTATACAGTATACTCTCCGACAAGGTCGTTTTACCGGCGTCTACATGCGCCAGTATGCCTATTACCAGTCTCTTCATCATTTATTTGAAAAATCTTTTCTTCTTGCCCTCCGGTTTGGGATCAGGTCCCGAATAGCTCTCATCGAATTTTCTCAGGAGCTCTTTCTGTTCCTCGGTCAGCTTGTCGGGGATCTGAACTTCAAGGGTAACATACTGGTCTCCCCTGACATTCTTGTTTCTTACGGAAGGAACACCTTTGCCTTTAAATCTGATCGTTGTCTCGCTGGCTGTACCGGGTTTGATCTGGTACAAAACGTCGCCGTCGATCGTAGGTATCTTGATCTCGCCGCCGAGAACCGCCTTGGCGAAACTCATAGGTGCACGGCAGTATATATCCATGCCGTCACGCTGGAACGAAGGATGATCCGATACCCTTATCTCTACGAGAAGATCGCCTCTTGCACCGCCCTTGGTACCGGGATCGCCCATGTTCGAGACACGGATGCTCTGCCCGTCATCAATACCTGCGGGGATATTAACTTCGATCTTCTTCTTTTTGGCAACATATCCGGTTCCGTAACAGGATGAACACTTCTCGCGGATTATCTTACCGGTTCCGCGGCAATCGGGACAAACCTGAATGCTTCTGGAAATACCGAACAGTGTCTTCTGGGTGTACGCTACCTGTCCTTCGCCGCCGCATTTTGAACATGTTTCCGGCTGTGTTCCGGGCTTTGCTCCGGTTCCATGGCAGGTTTCACATTCATCCTTGTAATTGATCTCTATCTCACGGGTTGTGCCCTTCATAGCCTCGTCGAAGGTGATGCGTACGGAAGCGTAGGCATTCTGTCCCTTCATCGGGCCGCTGCTCGAGCGCCTCGAAGAACCGCCGCCGCCACCGAAAATACCTCCGAACAGATCTCCGAACAGATCCGAAAAGTCCATGGAGCTGAAATCAAAACCTCCTCCGGCTCCTCCCATCCCGTTTTCGAACGCCTGATGACCGAACTGGTCATATTGACGACGTTTATCGGGATCACTGAGGACCGCGTAGGCTTCTCCGACTTCCTTGAACTTCTCTTCGGCCTGCTTGTCTCCGGGATTGGCATCGGGATGATACTTCTTGCCGAGTGTCCTGTATGCCTTCTTAATCTCCTCGGGAGTAGCGTTCTTCGCTACTCCGAGGACTTCATAATAATCTCTCTTTTCAGCCATGGTAATAAACCTTAAACTTCTTTATAATCAGCATCCACAATGCCGTCATCCTTGCCGTTGTTGGACTGTGAACCGTTAAATCCGCCGTTGGAGTACATATCGGGGCCTGCGTCCTGGCTGAAGCCGCCGGCATTCATATCAGGACCTGCACCCTGTCCGCCTGCTGCCTGAGCCTGCTCATATACCTTCTGGAAGAGGCTCTGGGAATCTGTCATAAGTTTCTCTTTTGCAGCCCTGATGTCATCAACTTCACCGTCGCTCATAACTTCGGGGTTGGTCTTCTCGAGCAGTTCCTTCAGTCTTGCGATATCGGCCTGAACAGCTGCTTTGTCAGCCTCTGCGATCTTGTCTCCTACGTCTGCGAGAGCCTTCTCGGTCTGGAATACGATCGAATCAGCCTCATTACGTGTATCAACAGCTTCCTTACGCTTCTTATCCTGAGCTTCGTACTCAGCTGCTTCCTTAACCGCACGCTCGATGTCGGCTTCGGTCATTGTAGTACCGGATGTGATGGTTATATGCTGTTCACGGCCGGTTCCTTTATCCTGTGCGGATACATTAACGATACCGTTCGCATCGATATCGAAGATAACTTCGATCTGAGGAACGCCTCTCCTTGCGGGAAGGATACCGTCAAGTCTGAACTGTCCGAGCAGCTTGTTATCTTTAGCAAACTGTCTCTCACCCTGGGTAACCCTGATATCAACAGCGCTCTGATTGTCTTCCGCAGTTGAGAATACCTGGCTTCCGCGGGTAGGGATCGTGGTATTACGCTTGATGATAGGAGTAGCGATTCCGCCGAGAGTCTCGATAGCCAGAGTCAGCGGTGTAACATCGAGCAGCTGGATATCGCCGAGTCCTGATTCACCTGCAAGCTTGCCGCCCTGGATAGAAGCGCCGAGCGCTACGCACTCATCGGGATTCAGGGTCTTGGAAGGCTCATGTCCGGTAAGCTGTCTTACTTTCTCAACAACAGCGGGAACACGTGTTGAACCGCCGACAAGCAGAACCTTGCTCAGATCGCCGGAATTGATACCGGCATCTTTTAATGCGGCATTAACGGGACCTGCAGTCATTTCGATCAGATCGCTGATAAGCTCTTCGAACTTGGCTCTTGAAAGATCCATGTCGAAATGCTTGGGACCGTCCTGGTTAGCTGTAATGAAGGGCAGGTTGATATTGGTCGTTGTCGATGAAGAAAGTTCCTTCTTGGCCTTCTCAGCGGCTTCCTTAAGTCTCTGAAGTGCCATCTTGTCCATTGAAAGATCGATTCCTTCCTTCTTCTTGAATTCCTCGATCATATAACGCGTAACACGCTCATCGAAATCATCGCCGCCAAGTCTGTTGTTACCTGCGGTTGCAAGAACTTCGATAACACCGTTGTCGATCTCGATGATGGATACATCGAATGTACCGCCGCCGAGGTCATAAACCATGATCTTCTGCTCGGCACCGTTGTCAAGTCCGTAAGCAAGTGCGGCAGCCGTAGGCTCGTTGATGATACGCTTTACATCAAGTCCGGCGATCTTGCCGGCATCCTTGGTTGCCTGACGCTGTGCGTCATTAAAGTATGCGGGAACCGTGATGACCGCTTCCGATACTTTTTCACCGAGATAATTCTCGGCATCGCCCTTCAGCTTCTGAAGGATCATTGCGGAGATCTCCTGAGGCGAATACTTCTTGTCGTCAATGGTGATTCTGAAATCGGTACCCATATGACGTTTGATCGAAGAAACAGTCTTGTCCGCATTGGTAACCGCCTGACGCTTTGCAGCATCGCCGACAAGCCTTTCACCACTCTTTGTAAATGCAACTACCGAAGGGGTAGTCCTTGAACCCTCGGCGTTTGTTATAACTGTAGGCTTTCCGCCTTCCATAACCGCTACACATGAATTTGTAGTTCCGAGATCAATACCAATTATCTTACTCATAACCTTGTTCCTCCTGAAATAAAATTTCAATTATGTTCTTATTTTGAATATATGTTAATACCGGCTTGCGCTAGTTCGCGACCTTCACCATCGAATGCCTTACAACGCTGCCTCTGTACATATAACCCTTTTGGAGTTCTTCGCTCACGACATTCTCACCGAGCTCATCATTATCCTCATGCATTACCGCATTGTGAAGGTTCGGATCAAATTCGGCTCCGACTGCCTCTATCGGTTCAAGTCCCGCTTCTTCAAGACTGCCGGCGAGCTGTCTGTATATCTTTTCCATGCCTTCGGCTATGGGAGAAGCCTTATCTTCGTCGCTCAGACTCTTCAGGCCTCTTTCGAAGCTGTCTATCGCGGGAAGGATCTTCTCAATGATCGATTTCGCGCCCATATCGAACATCTGGCTCTTTTCTTTTTCATTCCTCTTGCGGAAATTCTCAAACTCGGCAAGATTCCTGAGGAGCTTGTCATTGAGTTCCTCTATCTTCTCGTCTCTGGGATCTTTCTTGTTCTTCTTGCCGAAAAGACCTGGTTTCTTCTTGCCTGTATTCGGTTCGTCCGCGTTGTTTCCGTCATTCTCTCCGTTTTCTTCGGATGCCTCATCCGGGCCTGTGTTCTCTTCGGTGCCTGCGTCCTGAGCAGCTTCCTCACCGGTTTCGTCTGTGCCACCGGCTTCTGCTTTCTCAGCTTCCTGCCCGTCTTCGGCCTCTTCCTTGCCGGCTTCCTGTTCAGCTTTCCTTGCAGCTTCCTCTTCAGCCTTGCGGATGGCCTCCTTAACAAGTGTTTCCTTTACATCAGCCATTGTTTCTTAGTTCCCTTCGTAAATATATTTGATCTATGATTGCTTATTCTTGAAAATATCGTCAAGCTGGCCCATCAGGTTCTTCAGCGTACCGACAACTCTTTCGTAATCCATACGTTTCGGACCGATGATCCCGACCTTGCCGTATACACCTTCCTCGAGCTCATACGTTGCGGTGACCACCGAACAGTTCTTCATGGAATCGATAGGAGTTTCATTGCCGATATAGACCTGGATCCTTCCGTTTCCTTCGGCACTGTCATACTCGAGATCCTGATCCGCGAGCATTGCGAGCTCCTTCTTGTCTTCAAGCGTAAAGATCAGGTCCTTGACATCC
This sequence comes from Lachnospiraceae bacterium, assembly GCA_017553035.1. Lineage (GTDB taxonomy): Bacteria > Bacillota > Clostridia > Lachnospirales > Lachnospiraceae > RUG11977. Next base: position 61,090 of record JAFZNE010000034.1, read on the forward strand.
TTGCCGTCATTGAGTTCCGGATAGCTGAGCATGTTGGTAACGCCGCTCGTATAGACTTCCAGGTTGCCCTCTTCCTGCATGGCTTTCGCAACCGCATCGAGGATATCGCTGATCAGTCTTTCATGTTCTCCGGCCTGTTCCTTCATCTTCTGGACTATTCCGAGGCTGATCTCATCAAGATCGAGTCCCTGAAGGAATGAATTCATAACAAGATTGAGTTTCAGGACCATCTCCTTGTCGAGATATTCGTTCGCCTGTATCATCTTGTTCTTGACTATATTACCCTCGAGCACGATGACCGCAAGAACATTCTTCTCGTCTATCTCGGTAAGCTGGATAAATTTGCACTTACGGCTGCGATACTTGGGTGTTGTTACCATGGTGGCATAATTGGTATTCACCGAAAGCAGTTTGGCAACATGCTGCAGGAGATTCTCGATCTTGTCAGCTTTCTCTTCAAGGTCGGCCTTGATATTGTTCAGCTCCTCGACCTTCTCCTCCATCATGGTGTCCACATAGAACCTGTAACCCTTGTCTGAAGGGATCCTGCCTGCAGATGTATGCGGCTGGACGATATATCCGAGTTCCTCGAGGTCGGCCATCTCGTTACGGATCGTTGCAGAACTTAAGTTAAGGTCCGAAAGCTTCGAGATCGTCCGGGATCCGACCGGCTCGCCTGTTTCGAGATAATTCTTTATGATCGCCTGAAGTATCTTAACTTTACGGTCATCAAGTTCCATGTCCTCTCCTGCCTCTCTTTTGATTTATTAGCACTCGATGATGTAGAGTGCTAATATCTATGTCATAATATACACCTGCTTTATATCTTTGTCAACTGTTGAATTATAAAAAATCTCTGAAATACAACAAAAGAGTCTGCAACATCTTATGTTGAAGACTCTTTTTCATACGCAGCATGTGATCATATCCGCGAGGATCGTGTTGCTGACGTCAAATCCTTCTTCGGTAAATGAAATGCGGTCAGGAGTATCTTTGATGAGTCCGGCTGCGGTATACCGGCCGATCAGCCGTGAAAAGATATGATCAAAATCCTTGTTGAATCTTTCTTTATATTCTTTTTTATCGATCCCTTCGCTCAGCCTCATCCGCAGGATTATGAATTCTTCTTCCGCACCCGCAGCATCTATTTTTTCCTTTTCTATATGTAATTCTTCAAATGATCCGTTTTGGGCTTTATCAATATATTCTTCAAAGTTATCTGTATTTTTATAGCGGCTTTTATTATCTGCAATGCCCACATATGATGACGCTCCGATCCCGGCGCCGAGATATTCTTCATTTTTCCAATATCCGAGATTGTGGCGGCATTCGAATCCTTCCTTCGCATAATTTGAGATCTCGTAACGGTGGAAACCGAATCCGGAGAGGATTTCCGAAGTCAGATGATACATTCTCCTCTCATCATCTTCATCGGGAAGCAACACGGCGGGGGTCCTCACCTTACGTTCCTGCCCGTAAATGTCATAAAAAGGCGTACCGGGCTCAATTATCAGGCTGTATGCCGAGATATGTTCGGGTGACAGTCCCGCAACCTTCTTCAGAGTGTTTTCCCAGCCTTGCACCGTCTGTCCCGGCAGTCCGCTCATGATATCGATATTGATATTTTCGAAACCGGCACTGCGGGCCAGCTCGTAAGTATCCAGAAATGTTTTATAGTCATGTATCCTTCCGAGGATCTTCAGTTCCGCATCATCAGCTGATTGCAGTCCGATGCTCAGGCGGTTGATGCCATATTCCTTATACAGTTTCAGTTTCTCCCTGTCGACAGTACCGGGATTGCATTCGAGACTGAATTCCGCATTGTCGGCTATCAGGCTGCGGATCGAGGAAAGCAGCTTCTCGCTCAGGTCATTTTCGAGCACCGAAGGAGTCCCTCCCCCGATAAATGCGGTCCTGAACCCGCATGCATCCGAAAGGAGCCCGGAAAAACTTCCAAGCTCCTTTACAAGCGCATCAATATATGATTCACGATGTTCCCTGTCGGTCGCAAATGAAAGGAAATCACAGTACAGGCATTTGCGGACGCAAAAAGGAATATGAACATACAATTCCATAAATAACCTCAACGATGAAGCGTCAATTATCCGAAGCAGAATAATCGACAAATGAGATGTCCAGGTCAACTTTGCCCGGTACTCCCGGGATCGATCCGGAATCCGAATACTGGAGCATCTGGAAATCATAAGGATACGTGATCGATGACGAATAAACCGCGAACCATTTATCGATGTCCTTCAGCTTTGTCAGATCGATCCCCATGATCATATACTTCGTATTGGCATAGATCATGGGCTTATAACCGGCTTCGGCGATCTTGCCGCAGAATGTCCTGCACAGCGCGGTCCTTGTTTCCATATTGAGTTCGTTGGCGCGCGCATTGTAAGTGGTAACCCGCTCCGTATCAAATATTACCGGATACTCGACCTTGTAGCCCTTGATCGCATTGAGCACGAACTCGGCCTCCTGTATCGCCTCTTTCTCATTGACCGCCTGTGAGAAGAAATACACACCGACCTTTATGCCGTTCTCGATGGCGCCCTTCATGTTCGCGTCAAAATACTGGTCTTTCTCGAGAGTTCCTTCGTTCATTCCGCGGAAGCCCATTCTGATGATCGCATACTCGACGCCGGCATCGGCAACCTTCTTCCAGTTGATCGAAGCCTGATATTTCGATACATCTATACCTCTGTAGGATATTTTCTGACCGTTCTCGTCGGTATAATACCAGTTGTTGGGGTCGTCCGTATTGAGCCGCGCCCAGTCATAGGTACATTCGGGAATATCCCTGTTGCGGCTTACAAAATAACGTTCACCCGCGTTGCCGAACACTGTAAGGTATTCCTCGGGGATCTGTGATACGGGCCTGATATATCCGCCGAGCTCGGGATCTTCCTGATTGGCAGGTACAAAAGCACCGAATTTTGCCGAAGCTATCTCGATCCGCTCGCCGTTCAATTTCAGGCCTCCGGAGAGCCCGCCCAGATAGAGCCCGTCATTAAGCTTTACATTGGTCTTCCATGAGATCCCGTCTTCCAGGACATCCATCACGAACTCGGTATCTATCTCCGGGATAGTATTCTGATTATAGGCGATATCATTATAATCGCCTTCGCTTACGGCATATTTGTATACACCTTTGTCCGTCGTAAGGCTGTACACTATCGGGGCGTCTTCGTATACACTGAGCTCTTCGGTCTCTTCGACTACGGTCAGCGCACGTATTATCTCCTGGAAATCGTCGCAAATGTAGCTCCTGAAGTCACTGCAATCGACGAAACGCATTACCGAAGGAATATTATCGATGCTGTTATATTCGGCAAAGAAGAGCATCTGCCTGTCGTCGAGCATGGTCATCTTCGGGATCAGGTTCTTCGGATCGCCCGTAAGATCATATACGGTGCTTATCGTATATCTTTGAGTCCCGTTATCGATCATTACGGCCTTTTTATAGTCGCTCTCATCGATATAATACTCATTTTTATATGCTACTTTTATGTCTTTGTTCGAAAATACAAGATACTCAAGTCCGTCGAAAGTACCGACGCTCGCGGTGAACGGTGCAATATCGGCGCTGTTGAGCGTATTGATCTTTTCCGTAAGATCCTCGGTATATTTACGAGTCAGTACTTCTTCGGTCACAACCGGATCGGTCGTGGTTCCGGGATCCTGAGTACTTCCGACATTCGCTTCCGGTACACGTTCGCTCCTGTCAGTAAGGCTTCCCGAATGTATTATCAGAAGTACCGTTACAACTCCGATCGCAAGCAGCTCGATAAGCGCAAAGCACATCCAGAAAGTCGCAAGCCTGTTTTTCTTCTTCTCGCTCTCTGCAACCCTTATCAGGTCATCGATCTCGCCTTCCTTTTTCTTCAGGCGTTCGACCAGCTCCCTGGCCTCCTGCTCCTTATCCTCGAGCAGAGCATTTTTACCTTCGGCCTCATCAAGAAGGACTCCCACATAATCTCTGGCAGCCTGCAATTCGTCCGTTCGAACCTGTTTGCGTTCTTTATCGGCTTCATATGCTTTCTCAAGTTCTTCGTTCATACAGTACCTTCCGTTATCATATTAATCTTCCATGCCGCTCATTTTATCGATCCGTTATCGAATTGGCAATGAGCGCATCGGCGATATCCTGGTTAAACCATTGGAGAGTTCTTCTGTTGAGGATACCGAAATTCTCCCCGTTGCTGGTATACAAACCGTTATCCCACCAGACACATTTAATCCCGTATTGATTCATGTAACCCATGTAATCCGTGATCCAGCTGACCACATCCTGTGTATTGTTCTTGTTTACACTTCCGAACTCGGTAACAATTACCGGAATGCCGGCAAGGATAAATTTGGTATTGAGGTTTGTCGCCATGGTCTTGATATCCGAACCCTTGGACGAATCCCAGTCGGAATATCCTCCCGCAGCGTCATATGTGAAGAAATACGGTGTATATGCGTGAACTGCAACTATGATATGCCCATCATCCTCGGGGATTGTCATCGCCGTAAGTGACGAATAAGCGGAATTATGGCCGTACGGACACAGTACAAGACATCTCTCGCTGTTGTTACCTCCCGTTGACCTTACCGCATCAACAAATGCAAGGTTCATCGCGTCGACGGTCTTACGTTCTTCGTAAGTTCCGCCATTCCACTCCTGTGCCGACCCCTTTGTTCTGGGTTCATTCATTCCTTCAAAGATCAGAAGATCGCCATAATCCTTGAATCGTTCGGCTATCTGTTTCCAGATCGCAGAAAGTTCCTTACACAGAGCATCCTTGTCCCCGTCAACTTTCATCCAGAAGTCGGTTTCATGATGAGTATCGAGGATAACGAACATGTTGTCGTTAATGCAGTAATCCACAACTTCCTGAACACGATCCATCCATTTCTCATCGATCTTGTAATCCGGAGCCGGTCCGAGATGTTCCGCCCATGTTACCGGAACGCGGATCGTATTGAAGCCCTGCGCAGAAACCGCATCAATTATCTCCTGCGAAGTTTTCACATTGCCCCAGTAGGTTTCAGCCGAAACTTTATTGCCGGCGCCATGTGAATCAAGCGTATTACCCAGGTTCCAACCCACATTCATGGCCTTGACGAGCTCCTTGGCGGATCTCATCGTAATCTTGTCATTCTCCTGTACTCCGGTAACAGGAACATCGGTAGGAGCTTCCGTGACCTGCTGGGTTGTTACGGGAGCCTCTGTGGGATTCGTTATATTGTTTTTTCCGTTAATGTCACCGCCGCGGCAGCCGATAAGGCATATCATCATCAAAACGGCAACGATCAGGTTAGATTTCTTCATGAAATTCCTCCGGGTCGAATGTCTTTTTTCGTTCTTGTTCACGGACATTTCCGACCATCAGCTTACAGCATGATCCCGTTTATCACCGCGCGTACTCTGTGGTGATGGTACAGTTCTTCATTCGGGCTCATGTTGTGCATATATGCTACGGCGAATTTATCGACAGGATCTGCCTCTACCCAGATACCTGTCCCTCCGGTCCATCCGAAATCACCGAGATGACCGTTGTGGCCGTATTTCTGCGTAAGCAGCGTGCGGAAACCAAGGCCGTAGCCATAGCCCGCCAGATAATCATTTTCAAAATCCGCCAGTTGAACGGGTCCGAGCTGGTTCTCATGCAGCATCGCCACCGTACCGCTGCCCAGGAACTTCTTCCCTTTGTATGTTCCCCCATTGGCCAGCATCTGCATGAAAACAGCAAAGTCTCGGGCACTGATCAGAAGGTTCGGACGAGCGCCTGCAGGCACGCTGTCGGGCTCTGCCGACAGGAAATAGCTCGTCGGTTCAAACTTTCCGGGTCCTTTTTTCGCGTAATTCGTCACGATCCGGTTCTTATTTTCGGGACGTACGAAAGTATCCGCATCTTCAAGTCCCAGAGGATCGATGAGACGATCCTTAAATACTTCTCTCAGAGGCTTTTCTTCAAATGTTTCCACCAGAACGCCCGTTATTTCGGAACCGAAACCGTACAGCCAATGCGAGCCAGGCTCAAACATAACGGGAACTTCAGCCATGGCATGAACTTCCTCGGCTATGGTACTCGGTCCTTTTTTCAGGAGCTCTTCCATCTGCCTGCTCATAGCTGCCAGAGTGGGCGTAGAGGGATTGACGGCGGGCATCATGCAGTAAGGCAGTCCGCACATCATTGCTACCGCATCCCTTATCGTGATCGGTTTCTCCAAAGGCACCGTATCGATATCACCGTTCGGGCGCATTATATACTTCCGGCTGTTCTTCCACTCCGGAAGATAATAGTAAAGCGGATCGCTGAACAGGAACTTCCCTTCTTCATATATCATTCCGAGAATGGCATATGTAAAGAGCTTTGTAGTGGAAGCCTGGCTGAACATGCTGTGAACATCCACTTTTCTTTCCGAAGCGATGTCGGCATATCCCGCCTCACCGTGGTAGATCAGTTCATCTCCCTGCATTACGGCGACCGCACATCCGGGATTTGTACCCTCTTCAACAAACCTCTTCAGCAGATTGTCCATTTTTGAAAAATCTTTCATCAATACACCTCTGCCTCGTGCTCAAGACGCCACTTGATCGTCCTTCTGAGGTAATCTACATAATCCTGGTTCTTGCACATTCCCTTGCCCTCAACATCGGAAAGCTTGGCCACATCCTGACCGTTGCAGAAGGTGGTCTTCATTACGATATTCAGAGGCGTAACATCGGTATCATTGGCGATGTATGTTCCGATACCGAAAGCAACCTTCGCTCTGCCGTTGAAATGTCTGAAAATGGCATCTGCCTTTTCAAAATTCAGGCTGTCGGAGAAGAGCAGCGTCTTGGTCGTCGCATCAATGCCAAGCTTCTTGTAATGAGCGATCAGTTTCTCGCCCCATTCTATGGTATCCCCGGAGTCATGCCTTACACCGCTGAACAGAGTGGCTTTGGCAAGATCGAAATCACGCAGGAAGCAATCAGTCGTAATCGTATCGGTAAGCGCGATTCCGTTGAGGACACCATATTCCTTTATCCAGGCTGTACGCGCGTAATGGTTGGAGTATGCCGGATTGTGCTTATGATCGCCCTGTCCTACGCTCATGATCCATTCATGAGCCATGGTGCCGACCGGCGTTACTCCGAACTTCTTGGCAAGATAAACATTCGAAGTTCCGATGAAAATGCTCTCGCACTCCTTCGTTTCGCTCAACTGGGTAAACTTGTCAACGGCAAGTTCCTGAGCCTCGGCCGAAAGCCTTCGCCTGAGTCCGAACTCGGAGAACGTTCCGAGATGGTATTTGTTACTCCTTACATCCTCAAACTTCCTATCAAGGCGCTCCCTGAAGCTTGCGATCAGTTTATCATAATCGTGTGCCATCCTGAAATATACTTCATTTACGATGGCAAGCGTGGGAATCTCATACATCGAAGTGTTGAGCCATGTGCCTTTCGCTTCGATGGAAAGACCGCATTCCGAGTCGGTCGTGATCTCGAAATCCTCGTATCTGGGCTGCCAGATCCTCAGGAAATTAACATAAGAGCCCTTTATCCATCTGATCTTGTCAAGATACTGAAGCTCATCCTCGGTAAATCTCAGCTTGCAGTAGGCCCTGATCTGGTCCCTGATCTCCTCTACCATCTCAGGTGTAAAAAATACATCATTGTTCCTGCACCTGAATGTCCAGGTAGTCATATAAGACGGGAACTGATGGAATATTCCCTGTCCCATGCTGAATTTGTACATGTCTGTTTCAAGAAGACTTGTGATGATTGGATTCAGTTTCATGATGTTATCTCCTTTGCGAACCACTTGTTTCTTTCTGCTACATAGCCGTCCCGGTTTATCTTAAGAGCATTCAGGTTATCGGTGAACGCTTCCGGCTGACAGCCGAAAAGTATTGCATTCGCCGAAAAGATGCGCATATCCATTGCCACATTGTCGATCGAAATAACAGCTTCTCCGTCGCGGCAGCCCATTCCCGTAGCCATATTGCCTTCTACATTCAGCAACATCCTCAGGTGTCTGCAGTCGATCAGAAGATCGCCGCCCGCAGCACCGATAGTCGTAATATTCCAGCCTTTGACAGCAATATCGACATTGGAATCATTAATGCAGATCTGTCCGCTGCTCCGTTCGGTGGAACCTATACCCGTAACCTGGTTGCCGGATCCGAAGATGCGCAGCAGCGTATTGGAAATATGGGTATCCTGTTCTCCGTACATCGAACCGATCATCGTGCCTTTGTCTATCCTTACATCGATGGAAATGTCCATATTGCGGATATAGACCGGCTGCTTCTCCTGATACGATCCGATACATACACAGTTCGAAGCCGCGCAGATACTTCTGAACGCACCCTGGCGAAGATCGATCGATCTTTCACTCGATGAAGACTTGCCTCCGATGCAGACACAGTTTTCACCGCTGATATTGATCTCAAGCGCACCCGACATTTCCGAAACTATCTTGCCGAACGTGTACCTGTAGTCGTTACCGATACCGTACGCATTCGTAAATGTAGGCTTGATCGAAAGATTACCGCCACCCGTAAGCAAGAGTTCCGCGGTACTCGGAACACGTATTCCGTTGCCCGTAAAGACATTGTTGCCTTCTACGTTGAGTTCCAGGTATGACTCCTTGCCCAGGTCTATGCAGGGCGTGGTATCGACGTCCCCGATGCTTACATTTTGGATCGTAAGCCGGCATTTCGAATGGTCCTTGATACGGATCGAAACTGCCGAGAGGAACTCGGGATTGCCGACCAAAGTAAGATCTCCGCCCGAAAGAAGTAAAATATTGTATTTCTGAAGCGAAAGATCAACTAGCGAAAGTACAGTCTCGTCCTTGACAAGAAATACCTTCTGCCTTGAATTGTTGGAAACCATGTCGAGGTTGGCTCTGCTGATCTCGGAAAGCATCTGGGGAGGCAGTGCCTGCAGAGGCTGCGGCTGCGGTTTGGCTGTAAAGAAGCCCTGTATAAGGTCAACCCCCATACGGATTGCGGCATTGAGCTCTTCAGATGTTTCGACACCTTCGGCAAGTGCCTGGAATCCGTTATCATGGGCAAACTGTATGATAGTATTTACGAAATGCTGCTTCCTCGGATCGATCTGGAGTTCCGAAATAAGGAATCTGTCGATCTTGACATAATTCGGCAGGAATTTCAGCAGATTCGTAACATTGGAATAACCCGTACCGAAATCATCGACCGCAACCTGGAAGCCATACTCTTTACTGCGTGAGCTCAGGTATTCGATCGTAGTTTCCTCGATATTGGTCTCTTCCGTAACCTCTATGACTACCTTATCGGCAAGGTCACGATATTTGGCCGCCAGCGAGGCAAATTCCTCATCGGACAGATAATGGCCCGGAATACTGTTGATGAAGACTTTTCGGTTGCCTAATTCTTCTTCCAGGTCCTTCATCTTCTTCAGGACATTGAAAAGTGTAGCCCTTTCAACATCGCCCAGTCTGTTTTCCTCGGTTGCGTACTTAAGCAGGGTAAGCGGTGATACACCGTATTTCTCGGGCATACGCATCAACGCTTCGTAGCCGACGATATCTCCTGTCTTGGCGCTGACGATCGGCTGGAAATAGTAATCTATATCATTGGTATCAAGGATCTTATTGACAATGCTGCGCAGTTCGGGATCGTTCTCGTCCTCCTGTATCGCCATATAACGGCTGTGCGGCTTGGAGTCAAAGATTTCCCTGCTCTTGGCCGATAAACGCGCAAGTACCTCATCGGGATTCATACCCGAATCCGGGGCCACAGTCACCGTGTATATAGCCGGATTGAGCGAATAATCCTTGGAAGAAACCTTATTGAAGCTGTCAAAACGGAAAGCAAGCTGTTCTTTGATCGAATTGGCTGCCGAAACTCCGTCATCCTCAGTCTTCATCAGGATGATAAACTTATCTTCTTCTACCCGCGCGCAGATGGCACGTCCTCTCAACACATCCGCTATCAACTTCGCACTGACATTGAGAACACCCGAAGACTCCGATCCTGTCCAGAGAGCCCTGATGCGCCTGTAGTTGACAAGCTTGACACCGAACAGGACAATAGTTTTCTTATCCATCGAGGCGGCTGCCATCTCATTGGTCAGAAGATTGTAAAATCCGTTGCGGTTCAGGAAACCGGTCTCCGGGTCGATCACGTCGCCTTTACTCTTGCTGCCTGCCGATCCGTTCACAAAGAAGTTGAGTGCTGTCCACGTAAACAGTGAGTAATAACGCCCGTATTCATCGCATCCTTTTTCGATATACTCGCGGGCTTTATCTACAGAAACGAGTACATACTCTCCGATGCGCTCCGATTCTTCCGTGCCTGAATTGTTGATCACGGACGGATCCTTCAGCTTGATGCGGGCGCACACGATGGCATTGCTCTCGTCTGTAAGCCCGGGTGTGCTGAACAGTAAAGGATTGACGATGGAAATACTGTCATCCGGTCCGAATTCTATGCCCGTTTCCTCACGGATCTCACGTTTTCCCGCGGAAATAACGGGATTGCCGGTTTTCAGGTCTTCTTTGTCGATCAGGCCTGCGGGTACGGAAAGCAGAGGCCTTCCGGCAGGATACCTGAACTCGTGCGTCAGGAGCAGTCTGGGTTCCTGATCGGGCATCTCCACGATCACGATGCAGCTTACCGCATCCGGTACCATGTCCGCAAATTCCTGTTCATCCTTAATCGCCACAATGTCTTCCACACGCCTTCTGGTAGCATTGTAATAATGCTTTCCTTCGGCATATCTGTAGTCGAAAACATTAAGGTAATCTGAAGTGAATTCCGGACAGACCATGTCTTTCGTTATTTTGAAATCATCCATTCCGCTGCTCCTCGATTTTCATTTATTTCTGAAATTCCTTTGTTATTGCCGATCAGCATAAAATGCATGTCGGTAATGCGCATATCGTCTTAAATTACATTATACGATATCCCGCCGATAATTTAAAGGATTATCTTGTTTTCTTCCTGCACTATATCGTCAGTTTTGATTCAGCGTTTTATCTTTGGGCCACGATACGGCGTATGTTACCCTGATCTCAACCGGCGCCGTACTGCTTACGGTCTTCTCCCAGGTCAGGAAGCCTTCATTTTCATCAAATTTCGCACCCGATAATTCTCCGGTCTCCACTGTTATGCTCTTGTCCGTCGAGATCGGGATGCTGTCCCTGATAATGACACTTAAAGGATCGCTGACCTTGCTTGAAACCCTGATCTTGTACTCGCACTGTTTTGTCTTCGTTGACTTGAGGAACGCGCCTGAAACTTTCTCCGGAGACACTTTTCTTGATACGGAAATACGCTCGTCTACACCAAGTGACAGCTCGAACTCCTCTTTTTCCGGATCTGTCGCGACGAATACCTGACCTGCATAGGCATCTTTGATATATATCTTGGCCGAAGCTGCGGGAAGCGGCCAGTCGGCATTCTTGATAACTGCGATCAGGAAACATCTTGTGTCAAGGGGCGGAACCGTAAGCAGTTTATACTGTGCTCTGACCTCAAAGCGCTGCAATTCCGCGGAATTGCCGTCAGAGTTATGAATGATGTCCCGCTTGCCGGGAAGTTCATACGAGGTCATGGTCTCTTCCTGCGAAACTACGGCGTGATCCATGGCCGCTTCATAGAAGACCGGTTCCTCCACACACGCGTCCTCGACCATAGAAGCAGTTTCACATGCCATTTTCATCATTCTGCTTCCGGCAGCCATGCCGTTTGCTCTTGCATATCGCGGAGCATATATAGATAATGTCGAAGGCTCAAGAACGGACAATGTGTTCGAAACCGTCGGATTTCCGGTATAGAGAATGACACTTACCTTTTCCCAGTCTTCCCTCGTACCCTGCCTTATCGTGGCTTTCATGATCACTTCGAGAGGCTGTTTTTCAGAATGATAGCGTATTTCATACAAAGGCATCCATCCTGCGTTCTGCTCAACATACTGAAGTTCAAAATCATATTGTCCGCCTGCTTCCACGCCAAGATCCGCTTTGATGACGGTTTCATTTCTGACTGCCTGCAGCCTCGAAAGCTCTTCTTCAAGCTTCTTTCTTGTTTCGCGAAGCTCTGTTGTCCTCTCATACAGAGACATGAGCTGTTTCGGGAGCTCATTGATCACTCTCTCCTGTGCCTCGACCGAGACATCCGAACGTGATGTAAAATCAGCGTTCGTTTCACGCAGTTCCTGTATTTTCTCGCAGATCTCAAGTTCTTTATCGATATCCCTGATCTTCTTTTCGATATCGGCGGTTTCCGGGCGTTCGCTGTCCTCCACATCAAGCGCGGAGATATAATTGATATCCAGGGTCTTAACACTTCCGCTGAAACGCAACCGTACAGTATCGCTCAGCGAAGAAACCGTAAGTCCGGAAATATAAACGGTATTACGCCCTGCTTCGAGCGTGAGACTTCCTCTTCTCGTTACGACCGCACTGCTTCTGTACACATCCACCTTTACGATATTGGTCTTTTCTACCATGGCAACCTCCTTTTGTATACGCTTATCTGCCGGACATACGCGTTCCGTCCGCAATATTTCCTTTTGGTACTCCCATCTGTATTCCGTTTATATCAGCGACGTGCTGAAATACCGCTCCGCACGGTCAGGCAGAACGGTTGCGATCACCTTATCCTTCCCGTATTTATCTGCCATTTTCTTCGCTGCCCACACATTGGCTCCCGAAGAAGTTCCTACAAGCAGTCCCTGAACCCGCGCCAGTTCACGTGCCGTATTGATCGCATCATCATCCGAAACTTCAACGATATCGGTAATGATCGAAGTATCAAGTATATCCGGTATAAATCCGTCGCCGATCCCCTGTATCTGATGCAGTCCCGGTTCATCTCCGAGAAGGGCCGAAACATTCTGCGGTTCAACCGCCACGATCTTGCATTTAGGATTCTTTTCAAGCAGATATTCCGCAACCCCCTGCAATGTTCCGCCGCTGCCTATTCCGGAAACATAAACATCGATCTGTTTTCCGAGCTGTTCCGTCAGTTCTACCGCAGTAGTCTTATAATGCATCCTCGGATTCGCGGGATTCTGGAATTGCTGGGGTACAAAATATTCATCAGAAGATGCAGCTATCTCCAGTGCTTTATCTACAGATCCTCCGATGCTCAGTTTGGGATCCGTCAGAACCAGCTCCGCACCCAGTGCTTTAATGATCTTTTTACGTTCCTCGCTCATATTCTCAGGCATTACGATGATTACCCGGTATCCTTTTCTTACACCGCATAAAGCAAGTCCGATGCCTGTGTTGCCCGAAGTCGGCTCTATGATCGTCATTCCCGGTCTTAACCGGCCGTCTTTCTCCGCTTCTTCGATCATGTTAAGAGCGATCCTGTCTTTAATACTTCCGCCGGGATTCAGGAATTCCGCCTTGGCATAGAGATTCAATCCGGTAGTCTGCTCCAGGCTGATCAGCGGGGTATTTCCGATAAGATCCAATACATTTGTGTAATACATCTTTCCTTCTCCTTTTGAAAAAAATACAGATAAATTGTACCATTAAAAATGCTTCTTTTCAATTAAAACAAATGTAAATCCATATAAAAAATACTCCCCGTCCGGCATCCTGCCGGCAGGGAGCATTATCACGGTCCAAAATATGATCATTCGGCCTTCTTTTTACTCTTGATAAGCTTAATCAAAGCCAGTACAAAAAAGGGAGCAGCCACAACAAAAATAAGTATCGTAACTAAAGGAGAATATGAATGGACTTTCGATGGGTCATCGGGATCATACTGAATCTTCACTTCTTCACCAAGGGCACTCCATCCGTTTATATCCAATGTACCTGTATATTCCACGCCATCAACGATATACTGTACTATAGGATAATAGTAGGTCTGGTTGGTACCGAGATCACTGTCGTATCTCGTTTCTTCTCTATGGTCCACAACAACACCTGTGGTCTTTACATATCCCGCAGACTTGATAAATCCGATATAAACTCCTATTGCCATAACTACCAGTGAGAATACAAGTAAAAAGACCCATACCTTCTTGTCGTCAGACACATATACTCTCTTTTCAACTTCCATTTCCTGTCATCTCCGTCCTTTATGATTTTCGCAGGCTATCAGCCATATTTACAACATTATCGTCCTTTACGTCTGTGCCACCTTACATTTTACAACAAACTGCCCGAGAAATGAAGTAACCAAAAGTTACTTATTTCGGTTTTATTATTTCGAAGCCGGATCCTTTTTGTTTTTCCAGTTCAGCGCAATAACAATTATCATATAGATCACAATTACGACCGGCCAGCCGAAAACCGTCACTCCGAACAGGATCTCCGGGGTCAGTGCATCCCCGGTTTCCAAAAGGATAAACAATTCCGACAGCAGGCACGCGCACATAAGCGCTCCGAAAGCAAGCACAGCAAGCAGATAAACAGCCTTCAGCAGCGGATGCAGCTCAGAAATGTTTTTTGCGAACTTCTTTACGAGATGCTTGTGGCACAGCAGAATGAACTCAGCAAATACAAGAATACCGCCCAAATAGGCGTAGATATTATACTTGTACACATCACCCCTAAAGATGAAGCTCGAATGTTCCCCTGCATATTCCTTCGCTATCAACTGGATCATATTTGCCAGCGCCGCAACCACTATCGCCGCCAGAAGATAAAGACATTCCACTCCGAGCAGCTTGAAAAATTTCTTTCCCATACTCAATTCTTTTCCTTTTCCCAGATAATATACACGTCGCCTTGTCGGCGTACGCTCGGTAAAGCTCATTCGCGTGTATTATACCACGAAATATATAACAAAAAAAGTACCATAAAGATCATGACGAAGTTATGGATTGATTTGCGTAAAGATTATGATAGAATGTATTTGATGATTTCAAAATTATGATGTGAGGAACAAAAATGACTGAATTATTAAAAAAGATAGCCGATATTGTTCGCGACGCGAGCAGGATCATGACGGATAACGAAAAAAGAGCCCGGATCACCCAAAAGGGAAATGCCTCAAACTATGTTACCGAGGCAGATACGGGTATTCAGCAATATCTGAGTCAAAGGCTGCCTTCATTAATCCCCGGCAGCACCATAGTCGGCGAGGAAGACGGCCAGCTTGATGCATCGGGCCGGTATATCTGGGTCATCGATCCCATCGATGGCACCTCAAACTTCATACGTGATCTGGGTCTGAGCGTTATTTCCGTGGGACTTATCCATGACGGAAAACCCTATATCGGAGTGATCTATCATCCTTATATGGACGAAATGTATTGCGGCGAGGTTGGTCTCGGGGCATTTCTGAATGATAAACCGATCCATGTTTCCGATCGGGATTTTGCCCATTCCCATCTTTGCTCAGCTATGAGTCTTTA
Organism: Lachnospiraceae bacterium; assembly: GCA_017553035.1. GTDB lineage: Bacteria > Bacillota > Clostridia > Lachnospirales > Lachnospiraceae > RUG11977. The sequence goes on from JAFZNE010000034.1 coordinate 76,442, forward strand.
CGACAAGCGCTATGCAAAACCCTGTTTTAATATCATTGAAAAAGTCTATTCTCAGTCAGATGATCTTAGGCGTCTTGGTTCTGCCGCATTGGAGCTTGCACTGCTTGCCGCAGGCAAGGTGGAACTTTACTTCGAAATGCGGGTTTTCGCATGGGATGTAGCTGCAGCATTTGCAATGATAATTGCCGCCGGCGGCTATATAGAATGTCTCCACGAAGATGGCCTTCCTTTAGACAGACCATTTCCGATAATTGCCGCCAACACCGAGGAAAACTTCAAAAAGCTGAAAGAGATAGTTGTATCGGAAGTTCCGCAAACACCTTATAGCGAAAGGATCTGACCATGTTCTTAGACAGAGAGAAAAAAAAGATCGATGACAAGATCAGAGCAGAACAGTTTTCAAAAGATGATTTTATGAATCTTGAGACCAGCTATGAAAAGACGGTGGAGGAGCTGGGCCTTCAGCAGACCAAACGAGATCAGATCATAGCACTTTACCTGTCGATCCTCGGTTTTGTCATTCCCAATATCATTAGTCTTGACATTGTTCCTATCGGTAAGGGACTGGGTTTTCTGGTCATTTACATTATCGGTATACTGCTCTGCCGGATCGTGATCAGATATCGTATATATAAAGAAGTCTACTGGATCTCCTGCCGCGTTATCTCGCAGCTCTACAATATAGTTCCCGAACTACGCAATAAAGAAACCGTTCAAACACTGTTCTTCAGGTCATTGAAGAAAAACAGCTCAAATGTTGTAGTTAAAAACAGATCCGGCAAAGTCAGCACGCTTAAATCCTTTAAAAAGCAGCTGAGCAGTGCCGAGATGACACTTTTTAACATTTTGCTCATATTTGCATCATTTATCGGAGGGATCTCGGCTACATACTTATGGAAGGACGGCTCTGTTTACAGCATGATCGCAGCCGGCGTTCTGGTATTGGTCATCATATATACATTTTGCCGGTTAAATTATCAGTACGTGTCATCACTCCTTTTGCAATACAAGTGTGTCAGCACCGAGAAGACAGAGGACTTATCCATTCCCTTTAACAAGGCATGGATGCTTCATTGCTATATAGATGATGATGAGTTCAATCCCGAAAATAATGAAGAGTGAATCAGGCCCTGTAAGGGTCTGTTATTCACTCTTTTTGGATACTATCATCAGATGTTCCGTATGAGTCATATACTCTTCTTTTTCACAGAAACGCACCGCATAATCATACCACGCCAGCCGGATCTTTTTAGGCTGTCCTCTCAGAACGTTCGTGTAGGGTGAAAGTATACTCTCCTGTCCGAAAACAGTTTCCGTCTTCAGCCCGCGTATTGCAGCCAGGAGCTTTTTGGCGTCTTTGACCGTAGTCATATATGCATATGTAAATGCATCAAATGAAAGGCTTCCATCTCTGGCCGCAACATCGTATAATGCCTGTTCTTCCGGCCAGAGAATGGTTTCTTCTATCTCACGCAGTCCATATATAACTCCGCCGAACATCAGGATAAAACTGCAGAAGAGGTATCCTCCGGGCTTTAAGACTCGCTTTGCCTCTTTTATCGCCTTGATCCGGCTTTCCTCCGTCATCAGATGATAAAGCGGGCCCATAAGAAAGACAACATCAAATGACGCTTCCGGAAAGCGCGACAGATCAAGTGCATTCCCCTGCATTGCGGTGATCTTCACTTTATACTGTCTTGCCTTCTTCTTGGCAAACCGGACATTTTCATCACTCAGATCAAATAAGGTGACATCATGTCCTTTCCCCGCATAGTGGATCGAATAATGCCCGGGTCCTCCGCCGATATCAAGTATTTTATCCCCCGGTTTGATATACCGGTCCATCATCCGGGTAGTGATATATTTCTCATGCGGATATCTTTTCTGAAGACGATCCCATTCTTTTTTCGGATCAGAATTGTAATGTTCACGGATCTCTTCCGTTTTTTCCTGTTTTATCATATGGTCCTCCCTTTCATCCGATATGATCATTCTCCATCCAGATAGTTGACTTCGGAATCCATTTTGAATGATTTCTGCATGCCGCCCGCCATGATACGGACATTTCCCGAATCGGGATATAAGATGACATCGGAAGGCGTCTGGGTGTCTACATCCAGATACGTAACGGGCGTATCCGATGTATTCGTAAGCATATGGGCTCCATTCTCGTTGGCCGGTAATACAACTACATCACCTTCCCTGACCTCTATATCTCCTTTCGGAGTTTTCAGGGTCGCAACACCTGAGATGATATAAAACAGTTCTTCCTTCCCAAAATGCTGGTGATACGGGTAATTGCTCTTACCTGGCTCAAGTGTATAGAAATTCACGGCAAGCTTGCCTTCACCGGTCCTGTACGGAGCGGCAACATTGCTCTTTAAGAATTCAAACGCCCTTTTATGATCACCCTCCGGATCGTAGTGTTGGTTAAGATTTACATTTTCATATGCTGATGTATACACATTTCTGATGATAATATCCTGCATTTTTAACCTCCATGCCGAGAGCGCAGCGAACGGCTAATCGAGAGCAGCAAGCTGCTCCTGCGTCTGGTTGCATCGGTGGCGCTCTCGACACCGATGCGTTCGTTTGAAAGTTCATTTGAACTTTCAAACTTACATTCCTCCGGTATTTATACAACAAGCCATAGGGGCGGGGTTCATAGCTCTGACTATTTGATAACTTCTTCCGCTTCCTCTATAGCCTTAATACTTAATTTCACAGCCCGATCGATGAATCCTGTATATTCTTCTCTCGAAAAGCCGACAAACGGATATCTGCCTTCTTCCAATGTCGGCATATAATACATCATTTTAACCTTCATGGGGATCGCACCATGCGGTAAGTAATCAATGTAGTCGGGAAAGGATTCTAACCCCTGTATTTCCGTAAAATATCCCGAATTCGGATGCGAATCCAGATACTCACGCTCAATAACATAAAAATCTTTCATCCTGTCTTTTCTGTCAGGGAACAGTTTTTTGAAATCATCCCAGTTTTCTTCCATTCCGGCGGATCTCTCCCTCAGTTCGGGAATTGATCTTGCCCTCTTCCACGCCGCAGCGACACGTCCGGCGTCTCTTATCGTACGTTGATGTTCTGCATCTGTGATCAAATGCGAATAATAACCGAACAGGAACGATAATTCTTCTTCTGTCTGAATTTCACATGTTCTCTTTATGATATATTCTTCACAAAATCTTGCGCAATCATCGGCTTTCTTTCTCTGTCCTTCCTGCATCCAGTGAGTTATCTCCCTGGATGGTGTAAAAGCGGTCCAATCCTCATTAGGGAGATTACAATCAGGAGCAATATTACCCACACAGAATTCATGCCTTTTCAGCCACGGTAAGGCTTCCATTACTTTGTCCGCGACGATCAGATGTGATACCCATTCAGCCATATTTTCTCCTCTGTCAGATCTGCCTGCGCAGTAACTCCATGGACGAGGTTATAGGCTCAATTTGTTAGCAAATCAAATCTGACTACTACCCCCGTCCCCATGGTCCATATTATACACATTACCCCCTGGTCTATCAATACATGCAAGTATATATTCTTCCCCTTGATCACAAACAGTACAAGATAAAACAGGGACTTTATACTCAGTTTGCTGTAAAATCGTAAATATCACAGAGCTTGCCGGAGATACGGCTGTTTAGGATAGTTATTCAGAAAGAGTGTTCAGAGAGGTGGACGAATGAAAAAGATACCCGAGCGAGTATTGCAGACACGTGCGGCATGGGCAGCCAACGACGCCCGAAGGGATGCAGGACTTACCGAACCCGAAGAATTGGAGAAGTACAGAGATATAAGCTATGGCCCGCACGGAAGCTGGAATCTGATGGACATTTATACGCCCAAACGTTCCGGTGCGGAGTCGTTCCCGACGATCGTGAATATCCACGGCGGTGGATTCTTTTACGGGGATAAAGAGCTTTACAGGTTCTATTGCATGCATCTGGCTGAATTGGGATTTGCCGTAGTAAACTTTAATTACAGGCTTTCGCCTGAGAACGCTTTTCCCGCACCTCTTGAAGATACGTTGGCTGTCTTCGCGTTCATTTCGAAGAATGCCGACCGATACGGTCTCGATATCTCACATGTGTTCCTGACAGGCGATTCTGCGGGCGCACAGCTGGCAAGCCAGTTTGCCTGCATCTGCTCGAACAGTGAATACGCGAAGATCTTCGGTTTCGACCTCCCGAAGAATGTACAATTGAGGGCAGTTTCGCTCGCGTGCGGAATGTACAGTCTTCGCGACCGTCCTCGCAGCGGCGAAGGAAGTGAGACGATCATGGACTATTTCCAGGATGAAAGTCTGTTTGACGACCCGAGGACCGAGATCCTCGAAAATATAACTGCGGATTATCCCCCGGCATTTGTCTTTTCCGCACAGAATGACTTCCTCGTAGATGCCTGCGAGCCTATGGCAGAGTATCTTATTTCAAAAGGAGTCAGTGCCGAGAGCCGGATCTACGGAAGTAAGGATGACCCGCTTGCCGCCCATGTATTCCATTGTAATCTCCGCTATACGGAAGGCATTAAAGCCAATCAGGATCAGGCAGACTTTTTCAAACGGTTTCTATAATATTTTCAGAAATCTCAGGCCGAGCATCCACCGTCCAGATAATTAATGCATCGAGAATCATAAAATCTGCCATTTTCGATGCCTATTTACTCCCTTCAGGCTGCATTAATGCATCGGAAATCACGAAAATCGCATTTTTCGATGCTCAATTACCCCCTTCAGGCTGCATTAATGCATCGGAAATCAAAAAAACTACAATTTCCGATGACCATTTATCCATTTTAGGCCACATTAATGCATCGGAGATCACAAAAATCGCAATTTCCGATGCAATCGAGTAGATTGACTCCAACCAAATTCGAATACTAATCTTGTATATTGCACAGATACTCCCCGTCACCATTCATTTGACAGGGAGTATCGTCACAAAGAGGCATAAATCAGATAGCCACTTCAAAGTATTCACTGCACCTTCTCAGTGTCTTCAGTCTGAAGCGAACTTTCCTCATTCTCTTTAGACTTGTAGTATTCTTCAAATAATCTGTTTGCTGCGTCCATGGTCTGCTGGCAGATCCTCGGGAGATCCCTGCCCCACGCACCGGTTGCAAGCTTAAAGCCCTTTTCCATCGCTTCCTGCATCATCTTTCTTCCTGGTAATAACACCCCCGGCCTTTCCGATATTTTCATGATAGATCTCTTCTATTCTGCTCATTACCGATTCTTCGAACTCCTGAGCCAATCGTGCTGTCCGCATAACAGTCTGATCATCGGTTCCAAGCCTTCTTGTCCAGTCGGTTTCATCATCGGCTCCGGAACCGTCCGCCGGGGAAGCGGTTTCTTGTGTTGCAGCCGTCGTTCCTCCATAGAAACCGCATGCCGCTACGGCAAGAGATGCCTGAGAAGCCGCTATCGACTTCATCCCGGCCGAAGCCTGAAGCGATGCCTTTCTGGCAGCCTCCTGCTGACGTTTCACCATCTCTCTGGATGTTTCTCTGCAGGCATCGATATAGTTGTCGATGTTTTTGAGAAGCCTGTTCCACGCTTCGTCAGAGGCATTCCTCCAATCATCGGATTCTTTCAGGTCCTCGGCCGTAACCCTGTTTTTTTCTTCATATTCCCTGATCACATCCGAAAAACTTGCAGCCTCTTTGCCGGTGGTATTTTCTCTGTTTTCGCTGTTTTCTCTGTTTTTTGTATTTGAAATACAACTCATCTGCAATCCTGTAGCAGTCATATGTTCTCCTTTTCCGAAAATTAAAAGCGCCACAGATCATTGGCTTTTTCATCCCTGATCCATGGCGCTATCCTTAGCATTCTGTATAATTTATCGGCATAGCTGCTACAATATTTAACCCATAAGAATTTTACAAAGAGTCCCGGTAATCATTCCGGAGCTTATCTTTCTGCGCGATCCCAAATAATAATATCTTCCAGAGCGAATCTACCGCATAAGGCCCGTAATCCTGCATATAGGAAATATGCATCTGTTCGGCGCCTTTAAACAACAGGTCATACTCGTCCTGCGATATTTCATCCGTACCGTAATACCCTTTAAGAAAACTGCAGGCCAGATCAAACCTGTAGCGCATTTCTTCGGTTTCATGGTTGAAATCCACAAACTGCATTATGAACGGCCAGCCAAGGTCCAGGTACCTGCTGCCTGACCCCGCATCGTCCAGATCGATAAAAACAACATTTCCATCCTTGTCAAGCATCGTATTGTGCGGTCCGATATCGGTATGCACAAAGCACTGGTCCAGCTTTTCAAAATCCGGAATATCGTCCAGGATCGCATCAAATTTCTTAACAAACTCATGCTCCCTGAACCAGCTGTAGAAGCGGGTTTTGCTCTGATCCATCGGAGATTTCACGGAATATCCCTTAAGGCTGTGAAGCTTCCTCGCCGCCTGCCCGATCAGAAATTCATCTTCCGGGGTTTCTTCCATATTTCTCCCTTCAATGAATTCCATCAGGTAGAACCAATGTCCCTGCTCTTTTACATAGTATTCTCCGCTGCGGGCAGGGTATATCCGGGGCGCCATACCATGTTCGTTCCCCAGGAACAGATGTGCCTGAACATTGCTCTTTATCGTGGATTCAGGCATCTGATCTTTAAACCCTTTCAAAAGGTAATTTCCGGATCGTGTATTGATCCTGAATATCAATCTGCCCGACCCTTCGTTGAGTTGGGCCCCGACCTCCGGATCATCCGGATCCCAATTAAGTATGGCTTTTTCAACAATATTAAGATCAGTCATAATACCCCCGATTCAAGTATTTCTATTCTCGGAACCTCACAGTCTATCTCCGTCAAAGCACCTGTAGGAAATATTGTCATAGGAGTTCTGTGAACGAAATCCACATTTTCCAATATCACCAAATCCGGTCTGTGAACTTCCTTACATATAACCTTCAGGATCGTTTCCTCATTTTCATCATCCAATGGGCCGGTGAGCACGGCTTTAGCCTTATCAAATACTCCGGCTGCTGCAAATGCGCGAAGCTCATGTAATCCGGCCAATTTACTGCCGTAAATGCTGCAGTGTTCCAGCGCAATAATGGAATCTTCCCACATATCGGGACCCGGGAAATACTTTGAGCCCATTATCTGCCAGAGAGGCCCTCCGCAAACTGCGATAACATGTCCTCTGACTTTTCCGGAGCCCTGCAATACCTTATAGCCGGTTCCGGGTGTCCAGGGAATCATATCATTCGGGTCTTCGATAGCATCATTATCCGGAAAGCGTTCACATTGCATTTCATTAAGACCATTTTTGACCGTGTATGTGGTATTCCAGTCTATAGGCGTGTGCTTATCCGCCGGTTTGATCTCTCCTATCACCTCATTTGAAAACAATGTCCGTCTGATCGCCTTTTCGGTATACTCATCAAGTTTTGCGGGCTGTGCGATCGGAGTCAGAACAGTGGGACCATAATACGCGCGAACGCCGGCATATGCAAAGACAGCCATCCATGTGGCAATATCGGAAAAGCCCATAAATACCTTAGGATGATCGTGAATGACCTGCGGATCGATATCCGGAAGAACACGGTAGGAATCATCTCCACCCTGATTGCAGATGATCCCCTTGATCGAATCATCCTTCAAAGCCCACATCAGGTCCTCGGCTCTTTTCTCGGGATGCTCATAAAGATACTCACTCCCCTTGAGCG
>JAFZNE010000035.1 GCA_017553035.1 Lachnospiraceae bacterium
GGCAAGCTTTGCAGCCTGACGAAGCTGCTCCTCGGGGATACCTACGGCATCCGGCATGTTTCCGCCGTACTGGTTGACCATCTTAACGAATTCCTGAGGAACCGATGATGAGCCGTGAAGAACGATCGGGAAACCGGGCAGTCTCTTGATGCACTCCTCGAGTACGTCGAAACGAAGGGGAGGGGGAACAAGAATGCCGTCGGCATTTCTTGTACACTGAGCAGCGGTGAACTTGTATGCGCCGTGAGATGTTCCGATCGCAATAGCAAGTGAATCGCAGCCTGTCTTCTCTACGAAGTCCTGAACTTCCTCGGGACGTGTGTAGCTTTCCTTACCTGCCTCAACTACAACCTCATCCTCGATACCTGCAAGTGTTCCGAGCTCTGCTTCTACTACTACGCCATGCTCATGAGCGTACTCAACTACCTTCTTGGTAAGAGCTACGTTCTCGTCATAGGGCTTCGATGAAGCATCGATCATAACTGATGTAAATCCGCCGTCGATACAATCCTTGCACAGTTCAAATGTATCGCCGTGATCAAGATGAAGAGCGATCGGAATGTCGGGATGCTCAATAACAGCAGCCTCTACAAGCTTTACAAGGTAAGTATGGTTGGCGTAAGCACGCGCACCTTTGGATACCTGAAGGATAACCGGGCTCTTGAGCTCATCAGCTGCCTCGGTGATACCCTGAACTATCTCCATGTTGTTAACATTGAAAGCACCAATAGCATATCCGCCATTGTAGGCCTTCTCAAACATTTCTTTTGTTGATACTAATGCCATAAAAATATCCGTCCTTCCTGTATTCTTTTATAAGGATCCGAAAATGCGGCTTACCGCCGGATTTAGCAGGAATCCTCCCTTCGAGTGAAAATGCACACTCTCGTACGTTTGATATTATAACATATTTTCTGCTTACCGCAACAAAAAACTTTAAATGTATTATTCGGCTTTTATAAATCTCCACAGAGCCAGGTCTGCTTCTCCTGCCGTGCATACGATAAATACCGTGTGAACACCTTCGGGAAGCGTATATTTATTCTGTGATTCCTGTATAAATACCGGATCTCCTTCCAGGCTGAATGATGTTACGCCCGCGATCGGGTCGCTCTCGGGATCATCGACAAATACAGAGAATTCCGCATTCTTCTCTCCGCTGTTATTTCTTACATAAACTTCAAATGAGGCCTGTCCTCCCTCACCGAAATCAACGCCCTGGATCTCTATAAAATCTCCGCGTTCAAATCCCTTTGCGTACATAAATCCGCCGCTTACCGAATCCGGGATCGCTTCTGTTATTTCGGTTTTAGGATTTTTCAGTATGCTGTCGGCAGTGATATTGTTATTGTCCGCACCTTTCAGGATGCCGTCATCTACAGCACTGTCCGCGGCAATCGTACCGCCCATGTGTGAAACATTTACGGCGCTGTTTACGCTGTATGGATCGACATATTTCAGCTGGGGACGGCCCTTATAGGTCATTTTGATGTTACCGATGCTTCCGTCTTCTTGGATGCTGATCTTCTCAATATGTGTCGATCTGTAGCCTTTCTCGATCTTCATTGATTTTTCAAGCGTCCTGGCATGATAAACGATATACCAGTCATCGCCGAATTTAGCTACACAATGATGGTTGTTGCCGTACAGACCGAATGTCGTGCCGGGGTTCTTCAGGATCACTTCTTTGAAAGTGAACGGGCCCATGGGATCATCGCTTTCCATCATTGCGATCTCGGCGTTATGTATTCCGTATGTGTCGGTTCCGGCCTGGTCTACGCTCCAGTTGGTGCAATAGGTGTAATAATATTTATTATTGAATTTGTGAATGCCCGAATCTTCAAACAGGTAAGGAACATCAAGCGTCACAACGTCGCCGTCGACACTGATCATGTCAGCACCGAGTCTTGCTACTCTTCCGGTTCCGGGTGCCGCAACCTTGCCTTCGGGTACGCCGCCTCCGAAATAGAGGTATCCCGTTCCGTCATCATCTACAAGTACAGCCGGATCAAACAGCCAGAGCACATTGCCGCAGTTGGGAATATCACGTGAGATCAGGGCTTTTCCCAATGGATCGGTAAACGGTCCGACGGGTGAATCTGCTGTGAGAACTCCGATCCCGCCTCCGTTATCCGCAAAATACAGGAAGAATTTGGGCTTACCGTCGATCATCTTCCAGCATGCCGCAGGTGCCCATGAATTGTGAGCCCATTTTGCCGCTCCATTAGAACCGGCGACCATTATTTCACCATGGTCGGTAAAATTGATCATATCATCGGTAGACACTACATACAATGACCGGATCTGGCTGTAGCTGTTATCCTTAACTTTTCCCTGTGCATCATACTCAAACGCATCTGCGGTCATGTAAATATACATTCTTCCGTCGTACTCGATCGCATAGGGATCTGCGCCGAAATGCTGTGTGAAAATGGGATTTGAGTAATCATATTTCTTGTACGCATCGGCAAGTTTCATCGGTTTTTCCTCCTCTTCGCCGGGATTATTGTCATTATTACTGTTGTTGCCTTCGTCGGTGTTGCTTTCGTTGCTGTTATTTCCTTCGTTGGGGTTGTTCTCGTTACCGCTGTTACTGTCTTCGCCGGGCTTGTTTTCATTTCCCGAACCGTTGTCTTCCACAGCTGTGGGTGTTAGCGTTGCCGCAGCGGTAATGTTTTCATTTTCATTTCCTTTTTCCGGATCTTTACCCGAAGAACAGGAAGACAAAACCATCGCCAGGATAATACAGCCGGCCATCACTCTCTTGATCATCGATTTATTACTGTGTTGCATTATAAAACCTCTTGTGAAAATTATTTATTCCTTAATCTTTAAACAAAGGTCTGCAGCCGTTAAACTGCAGACCTCCTTATCTTTAATATTTTGTGTGACCTGTTGATCACTCATCATCACGGATGCCATCATCCTCATCTTCTCCGTCGCCTTCATAGTAAGCGCCTTCGTCGAGGAAATCATCCTCATCGGATGCATCGTACATGTCACTGTCATCATCAACCTGATAGAAATCCTGGCCGTGATCGTAACCTTCGTATTCCTCGTACTTCTGCTCTTCCTCGTTGGTATCGGTAGAAAGATGTACGTTGCGGTACTGCTTCATACCGGTACCTGCCGGAATGAGCTTACCGATGATAACATTTTCCTTAAGTCCGATCAGCGGATCGATCTTGCCATGGCTGGCCGCCTCGGTCAGAACCTTGGTGGTCTCCTGGAAGGATGCAGCCGACAGGAAGGAGTTGGTTGCAAGTGCAGCCTTGGTGATACCAAGCATTGTCTGCTTGCCGTCCGCGGGCTTCTTGCCTTCCGCGATCATCTTCTCGTTGGTCTCTTCATAATCAAGAAGGTCAACGCTGCTGCCGGGCAGATAATCTGTATCTCCGCTTTCTTCTATACGAACTTTCTTCATCATCTGACGAACGATGACTTCGATATGTTTATCATTGATCTCAACACCCTGAAGACGATATACACGCTGTACTTCCTGGATCATGTAATCCTGAACGGCACGAACGCCCTTGATCTTCAAAATGTCATGAGGGTTAACCGAACCTTCGGTCAGCTCATCGCCGGCCTCAAGTATCTGTCCGTCGGTAACCTTGATACGCGATCCGTAAGGGATCAGGTAGGTCTTCGATTCGGCCTTGTCGGGATCCTTCGAAGTGATCACGATCTCACGCTTCTTCTTGGTATCCTTGATCTGAACTTCACCGCCGAACTCGGCAATGATAGCAAGTCCCTTCGGCTTACGTGCCTCGAAAAGCTCCTCGACACGGGGAAGACCCTGTGTAATATCGTTACCTGCAACACCACCGGTATGGAAGGTACGCATGGTAAGCTGTGTACCGGGCTCACCGATAGACTGTGCGGCAATGATACCTACAGCTTCACCGACCTGAACGGGCTCGCCGGATGCCATGTTTGCACCGTAGCACTTCGCGCATACGCCCGAATGTGAACGGCATGTAAGTGCTGTACGGATCTTGACCGAAGCATTGAATCCCGCATCCTTGATCGCCTTTGTCTCGCAGATAGCAGCTGCGCGGCGGGGTGTGATCATGTGATTCTTGGCAACGATCAGATTCTTCTTATCATCATAAATATCTTCGCAGGCGAAACGGCCGGTAATACGATCCTTCAGAGATTCGATCACTTCCTTGCCGTCGGCAAATGCCTTAACGACCATGCCGGGTATCTCTTCGGCACCTTCACAGCAGTCATCCTCACGGATAACAATCTCCTGCGATACGTCAACCAGACGACGGGTCAGGTAACCCGAGTCGGCTGTACGAAGCGCTGTATCCGACAGACCTTTACGAGCACCGTGAGCGGAAATGAAGTATTCCAGAACGTCAAGACCTTCACGGAAGTTAGCCTTGATAGGCAGCTCGATGGTCTTACCTGATGTATCGGCCATCAGACCACGCATACCGGCAAGCTGTTTGATCTGCTTATCGGAACCACGGGCACCGGAGTCGGCCATCATGAATATGTTGTTGTATTTGTCCAGACCATCCATCAGCTTTCTGGTAATACGCTCATCCGCATCTTTCCAGATCTCGATAACGGTCTTGTAACGCTCTTCTTCTGTCATCATACCACGGCGGTACTTGGCAGCAACCTTGTCTACAGTAGCTTCCACTTCGGCAATGATGTCTTTCTTCTCGGGCGGAACGGTCATATCCGAGATGGAAACCGTCATAGCCGCACGGGTTGAATATTTGTAACCCAGAGACTTGATCGCGTCAAGAGTCTCAGCGGTCATTGTTGCTCCGTGTGTATTGATACATTTTTCAAGAATACCCTTAA